>VGEO01000060.1 GCA_016869275.1 Alphaproteobacteria bacterium | reverse complement strand
GGCCATGAGCATGGCCGTGCCCTGGGGCGTGGGTGTGGCCGGACCCGGGCGCGTGGCTATGGGCGGCGGGGCCCGCGGCGGCCGCTTTGGCGGCGCCGGAGGGCCGGCTCGCGGTCAAGACCGCGCTCACCGAGAGCGTGCCGGGGAGCGCCTCGACGGCCTTCTCGCATGCTTTTCGGATCGGCTCTTTGGTGGCGCCCTCCTCGGGGCGGACCTCGATCGAGAACGTGATGTGGCCGTCGCGGACGTGGACGCCGGAAATCATGCCGGCGGCGACCACGTCGGCGCCGCGGTCGGGATCGATCACCGATTTTAAGGCTGTCCGCACTTGTTCTTCGGTGACCGCCGCCATACTTAGTACTCCGATGTCAAGTGCCAAGGAATCCACACGGTCCGTGGGGTCGCGTTGCGTGAACCGTGTCGCTGTCATATAACCCGGCGCACCGGGAATTCAAAACCCGCGCCCGGCCAACCGTAAAAAACTAGGGATTCGCACATGCCGTGGAACCAACAGGGTGGTGGTGGACCGTGGGGACAAGGACCGCGCGGCCCGCAGCCGCCGAGCCTCGAGGACTTGTTGCGCCGGAGCCAAGACCGATTCCGGGGCGCGCTGCCCTCGGGCGGTTCGAAGCGGATGATCGTGCTGGTCTTGGTGGTGCTGGTCGCGGTCTGGGTCGGCAGCGGCTTCTACCGGGTCGGCACCGACGAGCAGGGCGTCGTGCTGCGGTTCGGCAAGTGGGTCGAAACCACCAAGCCCGGCCTCAACTACCACCTGCCGACGCCGATCGAATCGGTCGAGACCCCCAAGGTAACCCGCGTCAACCGTGCCGACGTCGGCTTTCGCGGCGCCACCGAGACCGGCCGCGGCACCGCGCAGCGCGACATCGCCGAAGAGAGCCTGATGCTGACCGGCGACGAGAACATCGTCGATATCGACTTCACCGTGTTCTGGGTGATCCGCGACGCCGGCCAGTTTCTCTTCAACATCACCCAGCCCGAGGCCAACGTGAAGGCGGTGGCCGAAAGCGCGATGCGCGAAGTGGTCGGCAAGACCCCGTTCCAGCGCGCGGTGACCGAGGGACGCGCCCAGATCGAGGCCGACGTGCGCACGCTGGCGCAAGGGATCCTCGATGGCTACAAGGCCGGAATCCAGATTAACGAAGTCAAGCTGCAGAAGGTCGACCCACCGGGCGCGGTGATCGACGCCTTCCGCGACGTTCAGCGCGCGCGCGCCGATCTCGAGCGGCAGAAGAACGAAGCCGAGGCCTACGCCAACGACATCCTGCCGCGCGCGCGCGGCGAACGCGAGCAGATGCTGCAGGAAGCGCAGGCTTACAAGGAGGAGACCGTGGCGCGCGCGCTCGGCGATGCCAGCCGCTTCACCGCGATCTATAACGAGTTCGCCAAGGCCAAGGACGTGACCCAACGCCGCATCTATCTCGAAACGATGGAGCGGGTGCTGCGCGGATCGCAAAAGGTGCTGGTCGATCAGAGCCCCGGCGGCGGCGGGGTGGTGCCGTATCTGCCGCTTCCGGAACTGCAGCGCAAGAAGGAGGGCAAGTGATGAACCGCATCCTCGCCATCGCCGCGGTCGCGATCGCGGTCCTCGCGTTCGTCCTGTCCTCGGCCTTCTTCACCGTGCGCCAGACCGAGCAGGTCCTGGTGCTCCAATTCGGCGAGCCGAAGCGGGTCGTCAAGGAGCCCGGGCTGCAGGTCAAGGTGCCGTTCATCCAGAACGTCGTTTCGTTCGACAATCGGGTCCTGTTTTACGATGGCGCCGCCGAAGAAATCATCGCGTCCGACCAGAAGCGGCTCGTCGTCGATGCCTTCCTCCGCTATCAGATCGTCGATCCGCTGCGGTTCTATCAGACCGTGACCAACGAGCTCGGCGTCCGCTCGCGGCTGGCAGCCATGCTCAACTCGAGCCTGCGCTCGGTGCTGGGCGAGGTTCCGCTCTCCGCTGTGCTCTCGGGCGAGCGCGCCAAGCTGATGCGGCAGACCGCGGATCTCGTGAACGGCGAGGCCAAGAACTTCGGCATCGCTGTGATCGACGTTCGCATCAAGCGCGCCGACCTCCCCGAAGCCAACGCGCAGGCGATCTTCGCCCGCATGAAGTCGGAGCGCGAACGCGAAGCCAAGGAATTTCGCGCCCAGGGTGCCGAACAGGCGCAGCTGATCCGCGCCAACGCCGATCGCGAGAAGACCGTGTTGTTGGCCGATGCCCACCGCCGCGCCCAGATCCTGCGCGGCGAAGGCGACGGCGAACGCAATCGCATCTTCGCCGAGGCGTTCGGCAAGGACCCCGAGTTCTTCGCTTTCTACCGATCGATGCAGGCTTATGGCGAGGCGTTGGGCGGCAGCGACACCACGATGATTCTCAACCCCGATACCGAATTTTTCCGCTACTTCAACGATATGCGGGGTCGGTTGCCGGGGGCCAAGCCGTAGCACCCGGGGATCGTGCTCGACTTTCTCACGGCGGTCGGCCTCGTCCTGGTGATCGAGGGGACGCTCTACGCGCTCTTTCCCGACGGCCTCAAACGCTTCATGGCACTGGCCCAGTCGCTGCCGGCCATCAACTTGCGGTTGGGCGGCCTGGCGATGGCGGTGGTCGGGGTCGGGTTGGTGTGGCTGGTCCGCACCTGAGCAAGGCCGAATCGCCGCAACGTTTCCGCAATCGTAGTCTACGATTGAACATATCACTGGCGGGCAGTGCCCGAGTTTTGATCGGGTTCGCCCGCCTATCCATGTACGGGACGGGCGCGTTGCCCTACGGGCGCGTTGCCCTATCTTAGATGAATCCAGGAAACCCCGCGATTGGTCGCGAACGGAGAACGAAGTCTATGAAAAGCGAATGGCAGATCGGCGTCGGCAGTCGCAACGCCGCGTGGGCGCGATGGGCGGGCACGGTCGCAATCGTCGCCGCCCTGATGGCGCCCTACGACGCGGGCGCCCAGGCGGCGCGCGGCAACCGCGGACCGGCCGGACCGGACAGCCTGGCCGATCTCGCCGAAAAACTGCTGCCGACGGTGGTCAACATTTCGACCACATCGGCGCCGCAGCAGGCGTCGCGCCGCGGCCAACAGCGCAGCGAGCGCGAAACCGTGCCGATGCCCCAGTTTCCGCCCGGCTCGCCGTTCGAGGAATTCTTCAAGGAGTTCTTCGACCGCCAGGAACGCGAGCGGGGCGATCGCCCGCAGCAGGGTCGCCGCTCGACCTCGGTCGGCTCCGGTTTCATCATCGATGCCTCGGGCATCGTCGTCACCAACAACCACGTCATTGCCGAAGCCGACGAGGTGCGGGTCACGCTCCACGACGAGACCACGCTCGAAGCGACCATCATCGCCAAAGACCCCAAGACCGATCTCGCGGTGCTCAAGCTCAAGACCGAGCGCAAACTCCCGACCGTCAAGTGGGGCAATTCGGACAAGACCCGGGTCGGCGACTGGGTGATGGCGATCGGCAACCCGTTCAATCTGGGCGGCACCGTCACCGTCGGGATCATTTCCGCCCGTGGCCGCAACATCAACGCCGGGCCTTATGACGACTTCCTGCAGACCGACGCGCCGATCAATCGCGGCAACTCGGGCGGACCGATGTTCAACATGGAAGGCGAAGTGATCGGCATCAATACGGCGATCTTCTCGCCGTCGGGCGGCAGCGTCGGGCTCGGCTTCGCGATCCCGGTGGCGCTGGCGCGGCCGGTGATCGAACAGTTGATCGAGCACGGCAAGCCGCGGCGCGGCTGGCTCGGCGTTCGCATCCAGACCGTCACCGACGAGATCGCCGAAAGCCTTGGGCTCGGCGAAGCCAAGGGCGCGCTGGTCGCCGGCGTCACCGACGACGGCCCGGCCAAGGTCGCCGGCATCGAGTCGGGCGACATCATCCTGTCCTTCGACGGCAAGGACGTGAAGGAAATGCGCCGGCTGCCGCGCTACGTCGCCGAGACCAAGATCGGCAAGAGCTCGAAGGTCGTGGTCTGGCGCAAGGGCAAGCAGATGACGTTCGACGTCAAGGTCGGCGAACTGCCCGAGGACGAGCAGCGCGTTGCCGCGGTCGATCCCAAGACTCGCACGGATAAAACCGAAACGATGAGGGCGCTCGGATTGACGCTCTCGGGCGTCAATCAGGAGATGAAGCAGCGCTTCAGCCTGGCCGAGGGGGTCCGCGGCGTCGTCGTCACCGACGTCGCCAAGGATTCGCCTGCCGCCGAAAAGGGCATCAAGCCGGGCGACGTCATCGTCGAGGTGGCGCAGGAAGAGGTAACCTCGCCGGCGGACGTTGCCGACAAGGTCAAAAAAATCCAGGACGGCAAGCGCAAATCGGTGCTGCTCCTGATCCAGAGCGGCGAGGATCTGCGTTTCGTCGCGCTCCGGCTCGACGTCGGTTAAGGCACGTCAGCTTCGAAGACGGCGCAAAGGGCGGGGCTAGGCTCCGCCCTTTCTCGTTAGGCGGGCGGGGTCAGGGTGTCGGGCCGGACGACCAGTTCGTCCTCGCGGTAGCCTTGGAGGTACAGGAGTCCGGTCAGGTCGGCGTGGTCGAGGCGCGCGTCGGCGTAGTCGGCGAGCGCCGGCTTGGCGCGATAGGCGACGCCGAGGCCGGCGCCTTCGATCATGCCGCGGTCGTTGGCCCCGTCGCCAACGGCGACCGCTTCGCGCAGCTCGATCTTGAGTTCCCGCGCGGTCTGCTCGAGCACGGTGCGCTTGGCGTTGCCGTCGAGGATCGGTTCCTTGACGACCCCGGTCAGCTTGCCGCCGACGATTTCGAGCTCGTTGGCGTGCACACGGTCGAAGCCGAGCGCGGCGGCGACGCGATCGGTGAAATAGGTGAAGCCGCCGGTCACCAGAACGGTGAGCGCGCCATGCTTCTCCATCGTCGCCACCAGCGTCGCCGCGCCCGCGCTGACCGCGAGCCGGGCATAGGTCGCGTCGAGCTTATCGACCCACAGACCGGCCAGCGCATTGACGCGCTGCTTGAGCGACTCGGCGTATTTGAGCTTGCCGTCCATGGCGAGCGCGGTGATGCGGGCGATTTCGGCTTTCTTGCCGACCTCGGCGGCGAGCTCGTCGATGGTCTCGCCGACGAGAATGGTCGAGTCCATATCGGCAACCAGGAGCTTCTTGCGCCGTCCCTCGATCGGCTGGGCGTAGGAATCGTAGGGAAGGTCGCCGATCGCGGCGCGCGCGAGCTGAAGCGCCTTGAGCGGCTGGAGCCGGTCGAAACGGATATCGACGGCGCGCTTCTTGGCGAGCCAGTCGGGTTTATCGAGTTTGGCGTTGGCGCGCGCGAGCGCGGTCACGGCGGTATCGACAACCACCATGTCGACCGGCTTGGACTTTGGGTTCCCGATGAGGGTAATGACGTATTTCATGAGATCGCGCGCCATCCTGATAGCGGGACCGACCGCGAGCGGCAAGTCGGCCGTTGCCCTCGCGCTGGCCGAGAGGCTCGAGGGCCGCGGCGGCGCCGTCATCGTCAACGCCGACAGCCAGCAGCTTTACCGCGACCTCCGCATCCTCACCGCGCGGCCGAGCGCGGCCGACGAGGCCCGCGTCCCGCATCGGCTCTATGGCGCCCGCGATGCCGCGGAGCGTTGCTCGGTGGCCGCTTGGTGCGACCTGGCGCAGCGCGCCATCGCCGAGGCCGAAGCCGCCGGCCGGGTGCCGATCGTCGTCGGCGGCACCGGGCTTTATTTTCGGGCGCTGACCGAAGGTTTGAGCGCGATTCCCGCGATCCCCGACGCGATCCGAGCCGCGGCTCGCGCCCGCCTCGATGCGATCGGGCCGGTTGCGCTCCACCGTGAACTGGCGGCGCGCGACCCAGTAACGGCGGAACGGCTCGAGCCCGGCGATCGCCAGCGGATCGTGCGCGCCCTCGAGGTGATCGAGGCGACCGGGCGCCCGCTATCCAGCTGGCAGGCGAGCAGCGAGCGGAGTCAAGGGCTCGCGGCGCAGCTCGCCGTCGTGCTGGTGCTGGCGCGCGCGGCGCTTCATGCGCGCATTGCGGCGCGCTTCGCGGCCATGATCGATAATGGCGCCATCGATGAAGTCCGAGCATTGCTGGCGCGGGGGCTCGATCCGACGCTCCCGGCCATGAAGGCGGTCGGGGTCGAGGCACTCCAGGCGTACCTCGCCGGGAAACTCGACCGGGTCGCGGCGATTGCCGCCGGGCAGGCCGCGACTCGCCAATACGCCAAACGGCAGATGACTTGGTTTCGTCACCAAATGCAGGGGTGGCGGGCAGTCGGTGCGCAACAAACGGAAAGAATTGTTCACGAAATCTTTTCATTTATTTGCTAGTTTTTGTTGACCGACGCTGGCCGGCGAACTAGTTTTGCGCCGTTTTTCACGCTCTCCCGCGCGTTTCAAGGGCCCCGGGCCCGTGTGGACCGGGGCGAACGGCGTTTGGCCGAACGGTCGGGAGCGTTCGCTCGCCAAGCGGAGTGTCGAGGGGTGGCCTGTCCGGATCGGCCGGAAGGCAAGGAGCAAGAGCGATGTCCGAATACCAAGAGCTGACCGGCGCCGAAATCGTCATCAAGGCCCTCGTCGATGAGGGTGTCGACATCGTCTTCGGCTATCCCGGCGGCGCGGTCCTGCCGATCTACGACGCGATCTTCGCCCAGAACAGCCTCCGCCACATCCTCGTGCGCCAGGAAGCGGGCGCCGCCCACGCTGCCGAGGGCTATGCGCGGTCGACCGGCAAGGTCGGCGTGCTCCTGGTGACCTCGGGCCCGGGCGCGACCAACGTCGTCACCGGCCTGACCGACGCGATGATGGATTCGATCCCGATCGTCTGCCTGACCGGGCAGGTCGCGACCCATTTGATCGGCAACGACGCGTTCCAAGAGGCCGATACCGTCGGCATCACCCGGCCCTGCACCAAGCACAATTATCTGGTCCGCGACGCCAACGACGTCGGCCGCGTGATCCATGAGGCGTTCTATGTCGCACGCTCGGGCCGGCCGGGGCCGGTGGTGGTCGATCTGCCCAAGGACGTCCAGCTCTCGATCGGCCGTTATGCCGCGGCGACCGAGGTCGCCCATCGGACCTACCGTCCCCGCATCAAGGGCGACAGTGCCAAGATCGAGGCCGCGGTGGCGATGATCGCGGCCGCCAAGCGCCCGCTCTTCTACACCGGCGGCGGCGTCATCAATTCGGGCCGGCGCGCCTCCGAACTGCTGACCGAACTCGTGCGCCTCACCGGCTACCCGATCACCAACACCCTGATGGGGCTCGGCGCCTATCCCGGATCGGATCCGCAGTTCCTCGGGATGGTCGGGATGCACGGCCTTTACGAGTCGAACCTGGCGATGGCGAACTGCGATCTCATGATCGCGGTCGGTTCGCGGTTCGACGATCGCGTCACCGGCAAGCTTTCGGCTTTTTCCAAGGGCTCGAAGAAGATCCACATCGACATCGATCCGTCCTCGATCAACAAGAACGTGCCGGTCGATATCGGCATCGTCGGCGACGTCGCCAGCGTGCTCGACGACCTCGTCAAGACGTGGAAGAAGAAGCGCTGCAAGCCCGACGCCAAGGCGCTCAAGGCGTGGTGGAAACAGATCGAGCAGTGGCGCGGACGCGACTGCTTGCGCTATCGCAAGACCGCCGACGTGATCAAGCCGCAATACGCGATCGAGCGGCTCTACCATCACATCAAGGGGCGCGACGCCTACATCACGACCGAGGTCGGTCAGCACCAAATGTGGGCGGCGCAATTCCTGCGCTTCGAGGAGCCGAACCGGTGGATGACCTCGGGCGGGCTCGGCACCATGGGCTACGGCCTGCCGGCGGCGATGGGCGTGCAAGTCGCGCACCCCGACGCGCTCGTCATCGACGTCGCCGGCGAGGCCTCGATCCTGATGAACATCCAGGAGCTCTCGACCATCATCCAGTACCGCCTGCCGGTTAAAGTTTTCGTCCTCAACAACCACTACATGGGGATGGTGCGGCAGTGGCAGGAACTGCTGCACGGCGGCCGTTACGCCGAAACCTACATGGACGCGCTGCCCGATTTCGTGAAGCTGGCGGAGGCGTTCGGCGCCGTCGGCCTGCGCGCCGCGCGGCCGGAGGAACTCGACGACGTGATCCAGCAGATGATCGCGACGCCGCATCCGGTGGTGGCCGACATCGTCGTCGATCCCGACGAGAACTGCTTCCCGATGATCCCGTCCGGCGCCGCCCATTACGAGATGCTGCTCGGCCCCGAGGACGAGAAGCCCGAGATTTCGGCCGAAGGCAAGATGCTGGTCTAGGCGATACGGCCATGAACGTCGAAGCGGTTGCGCGCGCCCACACCATCGCCGTCCTCGTCGACAACGAGGCGGGCGTGCTGGCACGCGTGGTCGGCCTGTTCTCGGGCCGCGGCTACAATATCGAGAGCCTGACCGTCGCCGAGGTCGATGCGGTCAAGCGCATGTCGCGCATTACCATCGTCACCAAAGGCACGCCGATGGTGATCGAGCAGATCAAGAACCAGTTGGGCCGCCTGGTGCCGGTGCACGCGGTGCAGGATCTGACCTCCGAGGGCCCGCACGTCGCGCGCGAACTCGCGCTGATCAAAGTCGAGGGCACCGGCGAACGCCGGGTCGAGTCGCTTCGGATCGCCGATATCTTCCGTGCCCGCGCGGTCGATTCGACCACGCACTCGTTCATCTTCGAGATGACCGGCTCGACCGAGAAGCTCGATGCCTTCATTGGTCTGATGCGCCCGCTCGGGCTGGTCGAAGTGTCGCGCACCGGCGTGGTCGCGATCCGGCGCGGCGCGTCGGGATTCGAAAACGCCAAGGCGGCGCGCGCCGACGGCGACGAACGCCCGCGCGTCAAGAAACAACGCGTCAAAGTGAAATCGTGAGGGAGGAACCATGCGTGTCTATTACGACCGCGATGCGGACGTCAATCTGATCAAGGCCAAGAAAGTCGCGATCTACGGCTATGGCAGCCAGGGTCACGCCCATGCGCTCAACATGCGCGACTCCGGCGTCAAGGACGTGGCGATCGCGCTGCGCCAGGACAGCCCGAGCCGCAAGAAGGCCGAGCTCGCCAGCTTCCCGATCATGGAGCTGGACGCGGCGGCGCGCTGGGCCGACGTCGTCATGGTCGTGGTCCCCGACGAATTGCAGGCGGCGCTGTACCGCGACTACCTGAAGCCGCACCTGAAGCAGGGCGCGGCGCTCGCCTTCGCGCACGGCTTCAATATCCACTTCAAGCTGATCGAGCCACGCGCCGACCTCGACGTCTTCATGATCGCGCCCAAGGGGCCCGGCCACACCGTGCGCTCCGAGTTCGCGCGCGGCGCCGGCGTGCCGTGTCTGCTGGCGATCGAGCGCAACTCCTCGGGCAACGCCCAGGAGATCGCGCTTTCCTACGGTTCGGCGATCGGCGGCGGCCGCGCCGGCATCATCGAAACGACGTTCCGCGAGGAGTGCGAGACCGACTTGTTCGGCGAGCAGACCGTGCTCTGCGGCGGCGTGACGGCGTTGGTGATGGCGGCCTACGAGACGCTGGTCGAAGCGGGCTATGCGCCGGAAATGGCGTATTTCGAGTGCCTGCACGAACTCAAGTTGATCGTCGACCTTTTCTACGAAGGCGGCGTCGCCAACATGCGCTATTCGGTCTCCAACACCGCCGAGTATGGCGACTATACCCGCGGCCGCCGCGTCATCACCGACGAGACCCGGGCCGAGATGAAACGGATCTTGAGCGAGATTCAATCCGGTCAGTTCGCGCGCGAATGGGTGCTCGAGAATCAGGCCGGACAGCCGAGCTTCAAGGCGATGCGCAATCGCTCGGCCGATCATCCGATCGAGGCGGTCGGCGAAAAACTCCGCGCCATGATGCCGTGGCTCGGGCGCAACCGACTGGTCGACCGGACCCGCAACTAGGGCGGCGGAGCGTCCGACCCTTGGGGATAACCCGCGCCGGGTGAAAATCTATTGTTTCGCTGGGGATTAGAGCGTAGAAATCAAACGAATCGGTGCGTCTTAACCGACGATTAACCATGTTTTGTCACGGTAAGGTTTGAACGCGCCACAATAGTCGATTGATTTAGCAGGGTCTTTCTAAAAGACGCGTGAAGCCAGTGACCCCGGTGACGACAGCGACGATTCCGATCGCCGCGGCGCCCAAGGCCGCGAGGCTCGCGCTTGGCTGCGGGAGTTTGTGGGGCATGGTCCTGCGACTTAGGTGCCCCTGAGGCCAACGTTCGCTCGCGTGCGGGCGCCGTCGGTTACTCGGGGGATCGAATCGACCTAAGCGAACCAGTGGACCAGAGGACCCGCCATGACGACGAACGACAGTAACCGAGTACTCATCTTCGACACCACCTTGCGCGACGGCGAGCAATCGCCGGGCGCGGCCATGAACCTCGACGAAAAAATCCGCATCGCCGAGGCGCTCGAGGAACTGGGGGTCGACGTCATCGAAGCCGGCTTCGCGATTTCGTCGCGCGGCGACTTCGACGCGATCCACGCGATCGCCAAGCGCATCAAGAATTCGACCGTATGCTCGCTCTCGCGCTCGGCCCGCGCCGACATCGACGCCGCCGCCGAGGCGATCAAGCCGGCCAAACGCCGGCGCATCCATACCTTCATCGCGACCAGCCCGTTGCACATGAAGGTGAAGCTGCGCATGACCCCGGACGAGGTCTACGACGCGGTGATCGACAGCGTGTCGTATGCGCGCAAGCTCTGCGACGACGTCGAGTGGAGTTGCGAGGACGGCACCCGCACCGACCGCGACTTCCTCTGCCGCGTGGTCGAAGCGGCGATCAAGGCCGGCGCCGGCACCGTCAACGTGCCCGATACCGTCGGCTACACGATTCCGTCCGAGTATTTCGACCTCATCACCATGCTCAAAAACCGCGTCCCCAACATCGACAAGGCGCGGCTCTCGACCCACTGCCACAACGATTTGGGCCTGGCGGTCGCCAACTCGCTCGCCGCCGTCGCCGCCGGCGCCCGCCAGGTCGAGTGCACCATCAATGGCATCGGCGAGCGCGCCGGTAACGCCGCGCTCGAGGAGATCGTGATGGCGCTGCGCACCCGGCGCGACGCCATGCCCTACCGTACCGGCATCAATACCGAGAACATCACCAAGACCTCGCGCCTGGTCGCGGCGATCACCGGCATGGCGGTTCAGAACAACAAGGCGATCGTCGGCGCCAACGCCTTCGCCCACGAATCGGGCATCCACCAGGACGGCGTGCTCAAGAATGCGGCGACCTACGAGATCATGACGCCGGAGTCGGTCGGGCTGAGCCAGTCGAAAATCGTGCTCGGCAAGCTCTCGGGCAAACACGCGTTCCGCACGAAACTCGAGGAGCTGGGCTACGACCTCGGCGACAACGCACTCAAGGACGCGTTCCGCCGTTTCAAGGATTTGGCCGACAAGAAGCGCGATATTTTCGACGAAGACCTGCTCGCCCTGGTCGACGACGAAATTCAGACCGAGAACGAGCGGATCCGGTTCGTCGCGCTCGAAGTCGTGTGCGGATCGCGCGGACCGCAGAAGGCCGATCTCGAACTGTCGATCGATGGCGTCGTCAAGCGGACGACCGCGACCGGCGACGGCCCGGTCGACGCCGCCTTCAACGCAATCAAGGCGCTCTACCCGCACGTCGCCCGGCTCAAGCTGTTCCAGGTCAACGCCGTGACCGAGGGCACCGACGCGCAAGCCGAAGTCACGGTCCGCCTCGAAGAGGACGGCCGAACGGTCAACGGTCAAGGCGCCGACACCGACACCTTGGTGGCGGCGACCCGTGCTTATGTCAACGCGCTCAATCGTTTGCTCGTGAAGCGCGAAAAAAAGGCGCCGGAGGCGCTGCGGGCTTGAACCCGCGGCGCCATACCGACGCCGCCATCGAGGGGGATAACTCGCCGGAGGCGCCGGAGTGGGCGGCATTTCGCCGCCGCAACGCGATGTGAGGAAACGGAATGTTCTCCAGGCTCATGGGTATGCTGTCGGCCGATATGGCCATCGACTTGGGCACGGCCAACACGCTGGTCTACGTGAAGGGACGCGGCATCGTCCTCAACGAACCGTCGGTGGTCGCCATCATCAACAACCGCGGCAAGAAGCAGGTGCTGGCCGTCGGCGAGGAGGCCAAGCAGATGCTCGGCCGCACGCCGGGCAACATCGAGGCGATCCGCCCCTTACGCGATGGCGTGATCGCCGACTTCGAAGTCGCCGAGGAGATGATCAAGCACTTCATCCGCAAGGTACACAACCGCCGCAGCTTTGCCAGCCCGCAGGTGATCGTGTGCGTGCCGTCGGGATCGACCGCGGTCGAGCGGCGGGCGATTCAAGAGTCGGCCGAGAGCGCCGGCGCGCGGCGCGTCTACCTGATCGAGGAGCCGATGGCCGCGGCGATCGGCGCCGGCCTGCCGGTAACCGAGCCGACCGGTTCGATGGTGGTCGACATCGGCGGCGGCACGACCGAGGTCGCGGTGCTGTCGCTGGGCGGCATCGTCTACGCCAAATCGGTCCGCGTCGGCGGCGACAAGATGGATGAGGCGGTCATCGCTTACGTCCGCCGCCACCACAACCTGTTGATCGGCGAGTCGAGCTCGGAACGGATCAAGCAGCAAATCGGCACCGCCTGCCCACCCGAGGATGGCGACGGGCTCTCGCTCGAGATCAAGGGGCGCGATCTCATGAACGGCGTGCCCAAGGAAATCATGATCAACCAGCGACAGATCGCCGAAAGCCTGGCCGAACCGGTCAGCGCCATCATCGACGCGGTCAAAGTCGCGCTCGAGCACACCGCGCCCGAACTCGCGGCCGATATCGTCGACAAGGGCATCGTGCTCACCGGCGGCGGCGCGCTCTTGGGCAAACTCGATCTCGTGCTGCGCCATGCCACCGGGCTCCCGGTGTCAATCGCCGACGAGCCATTGAACAGCGTTGCCCGCGGCGCCGGCCGGGTGCTCGAAGAAATGCGGCTGCTGAAGAACGTTCTATGGCAGGTGTACGAGTAGCCGGCCCCGCTTCGTCGCGACGCCGGTAGGGAGCCACGCCCGTGGCCGCCCCACGCGAACGCCTGACCCGGCTGACGGTGCCGTTCCGGGCGCTCGCACAGCGGTTCATCTTCGTCGCCCTGGTCGGCGGGGCGTTGGCGCTCATGCTGCTCGGCAAGGCCGACACCGCGCTCACCGAGCGCGTTCGGCTGCTGACAGGGGATGCCATCGCGCCGATCCTCGCGTTGCTGTCGGAGCCGGTCGCGACCGTCAATCGCGGCGTCCGCACGGTCGACGGGTTCCTCAATGTCTACGCCGACAATGCGCGGCTCCGCGAGGAGAACGAGCGCCTGCGTCAATGGCAAACCGTGGCGCGGCGGGTCGAACAGGAGAACGCCGCCTACCGCACGCTGCTCAACGCCAAGTCCGAATCGCGCGTGAGTTACATCACCGCGCGCGTGGTCGGCGACGCCTCGGGTCCGTTCGTCCGCACCATGATCCTGGCCGCCGGTACCGCCGACGGCGTCGCCAAGGGCTTTCCGGTCGTCACCGGCGACGGCGTCGTCGGCCATATCATCGAGTCGGGCGAGCGCGCGTCGCGCGTCCTCCTCATGACCGACTTGAACTCGCGGCTTCCGGTCCTGATCGAAAGCACGCGGTTGCGCGCCATTCTCGCCGGCGACAATACCGATCAGCCGCGGCTGCAATTCTTCGCCAACGCCGGCGAGCTCCAGCGCGGCGACCGCATCATCACCTCGGGCCACGGCGGCGTGTTTCCACCCGGCCTGCCGGTCGGGATCGTGGCCGCGGTCGGCGATCGCGCCGCGCGGGTTCAACCCTATGTCGATCTGGAACGCCTCGAGTACGTCCGCGTGCTCCGGCTCGATCTGCCGCGTTTGAGCGATAACCAGGACACCGGGCGCGCGGCGGCGAGGAAGCCGTGAACGAGCGCCTCGAAGCGGTCCTGGCGCGGACTTCGCGCGGGCTGGTGCCGGCGGCCACTATTCTGCTGGTGCTGCTGCTTAGTTTAGTCCCGCTCAATCTGCCGTATTTTTCCCAGGTCGCGCCGGCGGTCACGTTGATCGCCGTGTTCTACTGGACCATCTATCGACCGGATTTGCTGCCTCCGGTCACCGTGTTCGTGCTGGGTGCGCTCCAAGATCTGGTCGTCGGCACGCCACTCGGCATGAGTGCGCTGGTCCTGCTGCTCACCAGCGGCTTCGTCAGCAGCCAGCGCCGCGCCTTGCTCGGCAAGAGCTTCGCCATCATCTGGCTCGGCTTCGCCGTGACCGCGCTCTGCGGCGCGCTCCTGAGCTGGGTCGCGGCCAGCCTCTATTTTCTGACCATGGTTCGGATCGTTCCGGTGCTGGTGCAAGGCGCGGTAACGGCAGCGCTCTATCCGCTGTTCGCCTGGTGCCTGAGCCATGTCCATCGCCGGCTGGTGGGCTGAATGGCGCGCGACGGCGGCCGTGACAAGACGTTCACCCGGCGGGCCCTGTTTCTCGCCGGCGGCCAGGTCGCGTTGTTCGGCGCGCTCGCGGCGCGGCTTTATTACCTGCAGGTGCTCGAGTCCGACCAGTACGTGATCCTGGCCGACGACAACCGCATCAGCCTCCGCTTGCTGGCGCCGCCGCGCGGGCGGATCGTCGACCGCTTCGGCGTCGACCTCGCCAACAGCCAGCAGAACTACCGGGTGGTCTTGATCCCCGAGCAAACGCGGAGCGTCGAGACCACGCTGGCCCGCTTGGCCGAGATGATCGATATCCCCGAGCACGACCGCCGCCGCATCCTGCGCGAGGTCCGGCGCATGCGCGGCTATGCTCCGGTCACGATCAGCGAAAATCTGAGTTGGGAGCAGTTCGCCCGCATCAATATCCAGTCCCTCGACCTGCCCGGGATTCAGCCCGACGTCGGCGAAACCCGTGCCTATCCCAAGGCGAGCGCGTTCGCGCACGTGATCGGCTACGTCGCTCCAGTCGCCGAGGAAGACAAAAGCCTAAACAACGACGACGCGCTGCTCCAGCTTCCCGGTTTTCGCATCGGCAAGAGCGGTGTCGAAAAGGTCTACGACCAGAAACTCCGCGGCAAGGCCGGCTCGAGCCGGGTCGAGGTCAATGCCTACGGTCGCGTGATCCGCGAATTGACGCGCCGCGACGGCCAGCCGGGCGAGATGGTCCAACTCACCCTCGACGCCGGGCTCCAGGAGTACGCGGTCGAACGCATGGGCGAGGAGTCGGGCGGCCTTGCCGTCATGGACATCCACGACGGCGACCTGCTGGCGCTGGTATCGAACCCGGGGTTCGACCCCACGGCGTTCAACGTCGGCCTGACCCGTGCCGAGTGGACCGCGCTCGTGCAGCACCCGCGTAACCCGCTGGTCAACAAGGCGATCGCTGGCCAATACCCGCCCGGCTCGACCTTCAAGCTGGTGGTCGCGCTGGCGGCGCTCGAATCCGGTTTGGTCGCGCCCGAGCACCGGGTGTTCTGCCCGGGTTTCATGGACCTGGGCGATCACCGCTTCCACTGCTGGAAGAAGGAAGGCCACGGTCACATCGAGTTCACGCGCGGCATCGAGCAGAGCTGCGACGTCTTCTTCTACGACCTCGGCCGCAAGCTCGGGCCCGATCGCATCGCCGCGATGGCCCGCAAATTCGGGTTCGGCGGCAAGCTGCAGGTCGACCAGACCGGCGAAAAGGACGGTTTGATACCGACCCGCGACTGGAAGCTCGCGGTCACCGGCGTGCCGTGGCAGCACGGCGAGTCGCTCAACACCGCGATCGGCCAAGGCTACGTCCTGACGACGCCGCTCCAGCTCTGCGTGATGGCGGCGCGGATCGCGAATGGCGGCCAGTTCGTGGCGCCGCGCCTGTTCCGCGATCGGGCACCCGTCTCCGGGTCGGCTCCCGAATCGCTCGGTGTGTCGGCCGCGGCCATCAAGTTCGTGCAGAACGCGATGTTCGGCGTCTGCAACCGGCCGCACGGTACCGGCTTCAAGGCCCGCATCAAGGAACCGGCCCTACTGATGGCGGGGAAGACCGGTACGTCGCAAGTGCGCCGCATCACCAAGGCCGAACGCTTGGCCGGCAAGAAGATCAAGGACGAGAACAAGCCCTGGCACGAGCGCGACCACGCCGTATTCGTGGGATACGCACCGGTGAATGCGCCGCGCTTCGCCGCCGCGACGGTGATCGAGCACGGCGGCGCCGGCTCGCAGGCGGCAGCGCCTCTGATCCGCGACGTCCTGCGCCTGGCGCAGCTCCGCAATCCGCCCGGCGGTATGCCCGGCGAGAGTTTCGCCTCGCTACCAGCGGCCAAACGGGAGGGCTGATGTCGACCCGCGACGGCCTCCGCCGCCCGATCGCGCTTTCGTTCCGCCAGCGGCTGGTCGCCGTCAACTGGGGGCTGGTGGTGGTCTTGTTCGCAACCGTCGGGATCGGTTTCGCGATGCTGTACTCGATTTCGCGCGGCTCGACCGACACGCTGGTGATGAAGCAGATGGTACGCTTCGCGATCGGCGTCGGCGTCCTGTTCGCGATCGCGCTGACCGACATCCGCTTCTTCTACCGCTACGCCTATTCGATGTATGCGCTCGCGCTCGCGCTGCTGGTGGTGGTCGAGGTCGCCGGCCGGGTCGGCATGGGCGCGCAACGCTGGATCACGGTCGGCACGCTCAACCTGCAGCCCTCGGAGCTGATGAAAATCGCGCTGCTCCTCGCGCTCGCCAAGTACTTCCACGGCCGTTCCATGGAAGAGGTCGGTCAATTGCGTTGGCTGCTGACGCCGCTCCTCCTGATTGCGGCACCGGTCGCCTTGGTCCTGCGCCAGCCCGACCTCGGTACCGCAACTCTGCTCGTGATGGGTGGCGCGGTCATCTTCTTCATGGCCGGCGTGCGGGTGTGGAAGTTCCTGATCGCCGGCGGCGCCATTCTCGTGGCACTGCCATTCGCCTGGCAGTTCCTGCACGATTACCAGAAGAACCGCATCTACACCTTCTTCGACCCCGAGCGCGATCCTTTGGGCGCCGGCTACCACATCATCCAGTCGAAGATCGCGTTGGGCTCGGGCGGCATGTTCGGCAAGGGCTTCATGCAGGGTACCCAGAGC
This sequence comes from Alphaproteobacteria bacterium, assembly GCA_016869275.1. Lineage (GTDB taxonomy): Bacteria > Pseudomonadota > Alphaproteobacteria > SHVV01 > SHVV01 > SHVV01. Next base: position 2,612 of record VGEO01000060.1, on the reverse strand, counting down.
CACCTCAACTTCCTGCCCGAAAAGCAGACCGACTTTATCTTCACGGTCTACGCCGAGGAGTTCGGCCTGATCGGCGGCCTGTTCCTGCTGTTTCTCTATTTCGTGATCGTCGGCAACGGCACCGTCATGGCGCTCCGCATCAACGCCCAGTTCGGGCGGCTGGTCGCGATCGGCGTTACCGCGACCTTCTTCATTTATCTGTTCATCAACACGGCGATGGTGATGGGCTTGATCCCGATCGTCGGTGTGCCGCTGCCGCTGGTCTCGTACGGCGGCACCGCGATGGTCTCGATCCTGGCCGGGTTCGGCATCCTGATCAGCGCCCATACCCACCGCGACGTTCGCATCCCGCGGCGGCCCGATTCGCCCGACTTCTAGACCGTGACCGGCGGCCGGCCGTAGGTCTCGCGCACCGCCGCCATCGCCAGCGTCGTCAGCGCGGCGATGATCGGAAACGGCAGGAACGCGAACGCGTAATCCGACGCCGTGAACACGCGCACGCCATCCTCGAGCCGGCCGTCCCACTGCCAATCGAGCAGGGCGCCGATCGCTGGCTGCATGATGGCGCCGCCGGCCAAGGGAAACAGATTGACGAAGCCGGTCGTGGTGCCGCGCAGATCGGGCGAGGAAAGATCGCGCGCCATCGCGTAGGTGATCGGCGTTGCGCCGCTCGCGAAGCCGCCCACCAAAAAGAGCGCGAACAGGACCGGCACCGGCACCGCCGGCACGAACAGGACGATGCACCACATCGCGGTCAGCACCAGCGGCGCCGCGACGATGATCGGCTTGCGCCGGCGCAGGCGGTCCGACCAGTGGCCGAGGATCGGCGCGCTGATCGCGAGCCCGACCAGAAAGAGCGAGGTCCCGAGGCCGGCGACGGCGCGCGGCAGGCCGTAGACCTGAACCAGGAACGGGACCCCCCACAGGATCGCGAAGGCGAGGATCGGGGTCGAGAGCGCGGCGCAGCCATAGGCGACGAGCCAGATCTGCGGCGACCGGACCACGCTCGCGAGCGCGCGGCCGAACGGGCGCTCGGGCGTCGCCTCGGAGCGGACGCGGGGCGGGGTCGGGCGGCGGACGACGAACCAGATCGCCGCCGCGAACGCGAGCCCGAGGACGCCGGCGACGTCGTGGGCGGTGCGCCAGCCAAGCACGTCGATCACGGCGCCGAGCGGCGCCTGGCCGGCGACCGCGCCGATCATGGCGATGGTCATGGTGAGGCCGCTGACCGTCGCGAACCGTTCCGGCGGCAGCCACTGGTTGGCGAGCATGAGCGTGGCGATGAAACCGGCGCCGGCGCCGGCGCCGACCAGCAGGCGGCCGACATAGGCGGCGGTCAGCGTATCGGCGGCGGCGAACAGGAAGCTCCCGGCCGCGCACACGACCGCGGCGACCGCGAGCAAGAGGCGCGGGCCCAACCGGTCGAGCAGGATCCCGATCGGGATCTGCATGATGCCGTAGGCATAGAGGTAGCAGGCGGCGAGGTTGCCCAGGATGCCGGCGCCGACCGCGAAGTCGCGCATCAGGTAGTCGAACATCACCGACGGCGCGACGCGGTGGGCGAAGCCGTAGGCGAAGAAGGCGGCGCCCAGGAACCAGACCAGCCAGCCGTAAGCGCTCGCGCGCGGGATCGAGGGTTCCGACATGAGAGCGGACCGGGACTAGGGGTCTCAGGGGACGCCGGCACCTTAGGAGATCGCGCCCGTCCTCACAACCGAAGCAATCCGCCGATTCACGCCGCGCCACCTCGACTCGCGTGGGGGCGTTTGCTATACCCGCGCCGGCGGGCGCATAGCTCAGATGGTAGAGCAGCTGACTCTTAATCAGCGGGTCCCAGGTTCGAGTCCTGGTGCGCCCACCAGTTTTTTCAGGGCTTTTTTGGCTTTCCGCCAGGTGGGCTTGGCGGCATAGCAACCACGTAGCAACCGGGCTGGGCCAATTCGGACCGTAAAGGCACCCGAGAGCCCGTCATTGCCGAAGCGAGCGGCCCAGGCGTGATTTATCAAACTTACGCAGAGCGCAAACGGCTCGCAGCCAAAGCAGGCTAGCCGGACGTCTACCAATACGAGGAGATCCCGGATTTCCTTTGACGGCAGCTCGCCGGCGTGATCGAGGAGAGCCTGGGCCGCTACTGGCAGGGCACGGACTATCTCTATAAACCGGTCCACGGAAACGATGGGTGGGACTTCATCGCGAAGACGATGCATCGCGAGATGGAGAGCTTCCATGGGTTCCTACGCTATCGGCCCCCGAGGACGGAACCACCTCTCAAGTAAGTTTAGAACCTGTCCGTCGGCCAAGACCGTGGAGATCGCGGCCGTCGAAGCGCCCGTCGACACGGCTGGCGAGACGCGCTCGACCCCCGCCACCACTAGCCGGTTTTAATACCGCCCCCGGCGTGTTAAAATTCGGCTTTCGCGGTAGGGGGGGGATGGAGGCTTCGATGTTGACCAAGCGTGTTGTATGCGTTGTGGTCGCGGCGGCCGCGCTCGCTGTCTCTCTTGCAGCTTGCCAGCCCGACGGCCGCCCGGTCGTGAGCCTGGAGCAGGCCCGACAGATAACGGCTGAGTTCCAGGGACAGGGGTTCCTCCCGCCGCCGCGCACGATCTCCG
>VGEO01000059.1 GCA_016869275.1 Alphaproteobacteria bacterium | reverse complement strand
AGACGCTTAAAGGCACGTGGCGCGGCCGAGGCGTCTCGCGCTCGCCCGCCGCCGGCCACCACAACTTCGGCTTCCGCTGCGCCCGCTAACGGCGGCACCTGTGCTAACATCGTCGCCCCCGGGAGCCCGCCATGAACCAAGTCCGCCGCAACTTGAAACGCACCTCGACCCATTGGGGCGCGTTCGACGCCGAGGTCGAGGGCGGCAAGATCGTCGCCTTCCATCCGATCCCGGAAGACCCCGATCCGTCGCCGATCGGCCAGTCGATGGCGGGCGCGGTCGATCATCCGCTCCGCATCCGCGAGCCGATGGTGCGCAAAGGCTGGCTCGAGCGCGGCCCCGGCCCCGCCGGCGGCAAGCGCGGCGCCGAACCGTTCGTGGCCATGCCGTGGGACGAGGCGTTGGACCTCGCCGCGCGTGAACTCGCGCGCGTGCGCACCGCGTACGGTAATCAGGCGATCTTCGGCGGATCCTATGGCTGGTCGAGTGCCGGGCGCTTCCACTATGCCCAAGGCCAAGTCCACCGGTTTCTCAACACGATCGGCGGCTACACCAAGTCGGTCAACACCTACAGCCTCGCCGCCGGCGAGGTCATCATCAATCGCGTCCTCGGCGGCTACCGCGGCGTCATTTCCGAGCACACCGCCTGGCCGGTGATCGAGAAGCATACCCGCCTGTTCGTGACGTTCGGCGGCATCCCGTTGAAGAACGCGCAGGTCGACCACGGCGGGCTCGGCCGCCACGACCTGACCGGCTGGCTCAGGCGCTGGCGCGACGCCGGCATCGAGTTCGTCAACATCGGCCCGGTGCGGCGCGACGCCGATCACGCGCTGGCGGCGGAGTGGATGCCGATCCGCCCCAATACCGACGTCGCCTTGATGCTCGGTCTCGCCCACACGCTGATCGACGAAGATCTCCACGATCGTGCTTTCCTCGACCGTTACTGCGAGGGCTTCGCCAAGTTTCAGCCCTACGTCATGGGCGCGGTCGACGGCCTTGCCAAGTCGGCGACGTGGGCGGCGACCGTGACCGGCATCCCGGCGGAGACGATCCGGCACCTGGCGCGGCGGATGGCCGGGAACCGCACCATGATCTCGGTGGCGTGGTCGCTGCAGCGCGCCGATCACGGCGAACAGCCGTTCTGGATGGCGATGACCTTGGCCGCGATGCTGGGCCAGATCGGCCTGCCCGGCGGCGGCATCGGTTTCGGCTACGGCGCGGTCCAGTCGATGGGGACGCCGGCCAGGCGGCCGCCGGTACCGACCCTGCCGCAGGGCCCCAATCCCGTCGATGCGTTCATTCCCGTCGCTCGCATCGCCGACATGCTGCTCAACCCGGGCGCGGAGATCGACTATGACGGCAAGAAAGTCGCGTTCCCCGACATTCGCCTCGTCTACTGGTGCGGCGGCAACCCGTTCCACCACCACCAAGACCTGAACCGTCTGGTTCAGGCGTGGCAGCGGCCCGATACCGTGATCGCACACGAACCGTGGTGGAACTCGCTCGCGCGCCACGCCGACATCGTGTTCCCGGCGACAACCCCGTTCGAGCGCAACGACATCGGCGGCTCGACCGACAATTTCGTGCTGCCGATGCAAAAAGCGGTCGAGCCGGTCGGCGGCGCGCGCAACGACTACGACATCTTCGCCGGGCTTGCCGAACGGATGGGCGTTCGCGACGCCTTCACCGAAGGGCGCAACGAGGCGGCGTGGCTCCGTTACTTGTACAACCAGTTCCGGCAACGCGCCGCGCGCGACAAGATCGACGCGCCCGAGTTCGACCAGTTTTGGCGCTCGCCTTATTTCGAGTATCCGGGCTCGCAGGCCGATCAGGTGCTGCTCGCCGACTTCCGCGCCGATCCGGTCAAGCACCGGTTGCAGACGCCATCCGGCAAGATCGAGATCTATTCCGAGCGGATCGCCTCGTTCGGCTACGACGACTGCCCCGGCCATCCAACTTGGCTCGAGCCGTTCGAGTGGCTGGGCGCGTCACGGGCCGAGACTTACCCGTTGCACATGATCTCGAACCAGCCGAAGACGCGCCTCCACAGCCAGTACGACTTGGGTGCCTACGCTCAGGCGAGCAAGGTCGAGGGGCGCGAGCCGGTGCTAATCAACCCCAAGGACGCCAAAGCGCGCGGAATCGGAAACGGCGACGTCGTCAGGGTCTTCAACGACCGCGGCGTATCCCTGGCCGGCGCCGTCGTGACCGACGACGTCATGGCGGGCGTGATCCAGTTCCAGACCGGCGCTTGGTACGACCCGGCCGACCCCGGCGTCCCGGGCACGCTCGACCGCCACGGCAACCCGAACACGCTGACGCGCGACAAGGGTACGTCCAAGCTCGCGCAAGGCCCGAGCGCGCAGAGCGTCCTGGTCGAAGTCGAGCGCTTTACTGGCCCGTTGCCTGAGGTCGGGATCGTCAAACCGCCGGCGATCGAACGGCGACGTTAGGATCGCGACGGCGCCGCAGCCGCGCTAACCAGGCGGCCGCGACGGCGCCCCGGCGTCGATCAGGACGCCCAGGAGCAGCGCGGGCTCCTGCGCTTTGTTGACCCAGGCGTGGTTGGTGCCCTGCTGCACCACGAGGTCGAACGGCTCGAGGTCAACCTCGCCCTCGTCCAACACGAGCGTGATCCGGCCCTTCAGCAGCACGACGTAATCGATGGTCGGGGTCTTGTGCATGAACGGATGCCGGCTGGTGTCGACGCGGGCATCGGCCGCTTCCATCTTGCCGAACATGTCGGCGGCGATCTTTTCCAGTGTCGCGCGCGGTACCGCCGGGTTCGCGGGCGGCAGCTCGAAATAGACGATCCGGCTCCCGCCGGGCGGAATCCAAAGGACGTTGGGCTCGCGGTCGGCGCGGGCGACGGTTTGGACCGCGGCCGGTGCCGTTGTCGTCGACCACATCAGGACCTGCGGCACACCCTCGGGCGGCGTCGGCGCCGCGCCCTCGGCGATCACCACCGACTTCCCGGCGGCGTTGTGGCCGGTGACGACACGGCGGAACGGACCCATCGGCTCCTCCCTTGGGTTCTCGCCTAGACTAGCGCTCGCGGCGCGCGTGGGCGTCGAGCACGTCGGCGATCGCGCCCGTCAGTTTCTTGGCGGTTGGGATGTGCAGGAACTCGTTCGGTCCATGCGCGTTCGAGTGCGGCCCCAAGACACCGGTGATCAGGAACTGCGCCTTCGGGAATTTATCGCCCAGCATCGCCATGAACGGGATCGTGCCGCCCTCACCCATGTACATGGCGGGCTTGCCGAAGTAGCGGCGCGAGGCGGCATCGGTCGCGATCTCGAGCCAGGGCGCCAACGGCGGCGCGTTCCAGCCCTTGGCGCCCCAGCCGACCGCGACCGCGACTTTGGCGCCGTACGGGGGCTTGCGCATGAGCGTGGCCTTGAGCTCCTTCGCGACCGCGTCGGGGTCGGCGCCGGCCGGAATTCGGACCGAGAGCACGAGCGTGGTCGAGGGCCGGAGCACGTTGCCGGCATTCTCGACCGCCGGCATTCCGGCCTGGCCGATCACCGAGAGCGTCGGCCGCCAGGTGCGATTCAAGATGAGATCGGCCCGGTTCGCCGCCATTGGCCGCGCGCCCTTGACGAACGGGTAGCTCTTTTCGATTTCGCCTTTGAGCGCGCTCGCCATGCGCTTGGCCTGCGCCGCGCGCTGCGGTGGAATCTTGACGTGCGCGGACTCGAGCCTGACCTTGCCGGTTTTGGCGTCCTCGATGCGGTCGAGCAGGAGCCGCGCGATCCGGAAGGTCGAGGGCACGATGCCGCTCGCCGCGCCCGAGTGCACGCCTTCGGTCAGAATGTCGATCTTCAACGTCGCCGCGACCAGACCGCGAAGCGACGTCGTCGACCACAGTTGGTCGTAGTTGCCGGCACCCGAGTCGAGCGCGATCACCAGGGTGGGCGTTCCGATCCGGTCTTTGAGCGCGTCGATATACGCGGGGAGATCGTAGGAGCCACTCTCCTCGCACGCTTCGATGATGATGGCGAGGCGGGCGTGGATGCCGCCGAACTTGTGGAGCGCCTCGATTGCCGCCAGCGCCGCGAACGCCGAATAACCGTCGTCGCCGCCGCCGCGGCCGTAGAGCTTGTCGCCGGCCCGCACCGGCGCCCACGGCCCCAGGCCCTCGCGCCAGCCGACCATCTCGGGTTGCTTGTCGAGGTGACCGTAGAGGACGACGGTATCCGCGGCCGCCGCCGGCGTGCGCGCCGGCACTTCCATGTAAAGGAGCGGCGTGCGGCCGGCGAGCCGGATCACCTCGACCGTGAGCCCCGGAATCGGACACGCCCGGCACCAGGTCTCGATCTGCGCGACCGCTTCTTCGATGTAGCCGTGCTTCTGCCACTCGGCATCGAAGGCCGGCGACTTACACGGGTTGGCGATATAGCGCGTGAGCTCGGGAACGATCGACCGCTCCCAGATTTCCTCGCTCCAGCGCGCGACCGCGCCGCCATCGAGTGTGCTCGCCCGCATCTCCGCCATCGTCGCCTCGTTCTCGCTTTGAGCCTGCTTCGCTTAGCCCATATTGGCAGGCAGGAACAGGACGAAAGCGGGCGCGAATACGACGATCGCGAGCCGCACGATGTCAGCGGCAATGAACGGCATGACGCCGCGGAAGATCGTCGTCACCGGTACTTCGGGCATCATCGCTTTAAGCATGAAGACATTGAGCCCGATCGGCGGGGTGATCAGGCTGATCTCGATAACTACCACGATCAAGATGCCGAACCACACCGGATCGTAGCCGAGCGAGGATATGATCGGAAAAAAGATCGGCACCGTCAGCAGCATCATCGACAGGCTTTCGAGGATGCAGCCCAAGACGACGTAGATCGCCATGATCACCAGGATAACGACGATCGGCGCGACCTCGAGGCTTTTGATCCAGTTGAGCATCAGGGCCGGGAATCCCGACACCTCGAGGTAGTTCGAGAACATCAGCGCGCCGATCAGGAGCACGAACATCGCAGCCGCAGTGCGCGCGGTCTCGGCCAGCACGTCGAGCACGATCCGGACCGTGAGCGCCCGGCGCGACAGAGCAAATAGGAACGCGCCGGCGGCGCCGACGCCGCCGGCCTCGGTCGGAGTGAAGAGCCCGGTGTAGATGCCGCCGATCACCAGCACGAACAGCACGAAGACGCCCCAAACTCCCTTGGTGGTCGCGAGTCGCGTTCGCCACGACGACCGTTCGCCGGCAGGCCCGAGCGCCGGCCGCGCCTGCACTTGGATCAGGATCGCGACGATGTAGAGCACGGCGCCGAGGATTCCGGGCAGCACGCCGGCCATGAACAGCTTAGCGATGTCGGTCTCGGTCATCAGCCCGTAGATCACCATGATCACCGACGGGGGGATCAGGATGCCGAGCGTGCCGCCCGCGGCGATGGTGCCGGTCGCGAGGCTGTCGGCGTAGCCATAGCGCCGCATCGACGGCATCGCGACATTAGCCATGGTGGCGGCAGTAGCGACGCTCGACCCGCACACGGCGGCGAAGCCGGCGCACGCGGCGATGGTCGCCATCGCCAGCCCGCCGCGGCGGTGACCGAGGTAGGCGTAGGAAGCGTCGTAGAGGTGCTGCGACATGCCCGAGCGGGCGATGAAGTTCCCCATCAACAGGAAAAGCGGCAGCACCGCGTAGCTGTAGTCGTAGACGTTGGCGAAGGTGAGCTGCGCCACCATCGACAGCGCCGGGTCGAGACCGACCAGGATCGCGAATCCGACCACGCCGACGATGCCCATCCCGAACGCGATCGGGATGCCCAAGAACAGCAGGATGAAAACGGCGATAAAGCCGAGCGCGACGAGCAGCAGGTTCTCCATCGCGGCTACCGCCGCGACCCGGCAAAGCGGTCGCGGAGATTGACCGCGACGATCGAGAGATGGAGCGCGAGCGCCATCGCCGCCAGCACCGTCATCGCGTAGGCAAACCAAGCCTTGGGGAGCCACGTGTAGTAGGACCACGTTGCCTTGAAGCGGACCAGATCGAAGCCGTAGCGCAATAGCCGCCAAGCCAGTACCGCGAGGACGATCGCGCTCACCAGGTTGACGACGCTCGATTGCAGCCAGCGGCCGCGCGTGCCGTAGATCGCCTGGTCGAGCAGCGAGATCGTAATGTGGCCCTGACGCGAAGCGACGATCGGCAGCGCGGTGAAGATGACAATCCCGAGCGAGATTTGGACCAGCTCGTAGGCGGCGGGGATTGGCTGCAGAAAGTCGACCAGGGACGCGCCTTTGCGCCCGATCACGTTGAGAAACACCACCCACATCATAAAAAACAGCAGGAGCCCGGAAACGGTCCCCAGCGCGCGCTCGATCGCCGCGACCACGCGCGACCCCGCGAGCGGCCCCGCCTGGTTCGCGTCGTCGCTCGCGCTATCGTTGGTCATGGTGCGAACGTTCCCAGCGACCGCCAAGTGACACGATGATCACTCGGCGGCGTGCGATCGAGCGATCGCCGGGGCTAGTTGGTCTTCTTAATCGATTGGGCGTACTTCTCTTGCTCGTCAAGCAGCATCTGGATCGCGGCTTTGCCGTCGACGCCGCGCGAGGCGGCGAGCTTGATCCAGTCTTCCTGTAGGAAAGCCATCGCCTTGAACATGCGATCGCGCTCGGCGCCTTGGATGACGTTGATCTTGACGCCGTCCTTGACCATGTTGGCGCGGGCGTTGGCAACCATCTCCTCCCACGCTTTGCCGAACATCGCCGCCATCTTTTCGCCGGCGCAGCAGTCCATGATCTTGGCCCGATCGGCGGCCGAGATCTTGGCCCACGATTTCTCGTTGACGATCAGATAGATCGATGCGCTGTAGAAGCCGCCGTCGACCTCGGTCAAGGCGCGAACGAACTTCTGCAGGTGGTACGACTCCCAGGCGTCGGTGTTGAAGAACGCGCCCTCGACGACGCCCTTCGACATCAGCTCGTGCACCTTGGTCGCGGGCTCCATTACCGGAGTCGCACCGAAGCGTTTGGCGACCTCGACGATCGCCGGCGTCGGCACGCGCAGCGTGCGGCCTTTGAAGTCCTCGATCTTCGTGACCGGCTCCTTGGCCGTAAACAGGATGCCGGGCGGCTGCACCCACATGGTGATGAGGTGGACGCCTTTGTGTTCGCCCGCCTTATCGAGGTGCGCCTTGTGCACGCGCCAGAGCGCGACGCCCATCGCGTCGGCGGTTTTCTCGATCCCCGGGATCTCGATCACGCGCGTCAAATCGAACTGCCCGGGCGAATAGCCGTGGATGCCGAGCGCGGCGTCGGCGATGCCGTCGCGCACGCACTCGAACTGCTGCACCGGCGGACACAGCGTCGACGCGGTCAGTTCGACTTTGACCCGGCCCTGGGTCGCCTCTTCGACCATCTTGGCCCACGGCAGAATCTTGCGCTGATTCATCCAATGGGTCATCGGCAGAAAGTTGTTGAAGCGGAGCGTCGTCGTTTGCGCCTCGACCGGCGCGGTCCAGGCGAGACCCGCCGCGACAGTGCCCGCGGCTACAGCTAGACGGATAACGGTGTTCATCGAAGTACCCTCCCTCGAAAGGTGTTCATGGAAACCGCCCGCCGCAGCGAGCGTGGCAGGAACGACTGGGGACAACACGAACGGTGGACATAGCAACGCCGCGGCTGGCGGCGGGACAGAGCTCGTTGACTCTAGGAGAATTGCCAGAGCGCGGCAATCTGCGGCAATCCCCTATCGCAGCAATTCCACCCGCCTCGTCGACACCGCGGAATCGGTGTAAGATCGCGCCGGAGAACCTGCTAGGGGAGGAGCGACTCATGGCTCTGCTTGACACCGGTGCGCCGCCCACCGCCGCGCGCGGCATCGAGCGCATGCGGGCACCGCTCGATCGCGCGCGCCACGTACCGGGGTCCATCTACACCTCGCCCGACGTGCTCGCGCGCGAGAAAGAAGTCCTGTTCATGAAGGACTGGCTGATGGTCTGCCGCGAGGAAGAAGTCGAGAAACCGGGCGACTTCATGACCTTCCGCATCCTGGGCGAGCCGGTCGTGGTGACGCGCGACCAGGGCGGGACGCTCCGTGCCTTCGCCAACGTCTGCCTGCATCGTGGTGTCGAAGTCGCGGTCGGCGCCGGCAACACCAAGGAATTCATGTGCCCCTATCACGGCTGGCTCTACGACCTCGAGGGCAAGCTGGTCGGCGCGCCTTACATGAAGGAAGCCGAAGGGTTCGACCCCAGGACCTGCCGCCTGCCGCCGCTCCGGCTCGCCACCTGGGGCGGCTGCATCTTCATTTGCTTCGATCCGGCGACGCCGCCGTTCGAGGTCGCGGCCGCCGACTGGATTCGCGAGCTCTCGTTCCTATACCCGGAACGCTGCCGGCTGTCGAAAAAAATCGTGCTCGATCTCGATTGCAACTGGAAGTTCCTGATCGAGAACGTCATGGACATGTACCACGCGCACACGCTCCACGGCGCGAGCTTCGGCAAGCACACGTCCTACGACGGGCTGAACGTCAAATTGTTCAAGAACGGCGGGGTTCGCTCCGACTACGCCTCGGGCCCGCTCGCGCCCGAGGGCAAGACCCTGTTCGGCAAGCTGCCCTGGCTCGCCGACAAGCCCGATCACTTCGCGCTGTTCTCGTACATGCAGCCCAACACTTATCTCGTTTGCCGGGTCGACCAGGTCCGTATCCTGATCACCTGGCCCGAAGGTCCCGGCAAGTGCCGCGGACTCATGTACAGCCTGTTCCCCAAGGAGCACTTCGCTGAACCCGACTTCTGGGAGCGGGCCGACAAGTATCACGCCTACCTCGCCTACGTGCTCGGCGAGGATTCCGACATGGTGCGTTCGCTGCAGCGCGGCATGACCGCGCGCGCGTTCGCGCCCGGCCCGATGGCGCCGCTCGAGATGGCGATCCACCACTTCATGAACGCCTATTTGGACCGCATGTTCGGTGCCGCCGCCTAGTTCGGCGACAACGTTCAGAGCGCGTCCTTTTCGCCCGGCCGCACCTCGACCGGGATCGCGGCGAGCCTGGCGAAGGTGCGGCAGCGGCGCCGGATCGGCCACCAGTCGTAGAGGAAGGTCTGGAGCGGCCGCCACATCGCTATCTAGCCGGTCAGGAGCAATCCCTCGGCGACGACGTGCGCGACCGGCTCGGGCTCGAAGGTCAACACGAACTGACGCGCGGTGATGCAAACGGCGAGGAACAACAGACCAACCGCGAGCCAGATCCAACCGTTTCTCATCAGCGCCCGCAGTTCATGCTCGCCGGCCCACAGGCGATAGGCGAAGTAGTTGTGAATCGAACGCTCGATGTCGCCGGCTTCGGCGGAATCAGCCTGCTCGGGCGGCAGGTAGAAGACGATCTTGAACGGCGGGCGCAGGCCCAAATCCTGAACCGCACCCAAGATGTACTCTTCGGCGTCGGCATCGAGGTCTTTCTCGAAGAACGGCGCCGGATCGAGGGTCGCGTAGAGCTGCTGAATCGTCGAGAGTTTAATCTCGATAAGGCCGTGCTCGCCCTCGCGGCGGTATGGAGACGGTCGTTCAGGCATCGTCGGGACCCGTGGGCGAAGCCTAGCCGATTTAACCACGGGTCGCCGCGCTCAAACCCAGGAGTTTGCGATGAACGTTGCAGCCCTCCCCCGCCTCGGATCGGCCGCGGCGTACGCCGTGCATGCCCTGCCGGTTGCCGAGGCAGCCGACACCGCCGCCAGCGCCCGTACGCACTTGGTCGACCAACGCTTCGATGCCGTCGACTGGCTGTACGTCGTGAACGGCGATCGCCGCCTCGCTGGCGTGGTCGCCGTCAACGACCTGCTCGCCGCCCCGGCCGAGCGCTGGATCGGCGATCTGATGCGGCCAGCCTACGCCGCGCGCCCGAGCGACGACTAGGCCGACGCGTTGGCGCTCGCGTGGCGGCATCGCCTGACCGCGGTCCCAGTCGCTGACCTTCACCGCATCCTGGTCGGCGCGGTTCCGGTTGCCGGGCCTCTCGACATCGGCCGGCGCGAGTACGAGGAGGACTTGAGCCGCCTCGCCGGCATCATGCACGAAGCCGACCACGGTTTGACAGCCGATCGCGCGCTTACCGACTCGCCGTGGCGGCGTGCGCGGCAGCGCCTGCCCTGGTTGTTAGTCGGTTTGATCGGCGCGGTCATGGCAACCGCGGTCGTCGCCCGCTTCGAGAGCGCCGTTGCCGGCTACGTTGCGATCGCGTTCTTTATCCCGGCGATCGTCTATCTCGCCGATGCAGTCGGTACCCAAACCGAGACCGTCGTAGTGCGCGGCTTCGCCGCCCACGACTTCCCGTTCGGCCGGTTATTGCTGGGCGAAGTCACGACCGGGGCGTTGTTGGGCGCCGTTCTCGGCTGCGTCGCGCTCGCCGCGATATGGCTCTTTTTCGGCGACGTCCGCCTCGCCGCCGCCGTCGCACTCACCATTCTCGCTGCGAGCGGCGTTGCCGCCGCGTGCGGGCCTATGCTGCCGCGGGCGCTCGACCGGCTGGGCTTCGATCCCGCCTTCGGCAGCGGTCCGGTCGCCACCGTTATCCAAGATGTGCTGAACCTGCCGATCTATTTCGTCGTGCTCGCGACGTGGCTATAACGCGAAACGAAACGGGCCGCTCTCGCGAGCGGCCCGCCGTCGTTCTCACGCGTCGGTTCGTCAGCCGGCGTAGTTGCCGAGCCGCTTGACCGCCTCGTCGGCGATCGACTGGTCGAGCCCGTCCTTGGCCGGGACCGGCGCCTTGATCAGATTGAAATCAAGGTGAACCTTCTCGGTATAGTCGTACACGGCCTTGCTGGCGCCGCCGTCGACACCCCACATGCCTTGGTCGGTCAAGTCCTTGACCACTTGCTTAAGCAGTGGGAGTTGTTCGGCGGGTAGCTTCATCCGTTTGGCGAGAAGCTCGGAAGCGGCGTCCGAATTCTTGACCGCCCAGCGCGAGCCCTTGATCACCCCCGCCATCATTCCAACCAGCGCCTTGCGCTTGTCGGGATTCTGAAGCGCATCGTCCCGCGCCGCCAACATGAGGTAGCCGAGGTTCGGAAAATCGGGCTTGAGCTTGCGCAGGATCGTCACGTCGCCCTTGGCGGCACCGCTCATCGCGGTGAACGTGTTGACCAACGCCGCGTCGGCCTTGCCGGCCACGACCGCCTGCAGCCGCGCCGGGTGCCCACCGACCGAGATGAACTCGACCTTGCTGGCATCGATATTCGAGTTCTTGAATAGGAGCTTGGGCAACTCGTTCGGCATCTCGCCCGGTTGAATACCGGCGAAGGTCTTGTCCTTGAGTTGATCAAGGCTGGTGATGCCCTTCTTGGCGACGATATTGTAGTCGACCACCGGCTGCCACGAGCCGATGTTCTTGACCTTGGCGCCACCGGCGATTGCCGAATAAAGCGGCCCGGGCCCGGTCAGCGCGACATCGTTGTCCCCGGCGATAACGGTCCGCAATCCGGTCGCATCGCCCGTGAGCCACACTTCCTCGATCTCGACCCCGAACTCCTTGAACCAGCCCTGGTCCTGGGCCGCCACGTAGGGGACTGCCCAGGTCGTGGCCGCGGTCGGGAATACCAGCTTCAGTTTCATCTGCGCCTCGGCGGCAGTCGCCGCCGCGAGGATCATCGTCGCTGCCGCCGCGCCGACCATCAGGCCGCGACGGGTTATGCCTTGTTGCGTCATTGGAATGCCTCCCAACTGTTGTTTGATCGGTCGGGACTATAGCGTTTTTTTCCGCCGGAGACGACGATTGTCTCCGTCCTCCGCCCGCCATTCCGAGCCCGACGGGTTGCCCCCTGAAGCGGTCGACGATCCTCGCCCCCTGGGCACCGCGCTCGCCGCCGCGCTAGTCTTCAGCCTGCTGCTGCTCGAGCGAGTGAACGGGCTCGGCCTCGACACTTTGTTCTGGCTGCGCCATCACGCGTTCGGCCCCGCCACGAGCCGGCAGGCAGTCCGACGATCGTCGTCGCGATCGACGAGGAGACCTATCGGCGGCCGCCGTTCGCCGACACGCCGCGCTCCTTGTGGGCGTCGCACCTCGCGAAAATTCTCAATGCGCTGCTCGACGCCGACGCCAAGCTGGTCGCTTTCGGCGGAACCCTCGCCTATCGCTTCGGCGTGACCGATCGCGACCGCCGCCGCACCATGCGCGCGTTCGCACTTTATCTGCCGGCGGCGGTGATCGAACGCGCGCTCGCGCTCCGCGAGGGGCCGACGCTCGGCGGCGAAGAGCGCGAGGTCTCGATCCTGTTCTCCGACATCGCCAACTACGCGCGGCTCGCGGAGAAGCTCGAGCTGGCGGCCCTGGTTACGGCGTTGAACGAGTACTTCGCGACCGTGACCGGATTGATCAAGGCGCATGGCGGCTTCGTCGACAAGTTCATCGCGACGCCGCGGTCGCGGTGTTCGGCGCTCCGTTCGACGAACCGGCGCACGCCGAGAAGGCGGTCGCGGCCGCGCTCGCGGTCGAGCCCGACCGCTATCACTTGGGCGGCGGGGCGCCCTTGGTGACCGGGATCGGCATCAACTCGGGCGAGGTCCTGATCGGCAATATCGGTTCGCCGCGACGCTTCAACTACACGGTGATGGGCGATGCCGTGAACCTGGCGTCGCGGGTTGAGGGCGTCAACAAGCGCTACGGAACCGTGCTGCTCGTCACAGACGCAACCCGCGCGCCGCGTGCGGACCCGACCTCGTTTTTCGTGAAATCAACACAGTGGCGGTCAAGGACCGTTCGACGCCGGTAACGCTCTACGAACCGCTCGGACGAAAGGGAACCGTCGCCCCGACCCTGCGGCGGCCGCGTTCGCCGAACACGCCATGCTCTACCTGGTCGAACCGCCAACCGCGTGGCGGGGCGTCACCGTCCTCACCGAGAAGTAGCCGGCCCCGGCTCCCCACCGAGACGCAGGTGGAGCCAGCGCGCAGTGCGAAGCAGGATCGCGTCGGCCCCGCGCCGTCCGACCAGTTGGACCGACAGCGGCATGCCGCCGCCCGCCGTCCAGAGCGGCAACGAGATCGCCGGCAGCCCGCACAGCGTCCACAGCGTGCAGAAGATCGGATCGCCGGTCGCCTCGTGCCCAACGGGCGCTGGGCCGGCGATCGCCGGCGTCAAGATGGCGTCGACCTCGGACAACAAGCGGTCGAGGTGGGCGCCGTAGGCGCGGGCTTGTGCCTGGGCCGCCAGGTACTCGACCGCGGTGCGCCGGCGTCCGCTCTCGATCAGCGCGCGCAGCGAAGCGCTCAAGCGATCGCGGCCGCGTTCATATTCGCGGTGCAGATTGTGCGCCATGTCGCTTTCCAGAATCGCGAGGATCTTATCCCACGACCGCGCGAAGTCGGGCGGCAAGTCGCGCTCGGGTGCGGCGCCGCCGAGGTCGGCGGCGATGGCGGTGAGGGCCGCCTGCATCGCGGGTTCGGCGCGGTCCCAGTAAGGCGTCTTGACGAAGGCGAACCGCGGTGCGCGGACGGGCGGGGTTACGGCTGCGGCGGCGAAGCCATCGACCGCGAACGGCCGGGTATCGGGGTCGTCGGGATCGTCACCGGCCAGCACCTGGGTGAGGAGCGCGATGTCCTCGACCGAGCGCGCGAATAGCCCGACGTGATCGAGGAAACGCGACTGCGGACACATCCCGGCCCGCGTGATCAAGCCGAAGCTCGGCTTGTAGGCGACCGCGCCGCAGTAAGCGCCGGGGCGGATGGTCGATCCGACCGTTTGCGAGCCCAGTGCGAGCGGCACCATACCATCGGCGACCGCGGCCGCCGAGCCGGACGAAGACCCGCCCGGGGTGCGCGCCGGGTCGTGCGGGTTTCGGGTCTTGCCGGGATGGCGGGCGGCGAATTCGGTGGTGACGGTCTTGCCGAGGACGACCGCGCCGGCCGCGCGCAGGCGCCGCACCGCGGCCGCATCCTGGCGCGGGCGGTGCCCGGCATAGAGGGGCGAGCCGTACTCGGTCGGCATGTCGCCGGTATCGAAAATATCCTTGATCCCGACCGGCACCCCGTGAAGGGCGCCGAGCGGCCTGCCGGCGGCACGCGCGGCATCGCGAGCTTCCGCTTCGCGCGCCGCCTGCTCGGGGTCGAGGAACTGCCAGGCCTGCACCGCTGGCTCGCGCTTGGCAATGCGCGCGAGGCAGGCCGCCGTCAGCGCAGCGGCGCTGACGGCGCCGGCGGCAATGCGGCGCACGGCCGCCGCCGCGTTCAAACGCGCGAGATCGGTCATTCGCTATGGTCTCCGGAACCGGCGTGCTAGATTGGGGCGTTCAGAGGGAATGATCGCAGTCATGAAGTTCTCCCATCTTCAACTGATCGGCGGCGCGGCGGCTCTCGCCATGGCTGCGTTTTTCTTCGGCGGCTACGCTTATCTGATCGCGTCGGTTCCGCTCATCGTCGTGTTCGCGATCGGCCTCGCCTTGATGGGCTACGATCTTTACCTCACCACGCGCGAGAATACGAAGCGCGACAGCTAACCGTCACGCCGCCGCGGCGACACGCCGGCCGAGCCAGCGCCCGAGCCGCAGCACCCGCCCATCGGCGCCGCGGCGCCCGACGATCTGGACCCCGATCGGAAGCCCGTCGCCGGTCTCGAGCAGCGGCAGATTGAGCGCCGGCACCCCGAGCAGCGTCCACAGCAGGCAAAACGCGGGATCGCTCGGGCTCGCGAGCCCGAGCGGGGCCGGACCGACTGCGGCCGGCGTAATGATGCCGTCATAGGCGAACAACAGGTCGTCGATCTCGCCCGCGAGCTTGGTTGCGAGGTCGCGCGCCGCAAGATAGTCGACGGCGCTGGTGCCGCGGCCGCGCTGGATTGCCTCGCGCACGAGATCGCTCATCGCCGCACCGGCCGCCGCGGCTTCGTGGTCGCCGAGGCAGTGCGCGAGCTCGACGTCGACGATGGTGCCGTGCGCCGGCCACGCCTTGGCGAAAACGCTCGGCAGGTCGACCGGTTCGACCCGATCGCCCAGCGCCTCGATCAGCTCGAGGAATGCCTCAGCGACAACCGGTTCGGCCTTCGGCCACACCGGCGTCCGCACGAACGCGAGCTTGGGCTCGACCGGCATGGTTTCGCCGGCGATCGCCGCGAGACTGGGCGGCGACCCCGGAGTCATCGCCACGTCCTCGGCGTCGAAGGCGGCGAGCGTGTCGCCGACCAGCGCGAGATCGGCTATCGAGCGCGCGAACCAACCGACATGATCCAAGGTCGGAGAGGTTTCCAGCATGCCGGTGCGCGATACCAGCCCGAGACTCGGCTTGAAGCCGTAGACGCCGCAGAGCGAGGCCGGGCGGATGGTCGAACCGCCGGTCTGGGTGCCGATCGCGACCGGCACCATGGCAGCGGCGACCGCGGCGGCCGAGCCCGATGACGAGCCGCCCGGGCTCCGCGCCGGGTCGCGCGGGTTCCGGGTCTTGCCGGGCGTGCGGTAGGCGAGCTCAGCGGTCACGGTTTTGCCGAGGACGACAGCGCCGGCTTGGCGGAGCCGTGCGACCGCAAACGCATCGGTGCGCGGGCGCCGACCGGCGAACAGGGCCGAGCCGTGCTCGGTCGGCATGTCGGCGGTGTCGAACACGTCCTTGATGCCGATGGGAACGCCGTGCAGCGGCCCGAGCGGCGCGCCGGCCTGGCGGGCGCGATCGGCGGCGCGCGCTTGCGCGAGCGCGTAATCGCGATCGAGGAACTGCCAGGCTTGGACCGTCGGCTCGTGCTTGGCGATGTGGTCGAGGCAGGCGGCGACCAACTCTGCGGCGGTCGTCGCGCCGCTCCGGATCGCCGCAGCCGCCTCGACCGCGGTCAGCGCCGCGCGCACCATCCGCCAACGCGCCGGCTAGGGGTCATAAAGCGCCGACGGCAGCCAGGTCGCGATCTCGGGCACTAGGTAAACCACGATCATCGCGGCGAACACCAGGAACACGAACGGCAACGCGCCGGCGAATATCTCGGTGAGCTCGACCGACTTGGGCGCTACTCCTTTGAGGTAGTAGCACGCCATCGCCATCGGCGGGGTGTTAAACGAGGTCTGAATATTGAGCGCGATCAGGATGCCAAACAGCATCGGGTCGATGTTGAAGGCCTTGAGCAGCGGCAGGAAGATCGGCACGAAAATGATGACGATCTCCGACCACTCGAGCGGCCAGCCGAGCAGGAAAATGATAAGCTGGGCGAACAGCAAGAACTGCCACGGTTTCATATCGACGCTGCGGATGAATTCTTCGATCAGGGTGTGGCCGCCATAGTCGGAGAAGACCGACGAGAACGTCCACGATCCGACGAACAGCCAGCACACCATCGCCGTCGTGCGCGCGGTGAGGTAGACCGCCTCGCGCACGCGCGCGAAAGAGAGAGCGCGATAGCCCGCCGCCAGCACCAGACTGCCGAGCGCGCCGACCGCCGCCGCTTCCGAGGGCGTCGCGAAGCCGAACAGGATCGCGCCCAGCACCGCCAGGATCAGGAACGCCAGCGGGAAGAACGAGGTGGCGAGATCGCGCATGACGGTAAGGAACGGCAGGCGCGGCTCGCCGCTATCGACCGCCGGTGCGAGCTTCGGGTTCAAAACGACGCGCGTTACCACGTAGATGATGTAGAATCCGGCCAGCATGAAGCCAGGGAGGAACGCGCCGGCGTAGAGACGCACCGCCGAGATGCCGGACACGGCGGCGTAGAGAATCAGGAGAATGCTGGGCGGGATCAGGATGCCGAGCGTGCCGCCTGCGCAAACGACGCCGGCCGCGAGCTTCTTGTCGTAGCCAGCGCGCAGCATCGCCGGAAACGCGAGCAGGCCCATCAGCGTCACCACCGCGCCGACGATCCCGGTCGCGGTCGCGAACAGCGCACAGGTGATCAGGGTCGCGACCGCGAGCGAGCCAGGTACATCGCGGGCCGCGTTCTGGACGCTATGGAACAAGCGTTCGAGGATGTTGGCGCGCTCGACCACATAGCCCATGAACAGAAACAGGGGCACCGCCACCAGCACGTCGCTGGTGGTCACCTCGAACGCCTTGAGCACGAGCTGACCGAAGATGATGTCGCCTTTGAGGGCATAGCCGAAACTGAAGCCGATCGCGATCAGGGTGAAGGCGATCGGGAATCCCAAGAAAATGGTGACGATGAAAACCCCCATCATCAGCACGCCGATTTCGGGATTGGTCATCGCCCGGCTCCGTTCCGTCCGGATTTTTCGGCTTCGAGCTGGCGCAAGCGTTCCTGCTCGTGGAGGATCGTGGTCTCCATCTCCTCGACGTCGGCCAGGCGCTGCGGCCAATAGCCTTGACGCAAACACATGATGCAGCGCCCGATCTCGGCCAATCCCTGCAGCAGCAGGAACGCGGCGGCGATCGGAATCAGGGTCTTCAAGGGATAGATCGGCACGCCGGCGGGGCTGAAGATGCTGCGCTCGAAGAAGCGCCACGACATACCGGCGAAGGTGTAACCCGCATACATCAGTGCCAGCATCGCCGGCACAAAAAACAAGACGTAGAGGACGAGGTCGGTCGCCGCCTGCCAGCGCGGCCGCCAGGTGCGGTAGAGAAAGTCGCCGCGGACGTGGCCGTTGCGCGACAGCGTATAGGCGCCGGTCATCAGCAGCAGCGTGCCGTACATGATGTAGCTGAAATCGTAGGCCCAGCGGGTTGGCGCGCCGAGCAGCTTGCGCATGAAGACCTCGTAGGTCACCCCGAGGGTCAGGACGACGATGGTCCAGCCGAACACCTTGCCGATCCCAGCGCTGATGCGGTCGATGACGATGAGAAACGCTTCCATGCGTGGGACTGTCGGTGCGATCGGGCGATGCGGCGGCGAGGCGAGATAAAGAACGCGGGCCGGCGGCGGGATCGGGGCGTTGCCGCCCCGACCCCGCACCGGGTCTCGACTAGAGGGTGGTGATCTTGCCGAAATGGTGCTCGTAAGCGACGCGGAGATCGGCCTGATTGTGGAGGTCGTAGTAGACCACCCGCTTGGCCCACGCCTTTTGCGAGTCCATGACCTTCTTGTTGAACGGATCCTTGGCCAATTCGACGATCAGCTTGTCCCACACCTTGATCTGCTCTTCGAACACCGACTTCGGCGTGCGGATGACCTTGACCTTGTCCTTCTCCTGCAGCTCGGCCAGGTCCTTCGAGTAGTAGTCCCACGCCTTCCACTCGTTGGCCGATGAAACCGCCTCGGCGCCGTGCCTGAGGATCGCCTTGTGCTCGGCCGGGAGCGCATCGAACTTGGTCTTGTTGAACATGATCTCGAAGAACTCCATCGCCTGATGGTAGCTGCCCATCATGTAGATTTTCGAGACGTCCTGGGCGCCGAAGCGGCGGTCCGAGGTCGGGTTGTTGAACTCGAACGCATCGATTACGCCGCGCTCCATCGCCGGGATGATCTCGCCGCCGGGAAGTTGCGCGACTGCAGCGCCGAATGCCTGCATCAAGTCTGCGGCCAAGCCGACGGTGCGATACTTGAGACCCTTCAAGTCGGCCGCGCTTTTGATCTCCTTCTTGAACCAGCCGAGCGGTTGGCACGGCATCGGCATGGCGAAGAAACCGACAATGTTGAGCTTCAGGATCTGCTGTACCAGCTCGACATAGAGATCGTAGCCGCCGCCGTTGTGAATCCAACCCAGGCACTGGTTGGCGTTGTAGCCGAACACCGGCCCCGAACCGAACAGCGACGCGCCCTTGTGCTTGCCATACCAATAGACCGGCACCGTGTGCGCGGCATCGAGCACGCCCTGGTGGACGGCATCCTGCACGCTGAACGGATGTACGACGGCGCCGCCCAGCAGGTAGTCGATCTTGAGCCGGCCGCCCGCCATGTCGTTGACGCGCTTCACGTAGTCTTCGGCCATCTCGTTGAAGACGTCTTTGGCGCCCCACGAGCCTTGCATCTTGAGCGTCACGGTCTGCGCGCGCGAGATCTGCGGGAACGCCAGCGTGCTCGCAGCGACAACGCCGCCGGCACCCAACGCTTTCAGGAACTTGCGCCGACCTTTTGCTTTCGTTTTGACAGTCATCGGGATCCTCCGTGTGGTGGCGTTTGGAGACGCCACAGTTTGGGCACCGACCGATCGCCACGCGATGAGACGGTGGCGCCGGACCGGTGCGCCGTGAATCACAGGCCCGACCCGGCAATTGGCCCGAGGTTAGCACAGGACCTGCCGGATTCGAAGGTGGGCCGCGCTACCTAGTGACAACCATGAGTTGTGCGCAACCCCGATGGCCTGGTCGGCAAGATCGGCGAGAGGAGAACGGAGGCGGCGGCACCAGTTAGGACGATGGCGGCCAACGCCAAACCGCCTAGGTTCTGTACTCATAAAGGGAATCCGTTGAGAGGCGAGAAGTGATTCAAGGTTCCAAACTATGGGAGCTTGGATCATGGTTCGGTTCGATCTGACGGATGTCGAGTGGTCGCTGATAGCGCCGCTGCTGCGGAACAAGCCGCGCGGCGTGCCGCGCCAAGACGATCGGCGGGTGCTGAACGGCATCTTCTACACGCTGCGGACGGGCTCGCCCTGGCGCGACCGGCCGGAACGCTATGGCCCCTACACGACGGCTTACAACCGGTTCAATCGGTGGGCCAAGGCCGGGGTGTGGCTGAAAGTCTTCGAGACGCTGGCGCAACACTCGCCGAAGTCCCTGGATCTGATCGACAGCTCGATCCTGCGGGCGCATCAGCACGCCGGCGGCGGAAAAAGGGGGCCCGGGTCACGCCATTGGCCGTTCTCGTGGAGGACTGAGCACCAAGATCCACGCTGTCGTCGATCAACAAGGCCTGCCGGTGCGCCTGGTCCTGACGCCCGGCCAAGCCTCCGACAAGACCACGTTCCTGCAGTTGATCGAAGGGCTCACCCTGGCCCGCAACTACCTCGCCGCCGTCCTCATGGCGGTAACCC
>VGEO01000058.1 GCA_016869275.1 Alphaproteobacteria bacterium | reverse complement strand
ATCTGCTGCCGTCACCGTCACGACGATTCCGTTGCGCATTCCCTCGACTCGCATACTTGCGACGCCCAGGGAATCCCCAATCGGACTCGCGTGCTAGATTTGATCCACTAGCTCGGCCAGCGCCGGTGGAGCCACAGCCACTCGGCCGGGCGGGCGCGGATCCAGCCCTCGATCAGCGCGTTGATCGCCGTCATCGCCGCGACGATGTCGGCTTCCGTGTCGCCGCTTTTCACGAACGCGAGCGGCGGCAGGACCGTCATGCGGAAGCGGGCGCCGCCGAGGCGCTCGATCCGGGCCGGCACCACCGGGCAGTCGTACTTCAAGGCGAGCCGGGCGATCGCCGGCGCGGTCATCGCCGGCCGGCCGAAGAATGGCACCGCGATGCCGTCGTTCTGCTTCTGATCGATCAGCATCGCGAGATGGCCGCCGTCTTTCAGCGCTTTGATCATAGCCCGCGCCCCGGCCGCGCCTTTTTTCACGTGCCGCCCGCGCAAGGCGCGCGCGCGGACGCCCTGGAACAGCGAGTCGACGTACGGGTTGTTAGCGGCGCGGTAGACCTGATCGAGCGGAACGCCGCGCTGGGTCGCGGCGAGAGCGAGAATTTCCCAATTGGCCTGATGGATGCCGAAAAAGATGCCGGGCTTGCCGTCGTCGCGGAGGCGATCGATGACCTCGGCGCCGATCACGTCGACCCGGCCGCCCGGCGCGTAGCAGTCGAACGCGCCCAGGTGTGCGTACTCGGCGGCGGTGCGGCCCAGATTCTCCCACATCGCGCGGACGATCGCGGCAATCGCCGGCGGGGTGAGGTCGGGGAACGCCGCTTCTAGGTTCCGCCGCGCCGTCGCCGAGACCGGCAGCCAGGGACCGATGGCGCGGGCGATGGCGCCGCCGAGGTCGGAGGCTCGCGCTACGGGAAGCAGCGCGAAGATCGCGAGCGCGCCCTGGATGAGCGCCGCCTCGCCGCGGCGGCGGAGATCGCGCAGGACGCTCACCGCGTTGCCGTGGCGATCATCGGCGCGAGCAACTGCTCGAGCGCGGCGCCCTGTTCGAATTCGAGCGCACCCTCGACCACCGTGATCAGTGTCTTTAGCGAGGCTTCGAGTCGGACCGCGTCCTTGGCCGTTGTCACCAGGAGCGCGTTCGCGGCATTGGCGATGTCGGTCAACGCGACGATCTCCTCGGGCGCGTAGGGGTGGTGATCGGGAAACGCGTGGGCGCCGACGACATGGGCGCCGAGCGCGGCGAGTGTCGCGAAGAACTTGGCCGGCCGGCCGATCCCGGCGAAGGCGACGACGCGGCGCTTGGTCAGGGCCGCGGCCGCGGCGTTCGGTTTGAAGCGAGCGACATGCCAGGGCGGCTCGGCGGCGGCGGGCGGCACGATCCCTTCCTTTTCGGGATCGACGATCAGCACCACCGCGTCGGCGCGGGCGAGCCCGGGTCCGAGCGGTTCGCGGAGCGGCCCGGCCGGCATGAGCCGCGCGTTGCCGAAGCCGACGCCGCCGTCGACGACGACGATCTTGAGGTCCTGAACCAGCGCCGGATTCTGCAGGCCATCGTCCATGACGACGATCTCGGCCCCGGCCGCGACCGCGGCGCGCCCGCCGGCGGCACGATCGCGCGCGACCCAGGTCGGGGCGACCGCGGCCAAGAGCAGCGGCTCATCGCCGACCTCGCGCGCGCCGTGGCGCCCCGGCTCGACCCGGATCGGCCCCTCGAGGCGGCCGCCATAGCCCCGGGTCAGGAAGTGAACCGCTAGCCCGCGCGCGCGCAAGTAATGCCCGATCGCGAGCGCGACCGGGGTCTTGCCGGTGCCGCCGGCGGTCAAGTTGCCGACGCACACCACCGGCACCGGCAGGCGGAGCGGGGTCGCGAGTGCCCGGCAGATCGAGCCGGCGAAGCCGTAGAGCCGGCCGAGCGGCGACAGCACCAGCGGGACGAGGCCGTCGGCGGCCCAAAAGTCAGGCGCGCGCACGGTCGGGTCCAACCGGCGGCGCGGCCGCGTTCACGCGATCGAGCAACGGGGCGAGCGCCGCAAGCACGCGCTCGAGCGCGCCGGCGCCGGCGGTCGCGACCGCCTCGGCGCGCTGCGCGAGCGCGTTCCGCGCGTGCGCATCGCCGAGCAGGTGGACCACGGCCGCCGCGAGCGCGGCGGCGTCGGCCACCGCAACCCCGGCGTTCGCGGTCGCAAGCGCCGCCACCATCGGCGCGAAGTTGGTCATCGACGGCCCCCACAGCGGCACCGCGCGAAGCCGCGCCGCTTCGAACGGGTTCTGGCCGCCGTGCGGCACCAGCGAACCGCCGATGAAAGCGAGCGGCGCCAGGCGATAAAAAAGGCCGAGCTCGCCGATGGTATCGGCGACGTAAACCTCGGCATCGCCGATCGCGGCGCCGGCCTGCGAGCGCATGACCACGCGGTAGCCGGCGCTGGCGAAGACGGCTGCGGCCGCGGGCCCGCGCGCCGGATGGCGCGGCACGACGATGGAGAGGAGTTCGGGGTGGGCGCGGCGGATCGGGCCGAGCACGGCTGCGATCCGGGCTTCCTCGCCCGGATGCGTGCTCGCGGCGAGCCACACGGGGCGCCCGCCCACGGCGGCGCGCACGGCGGCGAGCGCGTCCTCATCGGCCGGGAGCGGCGGCGCCGCTTCCTTGAGATCGGCGACCGCGACCGATCGCGCGCCCAGCGCCGCGAAGCGCTCGGCCATGGCCGGGCTCTGGGCGATGATCGGCGCGAACGTGCCGAGCAGCGTGCGGGCTGCGACCGGAAACCGGCGCCAGCGTGCGAAGGCGCGCTCCGACATTCGGCCTTGAATCAGCGCGAGCGGAATGCCGCGCGCACGGGCGGCGAGGACCAGGTTGGGCCACAGCTCGGACTCGACCCAGATCGCGAGGTCGGGCCGCCAATGATCGAGAAAGCGCGCGACCGCGTCGGGGCGGTCGACCGGAACATATTGGTGGAAGGCGCTCGCCGGTAGCCGCTCGGCCATCAGCGCGGCCGAGGTCACGGTACCGGTGGTGACGAGGATGGCGAGGTGCGGCCGCTCGCGGCCGATCCGGGCGATCGCGGGCAGGACCGAGAGCGCCTCGCCGACGCTCGCGGCATGGATCCAGGTGAGCGGCCCGGCCGGACGGGGGCGCCCGGCACGGCCGAAGCGCTCGCCGAATCGGGCGGCGTCTTCTTTGCCGCGCGCACGCCGGCTCAGAAGATAAAGCGCGATCGCCGAGCCGCCGAGCGCGGTCAGGGCGCGATAGGCCGCGAGCATCATCGCCCCGCTCCGTTGCGTCCCGGCGCATGAACGAGCTCGGCCGGCTCGATCGGGGTCAAACCGCAGCGGCGGTCGGCCTCGTACGTCAGCGCGTTCAACGCCTGTTCGATCCGGCTGAGCGCCGCGTCGGTATCGTCGTCTCGCGTCACCCGGATCGGCGCGCCCCACAAGAAGAGGCCGCGCCCGAACGGGCGGGCGATCAGGAAGCGGTCCCAGCTTTTCAAGAACAGCGCCGAAGAAATCGAATAGGCCGCCGGGATGACGGGAACGCCCGAGAGTTTGGCGAGCGCGACGATGCCTTCGGCGGCGCGCATGCGGGGGCCCCGCGGCCCGTCGGGGGTGAGGCCGACGCAAGTGCCGGCCTTGAGCAGGCCGAGCAAGAGCCGCAACGCCTGGACGCCGCCCTTGCTGGTCGAGCCGCGCACGGTCTCGATCCCGAACGGCACCACGGTGCGCATGATGAACTCGCCGTCCGGATGGTTCGATACCAGCATCTTGATCGTCACGCCGCGCCGCCAGATGTAGGGCATCATCAGAAGGCGGCTGTGCCAGAACGCGAGGATGAAGGGCTCGCGCCGGTCCCAGAACGCGCTGGCCGGTCCGGCGCCCTCGACCGTCCAGCGCGAGGTCGCGTGCACCAACCGGATGTAGAAACCGCCCAGCCAGCACAGCGTCCAGCGCACCCACGAGAGCCGCGAGAACCGCTTGAGCACAACGAGCGCGGCGTTAGCCCGAAGCCGCGCGCGCCGGCTCGTCGCTCGCCTGTTCGGCGTAGAGCCGGGCGTAGAGGCCGCCCCGCGCCAAGAGCTCGCCGTGGCGGCCGGACTCGACGATGCGGCCGTCGTCGATGACGTGGATCTGGTCGGCATCCTGGATCGTCGTCAGCCGGTGCGCCACCACCAGCGTGGTGCGGCCCTTCATGAGCTGGGTCAGCGCCGCCTGGACCTGACGCTCGGCCTGGGCATCGAGCGCCGAGGTTGCTTCGTCGAGCAGGAGGATCGGCGCGTCCTTCAGCATCGCGCGGGCGATCGCGATCCGCTGGCGTTGGCCGCCCGACAGCATGACGCCGTTCTCGCCGACCGGGGTGTCGTAGCCTTGCGGCAAGGCCATGATGAAGTCGTGGGCGGCGGCATCGCGCGCGGCGGCGCGGATCGCTTCCTCGCTCGCGCCGGGGCGGCCGTAGCCGATATTGGCGCGCACGGTGTCGTTGAA
This sequence comes from Alphaproteobacteria bacterium, assembly GCA_016869275.1. Taxonomy (GTDB): domain Bacteria; phylum Pseudomonadota; class Alphaproteobacteria; order SHVV01; family SHVV01; genus SHVV01. Next base: position 15,730 of record VGEO01000058.1, on the reverse strand, counting down.
GAGCGTCGCCTCTTGGCTCACCAGGCCGATCGCGCCGCGGAGCGAGGCCAGGGTCACGGCGCGGACGTCGGTGCCGTCGATCGCGACCCGCCCGTGCGCAATGTCGTAGAAGCGCGGGATCAGGTTGATGACGGTCGACTTGCCGGCGCCCGACGGCCCGACCAGGGCGACCGACCTGCCAGCCGGGACCGTGAACGAAATCTCGCGGAGCGCGGTCTTGCCGCTGGCGTAGGCGAACGACACCCGGTTGAACGCGATCTCGCCGGCGCCGACGGTCAAGGGCGGCGCCCCCGGCGCTTCGCGGATCGCCGGTTCGACGTCCAGATGGCTCAGGATGCGGCTCGCCGCCGCCAGCCCTTCCTCGAGCGCCGCATTCAGGTTGGCGAGGCTCCGGATCGGCTGATAGGCCATGATCAGCGCGGCGATGAAGGAGAAGAACGTGCCGGGCGTGGTATTGCCGGCGATCACGCGGACGCCGCCGTACCACACCACCGCGGCTACCGCGATCCCGGCCAGCGTTTCGACGAACGGCGTCGCCAGCGCGCGCGTGCGCACCACCTTGAACATCTCTTTCAGGCGATCGCCGATCGCAGCCCGCGCCCGCGCCGTTTCGTGCGCCTCCATGGCGTAGGCCTTGATGTGGCGAACGCCCTGCAAGGTCTCGGTCAGGATCGCGCTGAAGACGCCGGTCGCGGCCTGGGTGCGGGACGACGCCTTGCGCATGCGCTTGCCCAAGTTGCGGATCGGCACGATTGCGACCGGCAGGATGACGCAGGTGATGAGCGCCAAACGCCAGTCCTGGTAAAAAAGGAGCCCGATCAGGAACGCGACCGTGACCGCGTCCTTGGCCATGCCGGTCAAGGCGCGCCCGACCGCCTCCTGCAGGAGCTGGGCGTCGTTCAGGAAGTTGGCGATCAGCTTGCCGGTGGTCTCGCGGTGGAAATAGGCGAGGTCGGCCCGCATCAGGTGCGCGAAGAGATCGCCCTGGACGGCGGCGATGATGCGCTGGCCGACGATCGACATCAAGTAGGCCTGCCCGAACGTCGCCGCGCCCTTGACAAACGCGATCGCGAGCACCGCTGCCGGCAGCAACAGCAGCATGCGCTCGTCGCGCTCGAGGAAAACCTTGTCGAGCACCGGCTCCAGTAGCCAGGCGTTCAACGCCGTCATCGCGGCGACCACGACCATGCACGCGCCGGCGGCGGCGAAGCGGCCGATATGGTGGCGGACGTATTTGCGAACGAGGCGGACGAGCAGCGTCGTCGTCGCTTCCCCGACGCCTCGACCTGTCGTGTCCGGCAGTGGCACGAGTGGTAATGTCGTTGTTACGCGGGCACGTTAACATGCGTGCGAGTCCCGCGTCCAATAAGCGAGGCAGCGCAAGCGATGGATACCCGGCCCGGCCGCGAGATCGTGCCCTCGGTCTGCCCGCACGACTGTCCGTCGCAATGCCTCTTGGAGGTCGAGCGGCTGGACGCGCGCACCATCGGCCGCGTTCACGGCGCCAAGGCCAACAGCTATACCGAGGGCGTCATCTGCGCCAAGGTCGCGCGCTACGCCGAACGCGTCCACCACCCCGATCGCCTGACGACGCCGCTGGCGCGGACCGGTCCCAAAGGGAGCGGTGCGTTCGCGCCGATCGGCTGGGACGAAGCCTTGGATCGCGTGGCCGAGGCGTTCATCGCCGCCGCCCGCCGCCACGGGCCCGAAGCGGTGTGGCCCTACTACTACGCCGGCACCATGGGATTCGTGCAGCGCGACGGCATCCATCGGCTGCGCCACGCGATGAAGTATTCGGGCCAGGACAACACCATCTGCAGTCGTATCACCGACACCGGCTGGAGCGCCGGCGTCGGCCAAGTGCGCGGGGTCGATCCGCGCGAGATGGTCGAGTCGGACCTGATCGTGCTCTGGGGCACCAACGCGGTCGCGACCCAAATCAACGTCATGCACCACGTGACCAAGGCCCGCAAAGCGCGCGGCACCAAGGTGGTCGTCGTCGATCCCTACCGGAACGCCACCGCCGAGGCCGCCGACATCCACCTCTGCCTGCGCCCGGGCACCGATGGCGCGCTCGCCTGCGCGGTCATGCACGTGCTGTTCGCCGAAGGGATAGCGGATTGGGATTACTTGCGCCGCTACACCGATGTCCCGGACGAGTTGGCCCACCACCTGAAAACCAGGACCCCGGCGTGGGCGGCAGCGATCACCGGGCTGCAAACCGAGGAGATCGTCGCGTTCGCCCGGCTCTACGGCCGCACGCCCCGGAGCTACATTCGCCTCGGCTACGGTTTTTCGCGCTCGCGCAACGGCGCCGCCAACTTCCACGCCGTCACCTGTCTCCCGGCGGTGACCGGGGCGTGGCGCCACCGGGGCGGCGGCGCGCTCTACCACAACCGCGCGATCTACCGCCTGAACAAGACCATGATCGAGGGCCTGGACGTTCGCGACCCCGCGGTGCGCACGCTCGACCAGTCGCGAATCGGCGCGGTGCTGACCGGCGATCCGACCGACTTGGGAGCGGGCCCGCCGGTCACGGCGATGCTGGTTCAGAACACCAATCCGATGATGGTCGCGCCCGAGCATCTCAAGGTCAGAGCCGGGTTCGCGCGCGACGACCTCTTCGTGTGCGTGCACGAGCAGTTCATGACCGAGACCGCGGCGATGGCCGACATCGTGCTCCCGGCCACCACCTTCCTCGAACACGATGACTTCTATTACGGCGGCGGCCACTCGCACCTCATGATCGGCGCGCGCGCGATCGAGCCCTATGCCGAGTCGCGCGCGAACCACGACGTCGTCTGTGCCCTGGCCGCGCGCGTGGGTGCCCGCCATCCGGGCTTCGCTCTATCGGCGTGGGAGTTGATCGACTGGACCCTCAAAGCCTCGGGCTGGCCCGATGCGGTGACGGTCAAGGCGGCGCGCTGGATCGACTGCATGCCCGCGTTCGAAACCGCGCACTTCTTGGATGGGTTTCCGACCACGAGCGGCAGGTTCCGGTTCAAGCCCGACTGGCGGGCGCTCGGCACGCGCGGGGCCGCGATGCCGCCGCTCCCCGACCACCACGCCATCATCGATGCTGCCGATCCGGAGCATCCGTTCCGCCTCGTGACGGCGCCGGCCCGCAATTTTCTGAACTCGAGCTTCACCGAGACGCCCTCGTCGCGGGCCCGCGAGGGCCGGCCGACGGTCCTGATCCGGCCTGACGACGCGGCCCGCCTCGGGATCGCCGAAGCGGCGCCGGTGCGCTTGGGCAACCGGCAGGGGAGCGTGGTCGTCCACGCCAAGCTGTTCGCCGGGCTTCAGCCGGGCGTGGTCGTGGTCGAGTCGATCTGGCCGAATGGCGCCTACGTCGAAGGCGTCGGCATCAACGCGCTCACCAGCGCCCAGCCGGCGCCGCCGGCCGGCGGCGCGCCGTTCCACGACAGCGCGGTCTGGGTGCGCGCCGGCTAGGTGAATCGCCTCCCCCTGGGGGCCCCTGGAGGAGGGAAGCCGGCGCGGAGCGGCGGGTGGAGGTGAATTCTCGGACGCGCGCCTGATCGACCGGCCACCCCCCGGACGGCTAAGGCGGTGCGTATCAGCCGAACAGCCAGTCCCACACCGAGTTGGCGAGAAAGAGTGCCACGAACGCGATCGCGACGAAGGCGAGGCCCGTCAGCCAGCCCAAGATGATGGTGAGCCCGTCGCGTTCGAGGTAGCCGAGCGAGATCAGGGCGATCGCCAGCGCCGGCATGAAATTGGCGCCGGCGACCGGCAGGATCAGGATCAGCGCCATCACCAGCACGAACAAGCCGTGCAGGTTCTCGAATGGCGGGTCAGTCAGGAAGGCGAAGCGCGGCCGGATGTATTTTTCGAACCGCTCGACGTGCGGGATCGATTGGTCGATCGCGAGGCGCACGTAGCTCGTTTTGATTGGGCGCTCACCGATAAAGGGCAGCCAGACGCGTTTGCGGCCCAAGATCATCGATACCGCCGGGAAACAGGTGACCAGCCCGCCGAACGCCGACGCGAACGGGATCAGGTTGAAGAGCGCGAGAAAAAGCAGCAGCAGCCCGAAGCCGCGGCCCTTCAGGTTGTCGGTGAGCCAGTCGACGGTGACGTAGCTCTCGGGCGCCGCGCGCGAAATCCGGCGCAACACCTGCGAGGTGCGTTCGAGCTCGGCCGAGAGCGGCTCGGCATCGTCGTCGACCGGCGCGGCGGGCGGCGGGCGGACCCCGTTCCGGGCCTCGCGGGTCGCGGCGCGGATATCGCTGAAGAAATCGGCGAGGCGGCGGAAGAAGCGGGCGAGCCGGGCGGCGAGATCGTCGGCCGGTTCGGGCGGGAGCGGCGCGGCCATCGGCACGCGGCTAGACGGTGTGGCGGAACGCGGCGCAGAGCGCGGCGTGGAGCACCGGGTTGGCGGCGATCACGCTGCGATGCCGCGTGCTGGCGCGGTTATAGCGGTAGAGGTCGTCCGCGACCGTCGTCATGCGACCGCCGGCCTCGGCGACGATCAAGTCGGCGGCGGCGACGTCCCAGTCGCTTTTTCCCGCGAGCGAGATGGCGGCGTCGTAGCGCCCGCACGCGACCAGCGCCAGGCGGTAGGCGATCGAGCCGATATCGGCCAACGTCGCCCGCGCGAACACGGCTGGATCGTGCGCCCGTTTGACGTTGTGCTCGGTGACGAGGAGCCGCGCGTCGGCAATCGCCGCGCAAGCACCGACCCGGATCGGCTGGCCGTTGAGCCGGGCGCCGCCGCCCAGGGCGGCGTCGAAAAATTCGCCGCTCGCCGGATTGTAGACGCAGGCCGCGACCGGCCTTCCGGCCTCGGTCAGGGCGGCAGCGACCGCGAACTCGGGCACGCCCTCGAGAAAGGGCTGGGTGCCGTCGATCGGGTCGATCACCCAGGTGCGGTGCGCCGCGAGCCGGCGGGGATCGTCGGCGCTCTCTTCCGAGAGCCAGCCATAGTCGGGCCGCGCCGCACCGAGCGTGCGATGCAGCAGGTCGTTGACCGCGATGTCGGCCTCGCTCACCGGATTGTTAGCGCTCTTCTCCCACTGCTGGGGCGCGTTGCCGAAGAAGCGCCGCGCCAGCGCGCCGGCCTCGCGCACAGCCGCGACCAGGAGCGCGTGGTCGGCGTCGAGCGCGGGTGCGGCCGGCGCGGGTGGGCGCGGCAGCGCCGTCATCGACCGGCGACCGTCATGCCGTCGATCCGAATCGTCGGCGCATCGACGCCCCAGCGGAACACGAGGTCGTCGGCCGGGGTGAGTGCCTTGAACATGTCCTTCAGGTTACCGGCGATCGTGATCTCGCTCACCGGATAGGCGAGTTCGCCGTTCTCGATCCAAAACCCGGCGGCACCGCGGCTATAGTCGCCGGTGACGCCGTTGACGCCGAAACCGATCAGGTCGGTGACGTACAGCCCGGCTTTGATGTCGTGCATCAAGGCAGCCGGCGTCTGCGTGCCGGCGGCAAGGTAAAAGTTGCTGGTCGAGGGCCCGGGCGGGCCCGAGGTGCCGCGGCTGGCATGGCCGGTCGTCTTGAGCTTGAGCTGGCGAGCCGAGGCCGAATCGAGCAGCCAGGTCGTGAGCACGCCGTCGGCGATCACCTCGCGCCGGCGCGGCGCTACGCCTTCGCCGTCGACCGGGCGCGAGCGCGGCCCGCGCTGGCGGTGGGGCTCGTCGATCACGATGATGCCCGGAGCGAACACCGCGGCTTGCATCTTGTCGCGGAGGAAGCTGGTGCCGCGGGCGACGGCGGGTCCGGAAATCGCGCCCGACAGGTGACCCAAGAAGCTGGTGGCGACGCGCGGCTCGAACACGACCGGAACCTTGGCGGTTTCGGCTTTCTTGGGGTGAAGCCGGCGGATCGTGCGCTCGGCGGCCAAGTGGCCGATGTCGGCCGGCTTGGGGAGGTCGGCCAGGTGGCGGGCGCTCCCGTACTCGTAGTCGCGCTCCATCGCCGTTCCGGTTCCGGCGATCACCGCCACGCTCACGCTGAAGTGCGAGCTCGAATAGGCGCCGGCGAAACCGGTCGAGGTCGCGAGCGCCACCGACGAGCGCGACCACGCCGCGCCGGCGCCTTCGGAATTGGTGATGCCGTGGACCGCGCGCGCCGCGTCCTCGGCTCCGGCCGCTTGCGCAAACAGTCGATCGCCCGAAGGCTCGGCGGTGTCGACCAGGTCGAGGTCGGGGACATTGCGGGCGAGGTCGGTGGCATCGGCGAGGCCGCAATAGGGGTCCTCGGGCGCGGCTCTGGCCATCGCCGCGGCGCGCTCGACCAGTTCGTCCAACGCGGCTGGCGCTTCGTCGCTCGAGGAGACGATTCCTTGGCGCCGGCCCATGAAAATGCGCAGGCCGAATTCGCGCGACTCGGCCCGCACCAAGTCCTCGCGTTTGCCCAGGCGGTAGGAGGCGTTGAGCGAGGCCGATTCGAAGGCGACGGCGTCGGCCGATTCGGCGCCGGCGCGTTGGGCGCGTGCCAAGAGATCGCTCACGCGATCGAGCAGGCGGGTTTCGGTGGCCTTGAACGGTGAGGTCATCGGTCGCTTCGGGGTAAGGCGCCGTCAACGGCGGCGCCGGTCCTATATAAGCGCGGGGCTCAGTTTTGACCAGCGCGCGCCGGCTGAGCGACCTCTTCGGGCGGCTTGATGCGGGCGAAACGGCGCAAGAGTGCGATGTCGTAAACGACCTTGAGCGCGCCCGCGATCACGAGCGGCGAGCCGAAGCTCGAGAGCGAGAGCAGCGCGCCGGCGAGATAGGGCCCCGGCGTGGTGGCGAGGCTCCGCGGCACCGCGGTCAGGCTCGCCGCCGCCGGCCGCTCGTCGGGGGTGACAATCGCCATCACGTAGGAAGCGCGCGCCGGCACGTCCATCTGCGAGAGCGCACTCCGGAGCACGAGGCAGACTGCCGCGCCCCACCAGGTCGGCATAAACGCGGCCGCGATCAGAAACAGGTTCGAGGGCAGATGGGTGAAGACCATGGTGTTGATGAGCCCGATCCGTTTGGCGAGCTGCTCGGACGCGAGATAACAGACGGCGGCGAACGCGCCCGTGAAGAAGAAGATGGCGCCGGCGGTCGTCGCCGACACTTGAAACCGCTCGTAGAGCCAGAGCGCGATGAGAGTGTTGAGCGAAAGCCCGCCGGCGAAGGAATCGAGCGAGAACAGCGCGGCCAGGCCATAGACGCGCTTTTTCGAGGGGCCGAGCGCAGAGGCCGGCGCCGGGCCGATCCGCTCGATCGCCGGCGAGAGCCGCCAGTAAAGCGCGAAGCTCGCGACGCCGACCAAGGCGAACAGGACGAACATCCCGCGCATGACCGCGACCGGCTCGATCCAGCCCGCCAGCCAATCGACGATCCCGCTCGCGAACGCGCCGGTCGCCGCCACCAGCGAGCCGACCAGGCTATAGCGCGCGAACAGCGCGGTGCGTTCCTCAGGAGCGACGCTCTCGGCGATCAGGGTCTGCTCGAGCGCGTAGAACACGCTGACATCGCCGCTCGACGGATTGAGCGTGCCGACGAAGGCGATCGCGACCAACGGCCAGAACTCGGAAAGACCGGCGAAGCCCACGCCGGTTCCGGTCATGAGGAGCGCGGCGACCAGGACCAGTGCGCGGCGGAGGACGCGGGTGAACCAGAAGCCGAGCGCGAGCGTGAGGAGCGCCGAGCCCATAAGCGTCGCGGTGCCGATCGCGCCGATCTCGAGCGCCGAAAAGCCGAGCGCGCCCAAATAGAGCGGCAGCAGCACCGCGGTGTAGCCGTCGGTGAAGGCGCGGAGCGCCCGGACCGCGAGCACGCGGCGGGCGTCGAGGGTAGCAGAGCGCGGGATGAGCGGCAGGCCCGCTAGCGTGACCGATCTCGCTCCGGCCGTCCCCTTCCCCGTGCGCGAGGAGTGCGCGAGGGGGTTGGGGGAAGCAGCCCGCGAACGGTTGCGGCGTCAGTCGCGCTTCGCGCCGATGGCGGTGTCGAAGCGACGGAGTAGTTCGTCATGGCGCCGATCTAGTTCCTCTTTCGCGCGAGGGTAGCCGCACCCGGAGTCAGGCGCGATAGGTCCAGAGCGCGATCGGCTCGGCTCGCCCGCGCAAGGTCTGGGGCGGGGTCTTGACGAGATCGCGGGCGAGCGCACGGTCGGCCGGCGCCAGCCCAGCGACGAGGTCGTCGCTCGCGATCAGGTCGCAGCCAAGGTCGCGGGTCAGGCGCTCGATCCGGCTGGCGACGTTCACGGTATCGCCGATCACGGTGTATTCGAGCTGCTGCTCGTCGCCGACGTCGCCCAGCACCACTGGCCCATAATGGACGCCGACGCCGATCCGGATCGGCGTCTGGCCACGCCGCGCGGCCGCTTCGTTCCATTCGGCAACGGCCGATAGGATCGCGCGGGCGCAGCCGAGCGCGTTGGCGGCATCGCGCGGGCCGGCGACCGGTGTGCCGAAGGTCGCGAGCACGCCATCGCCCAGGTACTTGTCGAGCGTCCCGCCATGCGCGAACACTTCGCGCGCCAAGAGCCGATGCACCTCGCGCAAGAGCGCCAGCACGCGGTCGGGGGCCAGGCCCTCGGCCAGCTTGGTGAAGCCGACCACATCGGCGAACAGCACGGCGACGTCCTGCCGGCGGCCGGCGCCGAGCGGGGCGTCGGCGTTGGCGAGCCCCTCGACGATGTTGGGCGAGAAATAGCGGGCGAGGTTGGTGCGCGCCCGCTCGGCCACGGCGTTGCGGCGTACGAGTTCGCGCACCCGCCACACGCCGGCCGCGAGCACGCAGGCGACGGTGATGTAGAGAAGTCCGGTCTGAATCGCGGTGCTGAGGTCGATGCGATTGTAGTCCTGGAGGTGGGCGACGAGGCGGTCGGGCGAGAGCGTGTAGGTCATGTTGGCGAGTTCGGCGTACGAACCCGGCTGCTGCGTCAGCCACCACACGCCGATGCCGTAGGCGAGCGCCGCCGAGACTCCCGCCCAGACCACGACGCGCGGCGCATAGGAGAACACCGCGGCGCCGATGAAGATGAAGAAGTAGTGCTCGTTGCCGAAATGGAGTTGCGCGCCGGCCGGCAGCACGCCGCGGGCGTGAGGGTTGGGGACGATCAGCGTGAAGGCGAGGAGCGCGTTGTCGAGCGATACGAAGAGGTAGGGCGCCCACGCGGCCTCGAGGACGCGGCGCCGGATTTCGTAATGCCCGACCGCGAGGGCGACGAATCCGACCATCAGGAGGTAGTAGTACCAAAGCGCCTGGGTCGGGGTCAGGAACGGGAGCCAGAGTGCTACCGCGAGGATGACCGCGAACCGGACCCAGGTGCCGACCCGGAGGCCCCGCAGTTCTTCGGCCTCGAACGCGCGTTGGATACGGTCGGCGGCCGGTGCGGATGCGGAGGTCGGCGCGAGCGCCGCCGCGGAAGTTTCGATCGCGGTGGTCGTCATCGCTCGCGCGTCCTCCTCGGAGCTCTCTGCGGCCTCGTCAACATGTGGGCCGCGGCGGCCGCTATTTCCAGATCGGCTTGCCCGCACCCGGGAGGCCGAGCCGCGGCCACTTCTCGGTCACGGTGCGAACGACCTCGTCGCTCATCCGGATCTGCGTGCCCCAGGTGCGGTGCGTTTCGGGCGGCAGCTTGTCGGTGGCATCGAGGCCGATCTTCGAGCCCAAGCCCGATTCCGGGCTCGCGAAATCGAGGTAGTCGATCGGCGTGTTATCGATGAGCGTGACGTCGCGGGCCGGATCCATCCGGGTCGAGACCGCCCACATCACGTCCTTCCAGTCGCGCACATTGATGTCGTCGTCGACGACGATCACCCACTTCGTGTACATGAACTGCGTCAGGTACGACCACACCGCCATCATCGCGCGCTTGGCGTGGCCGGGGTAGCGCTTCTTGATCGCCACCACCGCGACCCGGTAGGAGCAGGCCTCGGGCGGCAGCCAGAAATCGACGATCTCGGGGAACTGCTGGGTCAGGAGCGGCACGAACAGCTCGTTCAGCGCCTCACCGAGGATCGAGGGCTCGTCCGGCGGCCGCCCGGTGAAGGTCGAGAGGTAGATCGGCTCGCGCCGCATTGTGATCGCGCTCACGGTGAAGACCGGGAACTTCTCGACCGCGTTGTAGTAGCCGGTGTGGTCGCCGTACGGGCCTTCGTCGCGATAGTCCTCGAGCGAGACGTGGCCCTCGATCACGATCTCGGCCTCGGCCGGCACCTTCAAGGGCACGGTTTTGCAATCGACGAGTTCGACCCGCTTGCCGCGCAGGAGCCCCGCGAATTGATACTCGGACAAAGTCTCCGGCACCGGCGTCACCGCCGCGATGATGGTGCCGGGATCGGCGCCGATCACGGCCGCGGCCGGCAGCGGGTCGCGCCGCGCCGCGCCCCAGGCGCGGTGGTGTTGGGCGCCGCCCCGGTGCTTCAGCCACCGCATCAAGGTCTGGTTCTTGCCGATCACCTGAAGCCGGTAGATGCCTAGATTGTAGCGGTCCTCGCCTTCCGACCCCGGCGGGCCCTTGGTGACGATCAGGGGCCAAGTGATCAGGGGCGCGGGCTCGTTGGGCCAGCAGGTCTGAACCGGGAGATCGTGAAGGTCGATCGCATCGCCGGTGCGGACAACCTCCTGCGCCGGCCCGCCGGCCACCGTCTTGGGCTTCATCGCGAGCAGCGTCTTCACCAGCGGCGCCAGCTCGAGCGCATCGCGCAGACCTTTGGGCGGCTCGGGTTGGCGCAGGAACGCGAGCGTCTCGCCCAACGCGCGCAAGCTGCCGGGTTCGCGGTCCATGCCCCAGGCGACGCGCTTGACCGAGCCGAACAGGTTGACGAGGACGGGCATCCGGCTCGGGCTGCCGTCGGCTTTGATCGCGCGCTCGAACAGCACCGCCGGCCCGCCCTCGGCCAGGAGCCGGGTCTGGATCTCGGTCATCTCCAAGACGGTCGAGACCGGCTCGGCGACGCGGACGAGCTCGCCCGCCGCTTCGAGGCGGTCCATGAACGCGCGGAGGTTGGCGTAGGGCATGGCGCGCGGGAGTATATACGGGCCGGGTGCGGAGCGGGCGCGGTCCCTGCGCTCCGCGGACCGCGTTACCGGCGCGCCCGATCGATCTCCCGTTTCATCGCGCGTACCGCCCGCGCGAGGTCCGCCAGGTGCGATCGAACGACCGCCCAGATGGCATCGGTCGACACCGATCGATATTCGTGGCGGAGGATGTTGCCGATCCCGGCGATCTTCGCCCACGGAATGTCGGGATGCTTCGCTTTCATCGCATCCGGCACCCGACGGCTCGCCTCGGAAACGATTTCGAGGCAGCGCGCCACGCCTGGGTTCGGTCGTCGCGGCCGAACGCCCCGCGAGTCATGCCTTTGGTGTAGCGCTCGATCCGCCGGATCGCGTCGGGGATGTCGTTGACGTAGATCGTCGGCGACTTGGCCATCAGAAGACACGCTTGGCTTCGGCCAAGACTTGGTTACGGAGCTCCTTGCGCAGGCTCTTCTTCACGATGACGTCGACGGCATGTCCGACGGCGTTCGACAAATCGGCTTGGATGCCGGCCTGATCGAGCAGGCTGAACCGGCTGTCGGGGGCGACCTCGATCAAGACATCGATGTCGCTGCCCGGCTTGGCTTCGCCACGCGCGACCGACCCGAACAGATAGAGCGCGTCGATCCCTTTGGCGCGGAGGTCGGTTTCGATCCGCCGGATCGCTTTCTCGACCGTCGTTCGATCTGGCGCGCGCCGTTGCCCGGCCGCTTGGTGAAGCAAGCGCAGCGCTTCGCGCACCACCTCGCTCGCGTTGTTGTAAAGGCCCGATGCGACCCGGTCGCGGACGAACTTCTCAAGTTCCGGCGTGAGCGATACGTTTATAATAAGATTCTATGATAACAGACTTTGCTAAAGACTGTCATCATCTAGCTACCCGGGGTGGGCGGCTATCGCAGCAGTTCGAGGCCGGCCCGGGCAGAAACTGGCAGAGCGCAACGAGATCGCCGTCGGCGCGCGCGTCGAGCCAGCGGCGGCGGCCGACGAACTCGTCCCGGAAAAAGCCGAGGGGCGCGACCGGACCGCCGAAGGAGGTCCAGCCGAGCTGCAAGAACGCGGCGAAGATGCGCTCGGCCGCGTGCGCCCGCTCACCCGAGAACGTTCCCGGCGACGATCGCCGCGAACACGATCCAGCCCAGGTCGCGGTTCGAGCGGAACACCTTGAGGCAATTCGCGGCGTCGTCGAAGCGGACGCGCCGGATTTGCCAGGCGAAATGCAGGGCGGCCAGCGCGACGCCGGCGTAGAACGGCCAGCCGATGCCGCATGACGTACCGGCCGCGATGAGCCCGGTCAGGAACACGCCGTAGAAGACCACCAGCCACGGCCGCGTCGTCGTGCGCAGGGCGATCGCAGCCGAGCCGACGCCGAAGGCGACATCGTCCTCCTTGTCCTGGTGCCCGTAGATCGTGTCGTAGCCCAACGTCCACGCGATCCCGCCCAGATAGAGCGCAACCGCCGGCCAGTCGAGCGTTCCGGTGACCGCCGCCCAGCCCAAGAGCGCGCCCCAGTTGAACGCCAACCCCAAGAAGAACTGCGGCCACTGGGTGAAGCGTTTGGCGAGCGGGTAAACGCAAGCCGGGATCAGCGCAACCACGCCCAAGAGCACCGCGGTCCGGTTGAAACCGACGAGGATCGCGAGGCCGATGAGCCCGAGTGCCACCATGAAGACGTAAGCCGCCGCGACCGAGACCTGGCCGGCGGGGAGCGGGCGCGAGCGCGTGCGCGCGACCTGGGCATCGAGGTCGCGGTCTCGGATGTCGTTCCAGACACAGCCGGCTCCGCGCATGACGAGCGCGCCCACCCCTAGAAGCGCGAACAGGATCGGGTCCGGCCAGCCGCCGCCTAACCAGCCGGCCGGCGCCCAGCCCGGAAGCGTGCCGCCCGGATGCGGCGGGCCCGCGAACGGCGCAGCCAGCGCCAGGCTCCACCAGCACGGCCACAGCAGGAGCCAGGTCCCGATCGGGCGGTCGATCCGCGCGAGCTTGAAGTAGGGGCGCCACGCGACCGGCACCCAGCGGTCGATCCAGTGGCCGGCCGGCATGTCGCCGGTGACGAAGAGCGCGCCCATCGCCAACGCTTAGCGCGGGCGTTGGCAGGGCTCAAGCGGCGGAGCGTTCTTGTGCGCGGGCGCCGCGCCCGCCTAACCTCCGCCGATGCGTTCCGCCGCCGTTCGACTGTACGTCACCGCGCCGCTCGGGCCCGACGCCACCGTCGCGCTCGAGGCTGGGCAAGCGCATTACGTGACGAACGTGATGCGGCTCGAGGTCGGCGCGGCGCTCGGTGTCTTCAACGGCCGGGACGGCGAGTGGTCGGCGACGCTCGCCGAGGCCGCCAAGAAAAAAGCCGCGCTCCGTATCGGCGAGCGGCGGCGCGCCCAGGATCGGCTCCCCGAGCTCACTCTCGCGTTCGCGCCGCCCAAGGGTCCGCGCTTGGCGACAATCGTCGAGAAAGCGACCGAGCTCGGCGCAACTGCGCTCGTTCCCGTCATCACGGCGCGGAGTGTCGTCCGCGGTGTCAATCCGGCGCGGCTCCGGGCGGTCGCGATCGAAGCGGCCGAGCAGTGCGGACGGCTCTCGGTGCCGGCGATCGCCGAGGCGGCACCGCTCGCGAAATTCGTGAGCGCGTGGCCGGCCGATCGGCGGCTCATCTTTTGCGACGAGAGCGGCGGCGGCGCACCGCTCGCGCAGATGGCGTTGCTCGCGCCCGGCGAGCCGGTCGGCATCCTGATCGGACCCGAAGGCGGCTTCAGCGACGACGAGCGCGCCGCCGTCCGTCGTACGCCGGGTGTCCTTGCGGCGAGTCTCGGGCCCCGCATCCTGCGCGTCGATACCGCCGCCATCGGCGCGCTCGCGGTGTGGCAGGCGATCGCCGGCGACTGGCAGTCGTAGCTGCCGGCGACTGCAGTTCTAAGCACCGGCGACCGGCCGTCGTAAAAGAGACGGTTGCGGCGCGCGCCGTCTTCCCGGAAACTCGCCCGTCGCTCGAATAAGGGTGTGGCCGTCCGCAGCGGCCGGCCTACTTAACGTCAAGAAGGTTGTTTCGGGGGTCGCATGTCAGGTCCCGGCACGGCATCCGCCGAGCCCATCACCGCCTATACCCAGCTCGTCGAATACGTGGCGAGCGGCGCCAAGCCGCCGGCCGATTGGCGGATCGGCACCGAGCACGAGAAGTTCGGCTTCCGCCTGGCCGATCGCCGACCGCTTCCCTACGAAGGACCCGACGGCATTCGCGCGATTTTCGCCAAGCTCGAGTCCGAGTTCGGCTGGCAGCCGTTTCTCGAGAACGGCAATCCGGTGGCGATGAACCAGGACGGCCAGGCGGTGACGCTCGAGCCCGGCGGCCAGTTCGAGCTCTCGGGCGCACCCTTGAAGACGGTCCACGAAACCTGTGCCGAGGTCACCAATCACTTGGGCCAGCTTCGCAAGATCGGCCGCGACCTCGGCATCGCCTTCATGGGTCAAGGCTTCGCGCCGGAGTGGCGGCGGACCGAGATGCCGGTCATGCCAAAGGGCCGCTACGGCATCATGAGCGCCTATATGCCCAAGCGCGGCAAGCTCGGTCTCGACATGATGTTCCGGACCTGCACCATCCAGGTCAATTTGGACTTCGGCAGCGAAACCGACATGGTGAAGAAGTTCCGGGTCGGGCTGGCGCTGCAGCCGATCGCGACCGCGCTGTTCGCGAACTCGCCCTTCACCCACGGCAAGCCCAACGGATTTCTCTCCTACCGCAGTCACATCTGGACCGACACCGATCCCGACCGCACCGGCATGCTGCCTTTCGTGTTCGAACCGGGCATGAGCTACGCCCGCTACGTCGATCACGCCTTGGACGTGCCGATGTATTTCGTCTATCGCGACGGCACTTACATCGATGCCTCGGGTCAGTCGTTCAGCGACTTTATGGCCGGCAAGCTGCCGGCACTGCCGGGGCAGGTTCCGACCTTCCGCGATTGGCAGGACCACCTGACGACGCTCTTCCCCGAGGTGCGCATGAAGACGTACCTCGAAATGCGTGGCGCCGACGGCGGGCCGTGGCGGCGGATCTGCGCGCTCCCCGCGCTCTGGGTCGGGCTCCTCTACGACGCGACCGCGCTCGATGCCGCCTGGGACTTGGCCAAGCACTGGTCGGTCGCTGAAATGGCGGCGGTCCGGCGCACGGTGCCGAAGCAGGGGTTGAACTCCAAGATCAGGAACCGCACGGTCGGCGAACTCGCGCGCGAAGTACTGGCGATCGCCGAGGGCGGCTTGAAGCGGCGCGCGCAAGCGACGGTCGACGTCGGCGATGAGGTCGCGTTCCTCGATCCGCTGAAAGCGATCGTCGATTCCGGCAAGACCCCGGCCGAGGAAATGCTCGACGCCTACCACGGGCGCTGGAAGCGCTCGGTCGAGCCGGTCTACGCGGAGTACGCGTATTAACCCGCATTTCCCAGATGAACCCTTGAACTGGCCGGCGTCGAATCCATTTGAGCCATAGGATTCAGCGTCTTGTTTAATCGGATCGGGGTCGCAGATGGTGCAGCCAGCGGGTGAAGCGCAATCCGATGCTCTCCGGCTCGATTTCGACCGCCGCCTTAAGCTTGAGTTCCACGGTTCCAGCGTCACCTCCGATGCAGGCCTTCTCGCTTATCGCGAACTCGACGACGCGCTCGGCCTGATGGCTGTCGCGGGCCAGCACCTGGTCGATGGGCGCACGGGCCGGAACGGTCGCCATGATCTGGTGGGCATGCTGCGCCAGTCGGTGT
>VGEO01000057.1 GCA_016869275.1 Alphaproteobacteria bacterium | reverse complement strand
GATCACGGTCTCCGAGGCGCGCGTCCAGACCTTGTCCTTCCAGCGCCGCGTGGTCAGCACGATGAGCCCGGTCGGCGTCTCCATCAGGTCCAAACGCGGGACCACCGTGAACACGCTGCCGAACGAAGCGGCGCCAGGGCGCGCATGCAGAAAGGCGGCGTGAACCGGATCGATGCCGTTCTCGTGCGTTTGTAGCCAATTGCAGTCGATCAGGATCGAGAACGTCGCCACCTTGGTATCGGGTTGGCCGGTCACATCGAAGACTGGCAGCGGCGGCTGCTCGGCCGGCGGGCCCATGTAGGCGAAAAACAGCCCGTCCAGCTCGCGCACCGGGTAAGCACCCTGGAAAACGCTCTCCTTGAGGCGGCTGTGCGGCGGCTCGCCGGGCGTCTCCAGGCAGGTGCCGTCCACGTCCCACGTCCAGCCGTGATAGCAGCAGCGCAGACCGCGCGTCATCGGGATGCCGTACTCGAGCGAGGTGCCGCGGTGCGCGCAATGGCGGTGCAGCAGGCCGGCCCGCCCGCTCTTGTCGCGAAACAACACCAAATCCTCGCCAAGAATACGGATCAGGAGTGGCGCGTCGCCCAGTTCGGACGCCATTGCCACCGGATGCCAGAAGCGGCGCAGGTACTCGCCGCCGGGCGTGCCAGGGCCGACACGCGTTAGCTCATCGTCCGTCGTAAGGCCGCGCGGCTGATGGTAGCCGCCATAGGGGCGGCGCCAGGGACGCTCCACTGTATTCATCGCACTCCTCCCGGTCGACGCAGGTTCGCCGACATCCGCCGTATGACCGCCCGGCGAGCCGGATTCACCCGGTGGCCGGCCCCTCGGACCGAGACTGACGCCAAGGAAAGGCATTGGCAAGGCCGCTACTCACAGAAGCGGCCGGACGCCTGGGCTCGCCGGCGCGAAGCGCTCGCGCGAGGAATGCCCTCCGGCCGCGGGTTCAGTCGCTGGGCTTGACCAGCGCGTGCTTTTTCCGGCCGGCCGAAAGTTTGATGACGCCGGTGCCGGCGGCCGCCATGGTGATCGGTGCGTTTTCGTCCTGGATCACGGCGTCGTTGACGCGGGCGCCGCTGCCCCGGATCAGGCGCCGCGCCTCGCCGCCCGAGGCGCACAAGCCGGCGCGCCGGAAGAGCTCGTAGGCGGCGATCCCGGCCACGAGTTCCGCTCGCGGCACGACCACGGTCGGGAGCGCATCGCCGAGCCCGCCTTCTTCGAAGGTGCGGCGCGCGGTTTCGGCCGCCGTCGCCGCCGCCGCCTCGCCATGGCAGAGCGCGGTGGCCGCGGTCGCAAGCGCCTTTTTGGCATCGTTCAACTCGGCGCCTTCGAGCGTTTCGAGGCGCGCGACTTCGTCGAGCGGCAGTTCGGTAAAGAGCCGCAGGAACCGGCCGACGTCGGCGTCCTCGGTGTTCCGCCAGAACTGCCAATAATCGTGGGGCGAGAGTTTATCGGCGTTGAGCCAGATCGCGCCCTTGGCGGTCTTGCCCATCTTGGCGCCGGCCGCGGTGGTGATGAGGGGCGTGGTCAGCCCGAACAGCGCGCGATTGTCGACGCGGCGTCCGAGTTCGACGCCATTCACGATGTTGCCCCACTGGTCGGAGCCGCCCATCTGCAAGATGCAATTGTGCCGTCGTGCCAATTCGAGAAAATCGTAAGCCTGCAGCACCATGTAGTTGAACTCGAGGAAACTGAGCGGTTGCTCGCGCTCGAGCCGGAGCTTGATGCTGTCGAAGGTGAGCATCCGGTTGATCGAAAAATGGCGCCCGAATTCGCGCAAGAACGGCACGTATTCGAGATGGTCGAGCCAGTCGGCGTTGTTGACCATGACCGCGTCGGTCCGGCCGTCGCCGAAGCGGAGGTAGCGGGCAAAGACCTGCTTGATCCCGACCATGTTGGCGGCGATATCGGCATCGGAGAGCAGTTGGCGCGCCTCGTCCTTGCCCGAAGGGTCGCCGACCTTCGTGGTCCCGCCGCCCATCAGCACGATCGGTTTGTGCCCGGTCTGCTGTAGGTTGCGGAGCAGCATGATCGAGACGAGACTGCCGACATGGAGACTGGGCGCGGTGCAGTCGAAGCCGATATAGGCGGTGATCGTTCCCTTTGCAGCGGTCGCGTCGAGCGTCTCGACGTCGGTCACTTGGTGGATGTACCCGCGCGCGGACACGCGGGCGAGAAAGTCGGACCGGGGCGTTGGCATGGCTGATCGGCGGGTGCGGCGCACGGCGCGCGGGCGGAAACGTGAGCCCGGCCATAGCACACCGTTCGGGGAGCGGCAACGAAGCCGCCCGGTCCTCACCGCGCTCGGGCTGATGAGCGGAACCTCGGCCGACGGGATCGATGTCGCGATCATCGAGACCGATGGTATCGACGTTTTCGGCCTCGGCCCTTGCCTCACGGTCCCTTATCCGCCGGCCCTCCGACGCCGCATCATGGCGACTTACGGAGCCGCACGCGCGCCCGCCGCAGTGATCGAGGAACTGACCCGCGCCCATGCGGCAGCAATTCGACTCTTAGTTAAGAGAAGATATTTAAAGCATTCAAAAATATATATTATCGGCTTTCACGGTCAGACCATCCTGCATCGGCCGCAGGATCGGGTGACGGTCCAGATCGGCGACGGCGCGCTGCTCGCGCGGTTGACCGGGACCACGGTCGTCAACCGCTTCCGTGATGCCGACGTTGCCGCCGGCGGCGAAGGCGCGCCACTGGTACCGCTCTATCACGCCGCGCTCGCGCGTCGGGCGGCGCGGGACGGCCGGCTCGAGCTCCCGGCCGCGATCGTCAACATCGGCGGTGTTGCCAACGTCACCTATGTCGGTGCCGCCGGCGCGCACGAACTGATCGCGTTCGACACCGGCCCCGGCAACGCGTTGATCGACGATTGGGCGCGCGCGACCAAGGGGCTCGCGATGGACCGCGGCGGTCGCCTCGCGGCGGCTGGAACGGTCGACCGGCGCGCGCTCGATCGCCTGCTCGCGCACCGCTATTTCCGCCGCCGCCCGCCGAAATCGCTCGACCGCGACGCCTTTTCGCTAGCGCCGCTCGCGGACCTGAGCGCCGCCGATGGCGCGGCGACGCTCACCGCCTTCACGGTGCACGCGATTGCCGGCGCCGCCTGTCACTTTCCGGAGCCGCCCAAACGTTGGCTGGTCGCCGGCGGCGGCGTCGCGAATCCGACACTGATGCGGGGGCTCGCGAACGCGGTGGGGGAGGTAGCTCCGGTCGAAGCGCTGGGGTGGCGGAGCGACGCGCTCGAAGCCGAGGCGTTTGCCTATCTTGCGGTCAGGAGCTTACGCGGCCTGCCGCTCTCGTTGCCTTCGACCACCGGCGTGCCGCGGCCGATGACGGGTGGCGTCATCCATTCGCCGCCGCGAGCCGGTTCTTTCCGGTCGCTGCGACCACGTAGTCGTCGACCGCACTCGCCAGTTCGTCGAGCCGGTCCTCGAAAAAGTGGTTAGCCCCCGGGATCTTGTGGAACGTAACCTTGATGCCTTTCTGCGCCGCGAGCTTGTCGGCGAGCTTGTTGACGTCGGCTTCGGGCACGAGATCGTCGGCAGTGCCGTGGACGATCAAGCCCGATGACGGGCAGGGCGAGAGGAAACCGAAATCGAAACGATTGGTGGGGGGCGCGATCGAGACGAAGCCGTCGATTTCGGGCCGCCGCATCAGGAGCTGCATGCAAATCCAGGCCCCGAACGAGAAACCGCCGACCCAGCACGCCGACGCGTTGGGATTGAAGGTCTGTAGCCAGTCGAGCGCCGAGGCTGCATCCGAAAGTTCGCCCTGGCCGCCGTCGTAACTGCCTTGGCTGCGGCCGACGCCGCGGAAATTGAAGCGCAACACCGAAAAACCGCGTTTCGCAAAGACTTGGTACAGCGAATAGACGACCTTGTTTTTCATCGTCCCGCCGAACTGCGGGTGCGGATGCAGAATCAACGCGATCGGCGCGTTGGCGTGGCGGCCATGCTGGTAGCGGCCTTCGAGGCGGCCGTCGGCGCCGTTGATCAGGACTTCGGGCATTGGTTCGTTGGTTGTGGATAGGGCTGGGTGGCCCGTTATATAAGATTGCCCCTCGCTTCGCCCACCGTTATCGACGCCGGGCAAAAACCGACGAATACCGGGACAAGGGCGCCAGAAACGTTTAAGCAGGAGACAACATATTATTTAATAACAATAGGTTATACCATTATCTCATAGTTGAGTAATTCGCGGGGTTTTGCCTTGACGCGGCGCCCTCGAGCCTCTACTTAATTTGAACAGTCGGAGGTAAGCGCGTGGCGTGGTGGCAGCGCATTCGCGAGGATATCGACGCGGTCTGCGAACGCGACCCGGCCGCGCGTTCGCGTTTCGACGTCGTCTTCAGCTACCCCGGCTTCCACGCGCTCGTTATTTACCGCCTTGCTCACGCGGTGTGGGGGGCGCGGCTCTACTCCCTCGGCCGCTGGCTTTCGCACCTCGGCCGGTTCCTGACCGGGATCGAGATCCATCCCGGCGCCACCATCGGCCGCAAGCTTTTCATCGATCACGGCATGGGCGTAGTGATCGGCGAGACGTCGGCGATCGGCGACAATGTCACGCTTTACCAGGGCGTGACCCTGGGCGGCGTTTCGCTCAATCCCGGCAAGCGGCACCCGACGCTCGATCACGACGTGATCGTCGGCGCCGGCGCCAAGGTGTTGGGTCCGATCACGATCGGCGCGGGCGCTCGCATCGGTTCGAATGCGGTGGTGGTCAAAGACGTGGCGCCGGCCACCACCGTGGTCGGGATTCCGGCGCGCCCGGTCGCGACTGCGGCACGCGCCGAAGAACGCCCCGGCTTCGCCGCCTACGGCATTTCGAGCGAAGGGCTCTCCGACCCGGTTGCGCGCGCGATCGAAACCCTGATCGACCGCGTGCAGACGTTGTCGGCCCGGGTCGCGAGCCTGGAAGAGGAACTGGCCCGGCGCCACGATTCGCCGGGCGAGGTCGCCCATCAGGATCGAGGCGAGGATGCGCGCAGTCGCGGCGACATGCCCGGCGTGCGCGGTTGACGATGATGTGACCGAAGGAGCAGGCCTGTGAAACTCAGCACCAAGGGACGTTATGCCGTGATGGCGATGGCCGATCTCGCACAGCACAGCGTCGAGGGGCCGGTCTCGCTCGCGGAAATATCCGACCGTCAGGACATTTCGGTGTCCTACCTCGAACAACTATTCGCC
Source organism: Alphaproteobacteria bacterium (assembly GCA_016869275.1). Classification (GTDB taxonomy): domain Bacteria; phylum Pseudomonadota; class Alphaproteobacteria; order SHVV01; family SHVV01; genus SHVV01. The sequence continues at coordinate 15,090 of VGEO01000057.1, read as the reverse complement.
AAGCTTCGCCGCCACGGCATCGTCCGTAGCGTGCGCGGGCCCGGCGGCGGCTACGTTCTCGGCCGCGTTCCGGCGGAAACGCGGGTCTCCGATATCGTGCGCGCGGTCGACGAACCCTTGAAACAGACCCGCTGCATCGCCGGGTCGCCCTCGGGCTGTGTCGGCGATCAGGGTCGCTGCATTACCCACGATCTGTGGGAAGAGCTCGGCAACCAGATTCACTTGTTCCTGAGCTCGGTAACGCTTGCCGACGTGATCGAGCACCGCATTCTGGGGCGGAGCGGCGCGATCCACCGCGAGCTGTTCGCGCCCCGCGTCGGCGCCGCCTGACCGAACGCCCGTGACCGAACTACTCACCTATCTCGATTACAACGCGACCGCGCCGGTCCGGCCGGAGGCGGTCGCGGCCATGGCCGAGGCGCTCGGCGCCGGCGGCAATCCGTCCTCGGTGCACGGCGCCGGCCGCTTGGCGCGGCGGGCGGTCGAGAACGCACGCGAGCGGATCGCGGCCGCGGTCAACGTCGACCCCGCGCACGTCGTCTTCACCAGCGGCGGCACCGAAGCCAACAACCTGGCAGTCGCCGGCTTTCCCGGACATCACCTGGTGATCTCGGCGATCGAGCACGGGTCGGTCATGGCGCCGGCCCTGATGTTCGATCCGCACGCGACGATCGTCGCAGTCGACGCCGACGGCGTCCTCGACTTGAGCGCGCTCGAACACGCGCTCGCGGCGACGCCGATACCGGCGCTGGTGTCGGTCATGCTCGCCAACAACGAGACCGGCGTCATTCAACCGGTCGCCGCCGCGGCGCGCATCGCCCACCGTTTCGGCGCACTGCTTCACTGCGACGCAGTCCAGGGCCTCGGGAAGATCCCGGTCGATATCGCTGCGCTCGGCGCCGATTTCGTCACGCTTTCCGCCCACAAGCTCGGCGGGCCGCTCGGGGCCGGCGCGCTCGTCCTCGCCAACGGTGCCGCGCCCAGGCCGCGCGCGCTGGGTGGTGGCCAGGAGCGCGGACGCCGAGCCGGCACCGAAAACGTGCCGGCGATCGTCGGCTTTGCGGTCGCGGTCGAGCGCGCGCGCGCCGACGGCGCAGCGATCCCGACCATCGCCGCGCTGCGCGACGACTTGGAGCGCCGCATCCTGGCGGCGGCCCCGGGTGCCCGCGTGATCGGCGCCGGTGCGCCGCGCCTTCCCAACACCTCTTGCTTGGTCATGCCCGGGGTCGCGAACGAAACCCAGGTGATGGCGCTCGATCTCGCCGGCATCGCCGTCAGCGCCGGTGCCGCCTGTTCGTCGGGCAAGGTCGCTCGCTCGCACGTGCTGGCGGCGATGGGGCTCGACGATGCGATCGCGGGATCGGCGATCCGGGTGAGCCTTGGCTGGCGCAGCAATGCCGCCGACATCGATCGCCTGGTCGCGGCCTGGACCGAACTCTATGCGCGAACGCGCGCCAAGCGCGCGCCGCGGGCGGTGGCGAATGCGTGAGGAACGAAGCATGAGCGTGGAGCGGAGCGCGAGCGCGGGGGCACGAGCCAATATCCGACTCCCGATCTACCTCGACTACCAAGCGACCACGCCGATGGATCAGCGCGTGCTCGATCGCATGCTGCCGTATTTCGTCGAGAAGTTCGGCAACCCGCATTCGCGCAGCCACAGCTATGGCTGGGAAGCCGAGGAAGCGGTCGAGAAGGCGCGCGAAGAAGTAGCGGCGATCATCGGCGCCGATCCGCGCGAGATCGTGTTCACCTCGGGCGCCACCGAATCCAACAATCTGGCGCTCAAGGGCGTTGCGCATTTTTACAAGGACCGCCGGGACCACGTTGTCACCGTCACGACCGAGCACAAATGCGTGCTCGACACCTGCCGCCACCTCGAGCAGGAGGGGTTCAAGATCACCTACCTTCCGGTCGGCACCAACGGCTTGATCGACCTCGCGACGCTCGCGGCCGCCGTCACCGACAAGACCGCGATCGTCTCGGTGATGGCGGTCAACAACGAGATCGGCGTCATTCAACCGATCGCCGAGATCGGCGCGATCTGCCGCGCCAAGGGCGCGTTCTTCCATACCGACGCCGCCCAGGCGGTCGGCAAGATTCCGTTGGACGTCGAGGCGATGCAGATCGACCTGATGTCGATCTCCGGCCACAAGATTTACGGACCCAAGGGCATCGGGGCGCTCTATGTGCGGCGCTCGAAGCCGCGCGTCCGCCTCGAAGCCATGATCAACGGCGGCGGCCAGGAGCGCGGCATGCGTTCGGGAACGCTGCCGACGCCGCTCTGCGTCGGCTTGGGCGCGGCGTGCGCGATCGCCAAAGCCGAAATGCCGGCCGAGGTCGAGCGCCTGCGCGCGCTCCGCAACAAGCTTTTGAACGGGATTCAGAAGGCGCTGCCCGAGGTGTTCCTGAACGGCGACCCCGAGCAGCGGATCCCGGGGAACCTCAATCTCTCGTTCGCCTACGTCGAAGGCGAGTCGCTGCTGATGGGGATCAAGGACATGGCGGTATCGTCGGGCTCGGCCTGCACCTCGGCCTCGCTCGAACCATCGTATGTGCTGCGCGCAATCGGGGTCGGCGAGGACTTGGCCCATACCTCGATCCGTTTCGGCCTCGGCCGGTTCACCACCGAAGCCGAGATCGACTATGCGATCAACACGCTGCGCGAGCACGTGACGCGGCTCCGGGCAATGAGCCCGCTCTGGGAGATGGTCCAAGAAGGCATCGACATTAAGTCGATCAAGTGGGCGGAACACTGATTGGCGCGGAATGGAACTGAACCGGACGTTGGCAAAAGGAGTAGGGTCATGGCGTACAGCGGCAAGGTGGTCGACCACTACGAGAACCCGCGCAATGTCGGTGCGCTCGACAAGAACGACGAGTCGGTCGGTACCGGCTTGGTCGGCGCGCCGGCGTGCGGCGACGTGATGAAGCTGCAGATCAAGGTCGGTGCCGACGGCATTATCGAAGATGCCAAGTTCAAGACCTTCGGCTGTGGCTCGGCGATCGCGTCCTCGAGCCTGGTGACCGAGTGGGTCAAGGGCAAGTCGATCGACCAAGCGGCGACCATCAAGAACACGCAGATCGCCGAGGAGCTGGCGCTGCCGCCGGTGAAAATCCACTGCTCGGTGCTGGCCGAGGATGCGATCAAGGCGGCGATCGCCGACTATCGCACCAAAAAGGGCAGCGGCGGTCCCGCCGCCGCCTGACGCCGAGGAACGACGCGAACCGGTAGAAAGGACGCCATGGCATTCGGATCAGTGATGAAGGTGACCGACGCGGCGGCGGAGCGGGTCAAAGTCCTGCTCAGCAAGCGCGACAAACCGGCGGTCGGCGTTCGCATCGGCGTCCGCACCGCGGGCTGCTCGGGGCTTTCCTATACGCTCGAGTATGCCGACGCGAAGAACAAATTCGACGAAGTGGTCGAGGAGAAGGGCGTCACCATCCTGATCGATCCCAAGGCGACCATGTTCCTGATCGGCACCGAGATGGACTACGTCGAGGAAAAACTGAAGTCGGGCTTCGTCTTCAAGAACCCGAACGAAAAAGGCCGGTGCGGCTGCGGCGAGTCGTTCCACGTTTGAACGCGGACCGGTGCGGCAAGGGCGGCGGGCGGGCGACCGCCCGCTTTGCATATGGGCAGGACGTGAGCGAGCGGAGCGGAACCAGAGACGGACCGGTGCGCGCGTGCTGGTCGTGCCACGGGCAGACCGCGGCGAGCGCCGTGTTCTGCCCGACCTGCGGCGTGGTGCTGCCGCCGGCCGTGCTCGACCACTTCGCCCATTTCGATCTCGCCCGCGGCTACGACATCGATCTCGTCGAACTCGATCGGCGCTACTTCGCCGCGCAACGCCAGCTCCATCCCGACCGCTTCGCCACCAAGTCGGCGACCGAGCGGGCCCATTCGCTGGCCCATGCCACCGACTTGAATCGCGCCTACGAGACCTTGAAAGATCCGCTCAGGCGCGCCGTCTATCTGCTCGAACTCGCCGGCATCGATGTGACCGGCGAAACCAAGACCAGCGCCGATCCGACGCTTCTAGCCGAGGTCATGGAGCGGCGCGAGGCGCTCGCCGACGCGACCTCGCCGAGCGAATTGGCTGCCGTCGTTGGCGCCGCCGAAGCCGAGGCCGAACGCTGCCGTACGGGGCTCTCGCCCGCGTTCGCCGCCGCGGACTGGGCCCGCGCCGCCCAGCTCACGCTCCGTTATACCTATCTCGCGCGCCTGCTCGACGAGGCCCGCGCCCGCCGCGGCCGGCCGGCATCGCCGCCCGCGTTCGCCGCCGCGCCCAAGTAAGCCGATGGTCCTCCTCGATATCCATGAGCCGGGCGAAACGCCGCGCCCGCACGAAGCGGACGACGCGGCCGTCGGCATCGACTTGGGTACCACCAATTCCTTGGTCGCCTACTCTCACGCCGGCAAACCCGAGGTGCTCCGCAACATCCACGGCGAGGGTCTGGTGCCATCAGTCGTGGCGTACGGCCGCGATGGCGAGGTGATCGTCGGCTATCAGGCACGCGATCACATGCTGGACGCGCCCGACCGCGTGGTGAGCTCGATCAAGCGGTTGATGGGCCGCGGCATCGAGGACGTCAAGGCGCTGGCCGGCACGCTCCCATTCGCGGTCGAACCTGGCCAGCAGGGCATGGTACGGATTCGGATCGGCGAGCGCGCGCTGACGCCGGTCGAAATCTCGGCCGAAATCCTGAAAGCACTCAAGAAACGCGCCGAAACCGGGCTCGAACAGCCGGTGACGCGGGCGGTGATTACGGTGCCGGCCTATTTCGACGACGCCGCACGCACCGCGACCAAGGACGCGGCGCGACTCGCCGGATTACAGGTGCTGCGGCTGGTGAACGAGCCCACTGCAGCCGCACTCGCCTACGGGCTCGACAAGGGATCGGAAGGCCTCTACGCGATCTACGACCTTGGCGGCGGCACTTTCGATGTCTCGATCCTCAAGCTCGACAAGGGCGTGTTCCAGGTGCTTGCGACCGGCGGCCACACCGCACTTGGCGGTGACGATTTCGACCACCTGATCGCCGAGCAGTTCCTGGTCGAGCGCGGCGAGACTAACCCCTCGATCGGTGCCGCCAAGGCCGCGCTCCGCGCCGCGCGCGCCGCCAAGGAAATGCTGACCGTGGCCGAGGCCGGGCGCTGGACCATCGACGTTGCCGGGCGCAAGAGCGAGCATGCACTCAGCCGCGCTGCGCTCGAGGCGATGATCACGCCGCTCGTCGACGAGACCCTCGCCATCGCCCAGCGCGTGATCGAGGACGCCAAGCTCGCGGCCGTTGACATCAAGGGGGTCGTGCTGGTCGGCGGCTCGACCCGGATCCCGCTGGTGCGGCGCAAGGTCGCGGCGCTGTTCGGCACCGAGCCCCTGGCCGATATCGATCCCGACGAGGTGGTGGCGCTCGGCGCCGCGCTTCAGGCCGAGGCGTTGACCGGCGGCTCGAACACGCTCCTGCTCGATGTGACACCGCTTTCGCTCGGTCTCGAGACCATGGGCGGCGTGGTCGAGCGCGTGATCGAGCGCAACACGCCGATCCCGGTCGCGCACGCGCAGGACTTCACCACCTACCAAGACGGCCAAAACGCGATGCTGATCCACGTCGTCCAGGGCGAGCGCGAGATGGTCGACCAATGCCGCTCGCTCGCTAAGTTCGTCCTCCGCGACATTCCACCGCTGGTGGCGGGCGCGGCGCGGATCAAGGTGACATTTGCGATCGATGCCGACGGTATCCTGACCGTCGCTGCGCGCGAGGAGACGACCGGCGCCGAGCAGCGGGTCGAGGTCAAGCCCTCCTACGGCCTCGCACCCGAGGACATGGAAGCGATGCTGAGGGCGGCGATGGAGCACGCGCGCGAGGACGTCGAGCTGCGGTTGCTCACCGAATCGCGGGTCGAGGCGCGCCGGGCTTGGCTGGCGCTGCGCGCGGCGCTCCAGGCCGACGGCGATCTCCTGGCGCCGATCGAGCGCCGCACGGTCGAAAACGCTTTGGCCGGGATCGAGCGCGCGATCGGATCCACGGACCGCGACATCATCGAAGGCTGGATCGAAAAGCTCGACGCCGAGACCATGTTCTTCGCCGAGCGGCGCATGGACCGCGGCATCCGCACCGCGCTCGCCGGCGTCGCGATCGACCGGCTCGAGCGCAACCTGGAGACCCCGGCACGGGGCGAGCCCGCGGCCGAGTAGCGACAGGCCGATGCCCAAGGTTACCTTCGTCAACAAGGATGGCTCCGAGACCACGGTCGACACCCCGGCCGGGCTCTCGCTCCTCGAGATCGCGCACAAGCACAAGATCGACGTCGAGGGGGCGTGCGAAGGCTCGCTCGCCTGCTCGACCTGCCACGTGATTGTCGATCCGGCGTTCTACGGCAAGCTGCCGGAGGCGAGCGAGGACGAGGAGGATATGCTCGACTTGGCGTTCGGCCTGACCCACACCTCGCGGCTCGGGTGCCAGATCATCGTCACCGACGCGCTCGACGGTTTGAAGGTCAAGCTCCCGGCCGCGACCCGCAACATGCAGGTGAAGTGATGGCGCTCCGCTGGACCGACGTCAACGACATCGCGATCGAACTCGAGGAGGCGCATCCCGAGGTCGACGTCGTCAACTTGCGCTTCACCGACCTCCACAAGTGGGTGATGGCGCTCCCCGGCTTCGCCGACGACCCCAACCGCTCGAACGAGAAGATCCTCGAGGCGATCCAGATGGCGTGGCTCGACGAGCGGAAATAATTCTCCCGGCGCGACCGACGCGCGCCGCCGCCGGGTTGTCGGGTTAGGGCGCGTTCAGCACCGGAAAAGCGCCGATGTAGCTCCGGTGGCTTATCAGCGTGCCGTTCCGCCAGAGGTGAAGATCGAGCGACGGCGGCTCGGCCACCGCGTAGGCGCGGCCTTCGAAGGCGAGCTGATACTGGTGCGCGGTCGAGGGTGCGACCGACGCGGGGACGCCCCCGATCCGTGCCGCGATCGGGCGATGGACGTGGCCGCAGACGACCCGCTCGACCTGAGGATGGCGTGCGAGGATCCTGGCGAACACTGCCGCGCCTTCGAGCGTGAGGCCGGGAGCGTCGAACATGGCGATTCCGGTCCGAAACGGCGGGTGGTGCATCAGGACGACGGTCGGCGTCCGTGGCCGCGCCGCGAGCGTGCGGTCGAGCCAGGCCAGGCGTTCCGGGCAGAGCGCGCCGCGGTCTTCGCCCGGCACCTGCGTGTCGAGCGCGATGAGCCGCAATTCCCAGTCATCGACCGCGTAGCACACGAACGGCCCGGCGCCGGCGCGCGCCGCGACCTCGGGAAATGCCGTCTTGAGGTTGGCGCGGTGATCGTGATTCCCGGGGATCGCGTAGGTCGGGATGGCTGCGAGCGGCGCCAGCAACTGGCGAAGGCGGCCGTATTCGACGGCGCTGCCGCGCTCGACGAGATCGCCGGTGAGGATGAGACAGTCGGGGCGGGGCGCGAGCGCCACGAGATGGCCGACGGCGCGGCCGAGCGCCTCCGAGGTGCCGTAGAGACGCTCGACCTTGTCCTCGGGCGGGCCGATGTGGAGGTCGGTAAGTTGCGCGATCAGCATGGCGGCGCCGATTGTCCCGTCAGACTCGCCCTTCGACAAGCTCAGGGCGAGTCTCTAAAAGACAGTCTATCGAACCGTGAGAGCGACCGGATCTTATGGCACGTTCCACCTTCATCGACGACGTGCTCGACCGCCTGGCGGTCTTGGACGTGCGGGCGCGCGGCATGTTCAGCGGGCACGGGCTCTATGTAGGACCGGTCATGATGGGAATGATCGTCGATGACCGGCTCTATTTTAAGACGGGCGCCACCAACCGCGCCGCCTACGAGGCGGCCGGCATGGAGCCCTACCGCTATGGTCGAAGCGGCGGCCGGCGGATCGCGATGTCCTACCATGAGGTCCCGCCCGCGGCGTTCGATGACCCCGAGATGATGCTCGAATGGGCGCGGGCCGCGCTGGGCGTCGCCCGCGCCGCCAAGGCGGCGGGGCCGGTCAGGCGTCCGAGCCGTGCCACGTCGCGCCGCCGCTAAGCCGCCACCGGTCAACCCGGCCTTCACCCAGTTCCTCGTCGATCAACTCGCCGGGGTTGACGCGAGCGCGCGCCGGCTCTTCGGCGGGGTCGGGCTCTACGTCGATGGCGTGATGTTCGGCTTCGTTTACGGCGAACGCGTCTACTTCAAGGTCGGGCCCGCGAACGTCGCCGCTTACGATGGGGTCGACGCGGCGCCTTTGATCTACGCGCCCGACAAGAAGGGCCAGCGCGTGGTCTCGCTCCGCGAAGTGCCGGGCGAGGTGCTTGACGACCCGGACGAAGCGGCGGCGTGGGCACGCGCCGCGCTCACGGCGGCGGTCCGCGCCCGGGCCGTCAAAACCGCAGTAGCGCCGCGCCGGCGACGATCGCGGTCGCCGCCATGATCCGCCTGAAGCCCAGCGGCTCTTTGAGATACACGCCGCTCATCGCCACGACGAACAGGACGCTGGTTTCGCGGAGTGCCGCCATCACCGCAATCGGACCCATGGTGAGCGCCCACAGCATGATCGAATAAGAGGCGGCCGCGATCACGCCGCCGCCGAGCCCGCGCCAGAGCTGCGGCCGAACGGCTGCCCACCAGCGGCGGCGACGGACGGCGAGCGTTGTCAAGACGAAGGTGGCGCCTTGCAGGAACGCAAACCAGACGATGAACGACTCGGGCGAAACCGCCGCACGTGCCCCCAGCGCATCGACATACGTGTAAGCAGCGATGAAGACCGCAGTCGCCGCCGCGGCCGCGAGCACCTTGGGATCCGCGAGCGGGTCGGCGCTCCACCGCCACGAGAGCGCGGTGATTCCGGCCGAGAGGACGACGACGCCGGTCAAGGCGAGCGGGCTCAGCACCTCGCCGGCCAAGACATAGGCAACGAGCGCGAGCAAGAGCGGGGCCGAGCCGCGCGCGATCGGGTAGACCTGACTGAGATCGCCTAGGCGAAAGGCGAGCACGAGGAAGGCGTAGTAGGTCACGTGAAAAACCAGCGAACCCGCCATGTATATCCACGCTTCGGCGGACAGGCCCGGGACCACGAACAGCAGCGGGATCGCGACGACCATACCCGGCGTCATCAACAGCATCCCCATGACGAAGCGGTCGTCCGAGGATGCCTTGACCATCACGTTCCAAAGCGCGTGGAGAAGCGCGGCGAGGATGACGAGGCCGTAGGCCGTCGATTCCATCGCCAACGACCTCGTCTTGTTCGGGCGACTTGACCCGAGGCGGCGTCGAAGCCGCCGGCGTCAACCAACCCGCTCGATCACGGTGGCGATGCCCTGGCCGACGCCAATGCACATCGTGACCAAGGCGTAACGGGCCTTGCGCCGCTGCAGTTCGTAAGCGGCCGTCGTGGCGAGCCGCGCGCCCGAAGCGCCCAACGGGTGCCCGAGCGCGATCGCGCCGCCGTTCGGGTTGACGTGGTCGGCATCGTCGGCGACACCCAACTGGCGAAGGCAGGCGAGCGCCTGGGCGGCGAACGCCTCGTTCAGTTCGATCACGTCCATGTCAGCGACCTTGAGCTTCAGCCGCTCCAGCACCTTGAACGAGGCCGGCACCGGGCCGATCCCCATGATGCGCGGCGCAACGCCGGCGGTGCCCGCGCCGACGAAGCGGGCGATCGGCTTCAGGCCGTACTTGGCGACCGCTTTCTCCGAGGCGATCAGAATCGCGCAGGCGCCGTCGTTGACGCCAGAAGCGTTGCCGGCCGTCACGGTGCCGGGCTTCCGGAACAGGGCGGGGAGCTTCTGCAGGCCATCGAGCGTTGTGTCGGCGCGCGGATGCTCGTCGACCGACACTTTGGCGACTTCGCCCTTCCGCTTCGGGATTTCGACCGCAACGATCTCGTGGGCGAGGATGCCCGCGTCCTGCGCCTTTTTCGCGCGCTGCTGGCTACGGAACGCGAACGCGTCCTGGTCGGCGCGCGCGATCTGGAACTCTTCGGCGACGTTCTCGGCGGTTTCCGGCATCGCATCGGTGCCGTACATCGCTTTCATCTTCGGATTGACGAGGCGCCAGCCGATGGTGGTGTCGTAGATCTCGGCCTGGCGCGAGAACGCGGTATCGGCCTTGGGCATCACGAACGGAGCCCGGCTCATGCTCTCGACCCCGCCGGCGATCGCCAAGTCGATCTCGCCGGTGCGGATCGCGCGCGCCGCGGTATTCAGCGCTTCGAGGCCCGACCCGCACAGGCGGTTGACGGTGGCGCCCGGGATCGTGTCGGGGAGGCCGGCCAGAAGCGAAGCCATGCGGGCGACGTTCCGATTGTCTTCGCCGGCTTGATTGGTGTTGCCGTAATAGACCTCGTCGACCTTCTGCCAGTCGACGTTCTGGTTGCGGGCGATCAAGGCTTTGATCGGCACCGCGGCCAAATCGTCGGCGCGAACCGGGGCGAGCGCGCCGCCGTAGCGGCCGAACGGAGTTCGGATGGCATCGCAGATGAAGGCTTCGGTCATGGTTGGATCCGATCGATAAAGGCTGAAGCTATTATGCCTCCCCCTGCCATGCAGGGGGAGGGTAGGGAGGGGGTCACCGCCCTTTGAACTGGGCCGGGCGCTTTTCGAGGAATGCCTGCACGCCCTCGGCGAAGTCCGCGGTCCTGAGCGCGACCAGCTGCAGGTCGCGCTCGAGGTCGAGCTGCTGATCGAGCGAATTGTCGAACGACTGTTCGAACGCGCGCCGCATCAGCGCCAAGGCCTTGGTGGGTGCGTCGGCCAGGCGCTTGGCGATAGCCGTGGCCTCATCTTTCAACTTGTCGTCGTCGACGCATTTCCAAATCAAGCCCCATGCCTCGGCTTGCGACGCGGGAATCTTGTCGCCCAGCATCGCGAGCGCAGCGGCGCGGGCGCGGCCGATCAGACGCGGCAAGTAGTAAGTACCGCCGCAGTCGGGCATCAGCCCGATCCGGATGAAGGCCTGGATGAACTCGGCCGAACGCGCCGCGATCACGATATCGCCGGCGAGCGCCAGGTTGGCGCCGGCGCCGGCGGCGATGCCGTTGACCGCCGAGACGATCGGGATGTCGAGGCCGCGCAACGACCGGATCAGGCGGTTGTAGTTCTTGTCGATCGATTCGACGAAATCGACTCGTTTGCCGTCGGCGCGGCGGTCAGCCAAGTCCTGGCCGGCGCAGAAGGCGCGGCCCTCGCCGGTCAGGATCAGGCAGCGGATGTCGGGGTTGCCGCCCATTTCCTTGAGCGCGCCGCGCAGGTCCTCGTGCATCTGGGCGTTGACCGCGTTCAGGACCTGCGGCCGGTTCAAGGTGATGGTGGCTATCCGCCCTTCGGCCTCGTAGCGGATAGTCTCGTAGGCCATGGCTATCTCCCCTGGAAGGTGGGTTTGCGCTTTTCGAGGAAGGCGGCGACGCCCTCCTTCATGTCGGCGGTCGCGAGCAGGATGGTGAAGGCGCGGCGCTCGAAGTCGAGGCCGTTTTCGAGCGTCATGTCGTAGGACTTGAGCACCGCTTCCTTGGCGAGCCGCACCGCGATCGGCGGCTTTTGGGCGATGGTCGCGGCGAGCCTGAGCGCCCGCTCAACCGCCATTTCGTGGGGCACCACTTCGACCGCGAGCCCGGCGCGGAGCGCGGATTCGGCATCGATCATCTCGCCCGCCAGAACCATCTTCATCGCCAGCGACTTGCCGACGGTGCGGGCCAGGCGCTGGGTGCCGCCCGCGCCCGGCATGATGCCGACATTGACCTCGGGCTGGCCGAACTTGGCGGTGTCGCCGGCGATGATGATGTCGCAGTGCATCGCGATCTCGCAGCCGCCGCCCAAGGCGTAGCCGTTGACCGCAGCGATCAGGGGTTTCGGGAATTTGCGCACGCCTTCCCAGGCACGGTCGCGGGTGCCCTTCAAGGTGGTGGCTATGTCGCGTTTGGCCATTTCGGTGAGATCAGCGCCGGCCGCGAACACTTTCTCGCCGCCGGTCAGCACCACGGCGCGAACCTCGTCGTCCTCGGCCGCAAGTTCGAGCGCGGCGACGATCTCGTTCAGGTGGTTGGCCGAGAGCGCGTTCAATTGCTTCGGCCGGTTCATCGTGATCTGACGGACGTGGGGCGCCGGATCGGCGACGAGGATGTCGGTGTAGGCGGTGGTGTCGGGCATCGCTGTTCGGGAGGATAATGGGGCGCGCCATTCTCTAGCACGGGGCGCGCGGGCAGACAAAAGGAGAGGCAAATGCGTTACAAACTCTACTATTGGCCGGGCGTCCAGGGGCGGGGCGAGTATGTCCGGCTGGCGTTCGAGGAAGCGGGGGTGTCCTATGACGAAGTCGCGGTGCGGCGCGGCACCGGCCCGATCATGAAGTTCATGAAGAGCCGCACGATCGCGCATCCGCCGTTCGCGCCGCCCTACTTGAAGGTCGGCGCCCTCATCATCGGCCAGACCGCGAACATCCTCCACTATGTCGGCGCGCGTTTCGGGCTCGCGCCCAAGGAAGAAGGCGGACGGCTGTGGGCGCACCAGTTGCAGCTGACGATCACGGACTTCATCAAGGAGGCGCACGACACCCACCACCCGATCTCGGGCAATCTCTATTTCGAGGAGCAGAAGGCGGCGGCGATCCGGCGCACGGCCGACTTCAAGAAATCGCGCGCGCCCAAGTTCCTCGGCTACTTCGAGCGCGTGATCGCGCAGAACCCGGCGCGCTCCGGACTCACGATCGGCCGGCGCGTGACCTACCCCGACTTGTCGCTGTTCCAGGTGGTCGAAGGGATGCGCTATGCGTTCCCGAAGGCGATGGCGCGGCTCGAAAAGAAACTACCGCTCACGGTCGCGCTCCACGACCGCATCGCCAAGCGGCCGCGGATCGCGGCCTATCTCGCCTCCGACCGCCGGCCGCCCTTCCACAACCACGATATTTTCAGGCGCTACCCGGCGCTGGATCGGTAGCGGCGGCTGACCCGCATGATGAGCTTGTCGAACCATGAGGGCCTCATCCTTCGACAGGCTCAGGGTGAGGCCTTATTCAGGGTGAAGGCTTTTTCCCCCGCTCCAACTCCTGCTGCCGCAGCTTGAAGCGCTGCAGCTTGCCGGTCTCGGTGCGGGGAAGCGAGTCGACGAACTCGATCGCGCGCGGGTACTTGTAGGGCGCGATCGTGTTCTTGACGTGGTCCTGCAGCTCCTTGACCAGCGCATCGCCCTTGGCGGCGCCCTCGCGCATGACGACGAAGGCCTTGGCGATGAAGGTGCGCTCGGGGTCCGGGCTCGCCACCACCGCGCATTCCTTGACGGCTTCATGCTCCAAGAGCACGCCTTCGATCTCGGGCCCTGAAATGTTGTAGCCCGCCGAGATGATCATGTCGTCGGTACGGGCCTGGTACCAACAGTAGCCGTCGGCGTCCATGACGTAGGCATCGCCGGGGAAGTTCCACCCGTCCTGCACGTACTTGGCCTGGTTCGCGGGATCGTCCAAATAGCGGCAGCCCGTGGGCCCCCGCACCGCCAAACGCCCGACGGTGCCGGGTGGCACGTCGTTGCCGCGGTTGTCGACGACCCTAAGCTCGAAGCCCGGGCAGGCCTTGCCGGTCGCACCCGGGCGTATGTCATCGCCGGCCGTGGTGCAAAAGATGTGGAGCATCTCGGTCGAGCCCAGGCCATCGATGGTCTTGTTCCCGGTCGCTTTCTCCCACGCCTGATAGGTCGCGAGCGGAAGGGTCTCGCCGGCCGACACGCTCTTCGTCAACGACCGGATGTCGTACTTCGGCACCATGTCGGCGAGGGTGCGGAACATGGTGGGCGCGGTGAACAGGATCGAGACCCGGAACTTCTGGATCGTCTCGAGCAGGATCTCGGGCGTCACCTTCTCCACGAGTACGGTCGCGGCGCCGGCGTGCATCGGGAAGGTGACGAGCGCGCCGAGCCCGAACGTGAACGCGATCGGGGGCGTGCCGGCGAAGATGTCGTCCGCGGTCGGTTTCAGTACGTAGCGCGAGAAGGTGTCGCAGATCGCCAGGATATCGCGGTGGAAATGCATGCACCCCTTGGGGCTCCCGGTCGTGCCCGAGGTGAACGCGATCAGGGCGACGTCGTCAGCCGCGGTGTCGACGTTCGCGAACTGGGTCGCGGCCTTGGCCATCATCGCGTTCAAGCCGGCCTTGCCCTCGTTGTCGAAGTAAAGGAGCTTCTTCAGGTGCCGCGAGCCGAGCAGCGTCTTCTTCATCTCCTCGGTCAGGCGCTCGTCGCAGAGCGCGTACTTCACCCGCGCCTTGTCGGTCACGTACTCGAGCTCGCGCGCGCGCAGGAGCGGCATGGTCGGGACCGCGATCGCGCCCGCCTTCATGATCGCGAACCAACAGGCGACGAACATCGGGTTGTTGAAACCGCGGATCAGGACCCGCTCGCCCGGCTGCACGCCGACCTCGCCCGTGAGCACGTTCGCGATCTGGTTGGCGGCGTGCTGGAGTTTGGCGTAACTCCAAACCTCGCTCCCGAAATAGTAGCAGGGGCGGTTGGCGTGTCCGGTCGCGATCCAGGAGTCCAAGAGCTCGGACGCCGCGTTCATCCGCGCCGGGTAGGCGACGAGCTCGGGCACCGAGGCGAGCGTCAGCCGCGGCCACGTGTCCTGCGGCGGCAACTGGTCGCGGGCGAACGTATCGACGTGGGCGGAGGGCGAGAGCTTACGCATCGTTTGGCGTCCGTAAGAAACCCTCACGGTGTGCATGTCGAACCATGAGAGTCACGCGCGACCTCCGGCCGGGGCCTGCCCGGCGGCATCGCGATGGTCCTTCAACAGTTGATTCGCGATCACGAGCTTCTGGATGTCGCTGGCACCCTCGTAGATGCGGAGCGCGCGCACCTCGCGATAAAGCCGCTCGACCGCGACGCCGGTAACGACACCGCGCCCGCCATGGATCTGGAGCGCGGCATCGACCACGCGCTGCGCGGCTTCGGTCGCATGGAACTTGGCCATCGACGCTTCGCGGGTGACGCGAGCCGCGCCCGAGTCCTTGGCCCAGGCCGAGCGGTAGATCAAGAGCGCCGCGGTGTCGACGTCGAGCGCCATCTGCGCGAGCTTGTCCTGCACCAACTGAAACTCGGAGAGATTC
>VGEO01000056.1 GCA_016869275.1 Alphaproteobacteria bacterium | reverse complement strand
GCAGGATCGCGCGCGCGATCGCGATGCGTTGGCGCTGGCCGCCCGAGAGTCGGACGCCGCGCTCGCCCAAGAAGGTGTGGAACCCTTCCGGCAGCCGGGCGATGAAGCCGGCCGCCTGCGCCGCTTCGGCCGCGGCCTGGACGTCGTCATCGCTCGCCGCCGGCCGGCCGTAACGAATGTTCTCTATCGCGGTCGCGGCGAAGATCGCCGGATCTTGCGCGACCACGCCGATCGCGCCCCGCAACACCTGCGGATCGAGATCGGGCAACGGGATGCCATCGAAGGTGATGCGGCCGGTCTCCGGGTCGTGGAAGCGGAGCAGCATCCGGAACACCGTCGACTTGCCGGCGCCCGAGGGCCCGACCAGCGCCACCCGCTCGCCCGGCGCGATGCGAAGATCGAAGTCGGCGAGCGCATGGGCGTCGGGGCGCGAGGGGTAGTGGAAGCCGACGCGCTCGAAGGCAATCGCGCCCTTGGCCGGCTCCGCGAGCGGCGTCGGGTGTGCCGGCGCCCGGATATCGATCGGCGTGCGCAGGAGCTCGATCAGGCGCTCGGCGGCGCCGGCGGCGCGCTGGAAGTCGCCATAGACCTCCGAGAGCGCTCCGGCCGAGCCCGCCACCACGATCGCGTAGAACACGAACGCCGCCAGCGTGCCGCCGCTGATCTGGGCCGCGGCGACGTCGCGGGCGCCGATCCACATCACCGCATCGACCGCGCCGAAGATCAGGAGAATGACGAGCGCGGTCAGCCAGGCGCGGGCGTTGATGCGCTTGACCGCGGCGCCGAACGCTTCCTCGACCGCGCCCCGGAAGCGGCGGCGATCGTGGGCTTCGTGGGCGAACGCCTGCACGGTCTCGACCGCGTTCAGGGTCTCGCTGGCGTAGGCCGAGACGTCGGCGATGCGGTCCTGGCTCGCGCGCGAGAGCCGGCGCACCTTGCGGCCGAAGACCAGGATCGGCACCACCACCAGCGGCACGATCAGCAAAATGAGGAGCGCCAGCTTGACCGAGGTGACGAACAGGAGCGCGGTGCCGCCGATCAGCAGGAGGACGTTGCGGAGCGCGACCGAAGCGCTCGATCCCACCACCGACTGGATCTGCTCGGTGTCGGTGGTGAGGCGCGAGAGGATTTCGCCAGTGCGCGCGGTCTCGAAATAGGCGGGCGAGAGCCCGATGACGCGGTCGTAGACCGCGCTCCGCACCGCCGCGACCACGCGCTCGCCCAGCCACGACACGCAGTAGAAACGGGCGAAAGTGGCCGCCGCGAGCACGACCACGACCCCGAACAAGGCGAGGAAATACTGGTCGAGGAACGCCGCATTGTCGGCCTGAAAGCCGGAATCGACCACCCGCCGGAGCGCCTGGCCGATCGCGAGCGTCGCGCCGGCGGCGACCAGCAGCGCGACCAGCGCGCCCGCGAGCACGCGCCCGTGCGGCCGGATGAACGGCCACAGGTGGCGGATCTGGCCCAAGTCGCGCGACTTGGCGCGCTCGTGCGCGGTGGCGGCGGTCGGCGCCGCGCGGCTGTTCGATTGATCGCTCACGCCGGGTGCCGCCCCTCGCCGATCACGCAAAATCGACCGTCACCTGCGCCGCTTCGGCGAGGTCGCGCGCCAGCACCTCGGCCAACGCCGCGCCACCGCGGGTCGCCACCCAGGCGCCGCTCGCCGCGTCGAACGCATAGTGCGAAGCGCCGCTCACCGGCGATGACAGCCATAGCTGCCTCAACGGCGCGTGCTTGTTGAGGACGAAGGTCTTGCCAGCATCGGTCTCGATGGTGAGGACCCCTCCCTGCAGCTCGACGTCGAGCCCGTCCGCCGCTTCGAGGCGCTCGGCGTAGCGCGCGAGCGCCTCGCCCGCCACGCGCTCGAAAGTTGGCTCGTCCAACGGCATCGCGTTACCCTCGGTCGGTATAGCAAGCGGCCCCGGTCCCGACAACAAAGCTCGGCCGCGGCGCCGCGAAATCACGCCTCGCTTGCGCCGGTGGGGCGCCTTCGCTATATATCCCGCCGCGCCGGGATGGCCGCCATCCCCGCCTTCATTCCACCGGAGCCAGGCCATGAAAGAGGGTATCCACCCCGAATATCATGAGATCACGGTCATTATGACCGATGGCTCGCAGTTCACGACCCGCTCGACCTACGGCAAGGCCGGCGACACGCTGCGCTTGGACGTCGATCCCAAGTCGCACCCGGCCTGGACCGGCGGCGGCATAAAGCTGGTCGACTCGGGCGGCCAGGTCGCCAAGTTCAACAAGCGGTTCGAGCGCTTCGGTATCAAGTAAGCCGACGCGCCGGCGGTAAACAACCCAGCCCTCGGGCGCCGGGGGCTTTTCATTTGTCGCCGAGCGCGCCGATGAAGTGCCGGGCGAGAACGGCCGTCACCTGGTCGGGCTGCTCGGCCACCATCATGTGCCCGCAGTCTTTCAAGACGACGGTCGTTGCGCCCGCGATCGCGTCGGCGACGGCACGGCCGCGCGCGCTCGGCGTCATTCGATCGGAATCGCCCAACAGCACGAGTGTCGGACACGCGACCTTGGCCGCCGCAGCCGGCGCGCCAGCATAGGCATTGACCGCGGCCAAGTCGGTGTGAAGGAGGCCGGGCCGGCTCCGTTCGAGCAGGCGAAGCGATCCTCCCGCCATCCACATCCCTGGTGCGGTCGAGCGGCCGAGATGCGCGTGGCGGCTGTGGCCCCAGCCGACGATCATGTCGTAAGCGCGCCGGTCGTTGGCCGCAGCCGCGTTCATGAGATCGTCGCTCACCGCCATCGGGTGCGCGGTCGCGAGCAGCGCCAGCGCCGAGACGCGGGCGGGGGCGGCACCGGCCGCGGCTAGCGCCGTGAGCGAGCCCATGCTGTGCCCGCAGAGCACGGCGCGCGCGAGGCCGAGCTCATCCATCGCCGCCAAGAGCCACGCACCCATCGCCTCGACGGTCGCGAGCGCCGGCCCTTCGGAGCGGCCGTGGCCGGGCAAGTCGAGGGCGGCGACGCTGAAGCCGTGGTTCGCGAAGTAACGCGCCGGCAGCATCCACACCGTGTGGTCGAGCCCGGCGCCGTGAACGAAGAGGAGCGCGCGCCGCCCCGACGCGAAGGCGCGCCCGCCGGTGGCTTCGAAGGCGCGCCCGCCGGTGGCCGCGAAAACCCGCTTGCCGGCGACCGTGAACTCCACCGGATCAGGCCTTTTGCGATGCGCGGAGCGCCTGGCCGAGATCGGCGATGAGATCGGCGGCGTCTTCGAGCCCGACCGAGAGCCGGATCATGTCCTCGCCGACGCCGGCCGCTGCCAGCGCCGCCGCGTCCATCTGCTGGTGCGTGGTCGATGCCGGATGGATCACCAGCGACTTGGCGTCGCCGACATTGGCCAGGTGCGAGAACAGCCGCACCGCTTCGATGAACGTGCGCCCGGCGGCGCGGCCGCCCTTGATCCCGAATACCACCAGCGCACCGGCGCCGTGCGGCAACAGCCGCGCCGCGAGCGCGCGGTCGGGATGGCGCTCGAGCTCGGGGTAGGTGACCCACGCGACCGCCGCGTGCTGGCCGAGGAACGCGGCCACCGCACGCGCATTTTCGACATGGCGTGCCATCCGGGCAGGCAACGTCTCGACCCCTTGCAGGATGTAGAACGCGGTCGCCGGCGCCATGCAGGCGCCGAAATCGCGCAGGCCCTCGGCGCGCGCCCGCATGACGAAGGCGGCGGGGCCGAACTCGAGCGCGAAGTCGAGCCCGTGGTAACCGGCATAGGGCTCGGTCAAGGTCGGGAATTTGCCCGACGCTTCCCAATCGAAGCGGCCGCTATCGACGATCGCGCCGGCGATGGCGACGCCGTGGCCGCCCAGGAACTTGGTCGCCGAATGCATGACGAGGTCGGCGCCCCACTCGAACGGCCGGCAGAGGTAGGGCGTCGCGAACGTCGAATCGATCAGGAGCGGCACGTTGGCGGCGTGCGCGATCGCCGCGACCGCCGGGATGTCGAGCACTTCGAGCCCGGGGTTGCCGATGGTCTCGCCGAACACGAGCCGGGTCTCGGGGCGGATCGCCCGGCGAAAGCCGTCGAGGTCGCGCGGGTTGACGAAGGTCGTGGCGATGCCGAAGCGGGGGAGCGTGTGGGTGAAGAGGTTGTGCGAGCCGCCGTAGATCGAGGCCGAGGAGACGATGTGGCCGCCCGCACCCATGAGCGTCGCCACCGCCAAGTGGAGCGCGGCCTGCCCGCTCGCGGTGCAGACGGTGCCGACCCCGCCTTCGAGCGCGGCCAGGCGTTCCTCGAGC
This sequence comes from Alphaproteobacteria bacterium, assembly GCA_016869275.1. Taxonomy (GTDB): domain Bacteria; phylum Pseudomonadota; class Alphaproteobacteria; order SHVV01; family SHVV01; genus SHVV01. Next base: position 16,044 of record VGEO01000056.1, on the reverse strand, counting down.
ACGGCGACGGTCGGGTTCGAGATCCGCGAATAGATATGGCCGGCGCGCTCGAGGTTGAAGAGCGCGGCGGCATGGTCGGCGTCCTCGAACACATAGGACGTGGTCTGGTAGATCGGCACCGCGCGGGCGCCGGTCGCGGGGTCGGGACGCTGCCCGGCGTGGAGGGCGAGCGTCGCGAACTTGTACTCGTCGGCCATGATTCGCGCCGATCAGCCTTTCTTCTTGAAGATGGCGTCGGCGGCGCCGCGCGCGCCCTGCTTGCGCTGGATCACGGCGCGGGCCTCGGCGATCTTGCCATCGCAGGCGGCGATGAACGCCTCGAGCTCCACGACCGACATGTCGTCGAGCTTGCGGGGAAGCTTCGGGATCGGTCGATCGTCGTCGTCCACCAGCGGCATCGCGGTCTCGGCATTGTCGGTTCGCGCCTTGCCAGTGTGCGGCGTTCATACTAGAGGTGCAACCCTTCCTCGGGGCCCCAGCAAGCGAGCGCGAACGATGGCGAACGCCATACCGGCGACCATGACCGTGGTCGAAATCACCAAGCCCGGCGGGCCTGACGTATTGCGGCTCGCGAACCGGCCGACGCCGGTGCCGGGCCTGGGCGAGGTGCTGATCGAGGTCGCGTCGGCCGGGATCAACCGCGCCGATTGCATGCAGCGCGCCGGCACCTATCCGCCGCCGCCGGGCGCGCCGGAGATCATGGGGCTCGAGGTCGCCGGCCGGGTCGCGGGGGTCGGGTTGGGCGTCCATCGCTATCGAATAGGCGATCCGGTGTGCGCACTGGTGCCGGGCGGCGGCTACGCGAGTTATTGCCTGGCGCCGGCCGACAACACGCTGCCGGTGCCGGCCGGGATCGACGTGGTCGCCGCCGGTGCGCTGCCCGAGGCGTTCTTCACGGTATGGGCGAATCTCTTCGACCGCGCCTGGCTCGCGGACGGCGAGCGCCTCTTGGTCCACGGCGGATCGAGCGGGATCGGCACGGTCGCGATTCAACTCGCCGACGCGTTGGGCGTCCGCGTGTTCGCGACCGCCGGGTCGGACGCGAAGTGCCGCGCCTGCGAAGCGCTCGGCGCCGAGCGCGCCATCAACTACAAGACCGAGGATTTCGTCGCCGCGATCGCCACGCTCACCGCGGGCGAGGGCGTCGACGTGATCCTCGACATGGTCGGCGGCGACTATGTCGCACGCAACCTGAAGGCGCTCGCCAACGACGGCCGCCTCGTCCATATCGCCATGCCACAGGGCCACAAGGTCGAACTCAGCCTGGTGCCGGTGATGGCCAAGGGCCTCTACCTCACCGGCTCGCGGCTCAGACCGCGCTCGATCGAGGAAAAAGCGCAGATCGCGGCCAAGCTCGAGAAGATCGCGTGGCCGCTATTGGCCCAGGGCCGCATCAAACCAGTGATCGACCGGACCTACCCACTGGCCGAGGCCGGCGCGGCGCAGGCGCGCATTGAGACCAGCCAGCACGTCGGCAAGATTCTTTTGCTGCCCGCTCACCACGAACCCGGTCGCTGAGCCTCGGCCCCCTATCCGACGCTTCCGTCGGCGCTGCGGAGAAATACCGGGTCGGCGCGAGGCGCCGGGTGCGCGCGAAGGTTCCTAGGCGGCGGGCTTGCCGGGGTTGCCGCGCGCACCCCCTCCCCGGCCCCTCCCCCTGCAACGCAGGGGGAGGGAGACGCGACGCGAGCAATTTTCCCGCGCCGCCGAATCGTGTTAAACGACGGACAATGATTACCGGCGCTACGCCCTCGGGCGGCGCCCCCCGGACATGGAGTTGCGCGATGTCTAGGCCTTTGATGCCGAAAGCGACGGCCGTTTGGCTGATCGAAAACACCACGCTCGCGTTCCCGCAGATCGCCGAGTTTTGCGGACTGCACCACCTCGAGGTGCAGGGCATCGCTGACGGCGAGGTCGCGACCGGGATCGTCGGCCACGATCCGATCGCGTCCGGAATCCTCACCGCGGACGAAATCGCGGCCTGCGAGGCCGACAAGACGCGGAAGCTCCGCATGATCAAGGCCGACATCCCCCAGCCGATCGCGCGCGCCAAGGGACCGCGCTACACCCCGGTCGCCAAGCGCCAGGATCGGCCGAACGCGATCGCATGGCTCTTGCGCTACCACCCCGAACTCACCGGCGGCCAGGTCGCCAAGCTGGTCGGTACCACCAAGTCGACCATCGACTCGATCCGCGAGCGAACGCACTGGAACATCTCGAACGTCAAGCTCGAGGACCCGGTCTCGCTCGGGATGTGCACGCAGACCGAGCTCGACGGCGCCGTCACCAAGGCCAAGCGGCGCAAGCTCAACAAGGAGGCCCGCGACGCCAAGGTCGCGGCCGAGCGTCAGGCAGAGGCCGAAGCCGAAGCGCAAGCCGCGGCCCAGGCTGCCGCGGCAACGCCGGCGGAGCCGCCGCCCGCAACCGATCCCGGCGCCGCCCCGAGCGCGGGTTAGAGGGTGGGACGGTAAGGCGCGCGGTTCGGCACCCCACCCAGCGCTGCGCCCCGGCCTCCCCCATGACGGGGAGGCGATTCTCGTCATGGTCCCCGCCCCCTCAAGGGGGGCGGGTCAGGGAAGGGCTCAGGGCGGGCGGGCGCGAAGCGCGGGAGGGGACTTACCCCTGCTGCAGCCGGCTCGAAGCCGCCTTGTCGAGCCCGATCCCTTTCATGGCGTCGGCGATCTCGACGAGAATCACCGGATCGTCGATCGTCGCCGGCATCCGGTACTCCTCGCCGTCGGCGATCCGGCGCATGGTGCCGCGGAGAATCTTGCCCGAGCGCGTCTTGGGCAGACGCTTCACCACCGCGGCCAGACGGAAGGAGGCGACCGGGCCGATGCGGTCGCGCACCAGCTTGACCAACTCGGGCACGATCTGATCGGGCCCGCGCTTGCACCCGGCTTTCAGCACGACGAACCCGACCGGGACTTGGCCTTTGATCGGATCGCCGATTCCGATCACCGCGCACTCGGCGACATCGGGGTGCGCCGCCAGCACTTCCTCCATGCCGCCGGTCGAGAGGCGGTGGCCGGCGACGTTGATGATGTCGTCGGTCCGGCTCATGACGTAGAGGTAGCCGTCGGCGTCGCGGTAGCCGGCGTCGGCGGTCTTGTAGTAGCCGGGGAACTCGTCGAGATAGGACTTCTTGAACCCGTCGTCGTTGTTCCAGAGCGTCGGCAGGCATCCTGGCGGCAGCGGCAACTTGACCACGATCGCCCCGGTCTGGTCGGGCGGAACCTCCTTGACCTGGGGATCGACGATGCGAACGTCGTAGCCCGGCACCGCCTTGGTCGGCGACCCGGGTTTCACTTTCAGCATGCCGAGCCCGACGCAATTGGCGGCCATCGGCCAGCCGGTCTCGGTCTGCCACCAGTGGTCGATCACCGGCACGTTCAGATGCCGCTCGGCCCAATGGAGCGTGTCGGGGTCGCAGCGCTCGCCAGCCAGGAACAGCGTGCGAAACCCAGCGCGGCCATAGCGCTTGATGTACTCGCCTTCCGGATCCTGTTGCTTGATCGCGCGGAACGCGGTCGGCGCCGTGAACATGGCGGCGACCTTGTGGTCGGTAATGACGCGCCAGAACGCGCCGGGATCGGGCGTGCCGACCGGCTTGCCCTCGTAGAGGATCGAGGTGTTGCCGTGGATCAGGGGCCCGTAGACGATGTAGGAGTGGCCGACCACCCAGCCGACGTCGGACGCGGCCCAAAACACCTCGCCCGGGTTGACGCCGTAGACGTTCGCCATCGACCAGTTGAGCGCGACCATGTGGCCGGCGTTGTCGCGCACCACTCCCTTGGGGATGCCGGTCGTGCCCGAGGTGTAGAGCACATAAAGCGGATCGGTCGCCGCCACCGGCACGCAGTCGGTCGGGGTCCCCTTGTTCATGGCTTCGTGCCACTCGAGGTCGCGGCCGGCGACGAGGGTCGCCTCGACCTCGGCGCGCTGCAGGACGACGCACTTGTCCGGTTTGTGTGCAGCGAGTTGGATCGCCTGGTCCAACAGCGGCTTATAGGGCACAACCCGGCCCGGCTCGATTCCGCAGCTCGCCGAGAGCATCAATTTGGGTTTGGCGTCGTCGATCCGGGTCGCGAGCTCGTTGGCGGCGAAGCCGCCGAACACGACCGAATGGATGGCGCCGATCCGGGCGCAAGCGAGCATCGCGAACGCCGTCTCCGGCACCATCGGCATGTAGATGATGACGCGGTCGCCCTTTTGGACGCCGAGCGCCCGGAGCGCGCCGGCATAGCGGGCGACCGTCGTTTTCACCTCGCTAAAGGTGAATTTCTTGATCGTCTGCGTGACCGGGCTGTCGTAGACGAGCGCAACCTGGTTGCCGCGGCCAGCCTCGACGTGGCGATCGAGCGCGTTGTAGCAAGTGTTGACCAGCCCGCCCGCGTACCAGCGGTAGAACGGCGCCCGGCTCGCGTCGAGGATCTTGTCCCACTTCTTGAACCAATGGATGCCTTCGGCGGCCTTGGCCCAATGGGTTTCCGGGTCGCGCTGCCAGTCGGCATAGACCTGATCGTAGCGGCTGGACATGGCCTCTCCCCTCGCCTTGGCGATTTCGCGCATTTTTCCGCCGCAACTGGCGGCGCCGCCAAAGAAACAACTCGGCCGGCGCGCTTGTCAAGCAAGCGCGGCCGCCACGGGCCCGCGCCCGCTGCGAGCCGTTGTAAGCGGGCGGCGCTTCGCCTAGTTTCGCGCCGGCAGGCAGCGGCGGGAGGCAGGCGATGGCCGGAACCATCTACGACAGCGGGCTCGACAAGAACGCGGCCAACTACCAGCCGCTCACGCCCCTGGGCTTCATCGAGCGCACCGCCGCCACCTTTCCCGACCTGACCGCCGTCATTCACGGCGAGACGCGCTACAGCAACGCCCAGTTCTTCGCGCGGTCGCGCCGGCTCGCGAGCGCGCTCCGCGCGCGCGGAATCGGCCTGGGCGACACCGTCGCCGCGGTCGCCGCCAACACCCCGGCGCTGCTCGAGTGCCATTACGGCGTGCCGGCGACCGGCGCCGTGCTCAACACCATCAACACCCGGCTCGACGCGCCGACCATCGCCTTCATCCTCGAACATGCCGAGGCCAAGGTGCTGCTGGTCGACCGCGAGTTCAGCGCCGTGGTCAAGGAGGCGCTCGCGCGCTCGAAACAAAAGCCGCTGGTGATCGACATCGACGACGCGCTGGCCCCGCCCGGCGAGCGGCTGGGCGTCGCCGACTACGAGGCCTTCATCGCCCAGGGCGACCCCGACTTCCCGTGGCAGCCGCCGGCCGACGAATGGCAGGCGATCTCGCTCAACTACACCTCGGGCACAACCGGGAATCCGAAGGGCGTCGTCTACCACCACCGCGGCGCCTACCTGAACGCGGTCTCGAACCTCCTGGTCTGGCACATGCCGGCGCATCCCGTGTACCTGTGGACGCTGCCGATGTTTCACTGCAATGGCTGGTGTTTTCCGTGGTCGATCACCCTCGGCGCCGGGACCCATGTGTGTCTCCGCAAAGTCGAGGCCGGCGCCATTTACCGCGCCTTCGCCGAGGACAAGGTCACGCACTTCTGCGGCGCGCCGATCGTCCTGCAGACGCTGATCAACGCGCCCTCACAGCTGAAACGCCGGTTCGACCACAAGGTCGAGGGCATGACCGCGGCGGCGCCGCCGCCGCCCTCGGTGCTGCAGGCGATGGAACGCGAGGGCATCCGGCTCACCCATGTCTACGGCCTGACCGAGACCTACGGGCCTGCGGTGGTGAGCGAATGGCACGGCGAATGGGACACGCTCGACGATGCCGAGCGCGCCAAGATCAAGTCGCGCCAGGGCGTACGCTACCCGATGCTCGAGGCGTTGATGGTGGCGGATGCCAAGACGCTCGCACCGGTGCCGCGCGACGCCGCGACCATGGGCGAGGTGTTCTTCCGCGGCAATATCGTCATGCGCGGCTACCTCAAGAACAAGAAGGCGTCGGACGAAGCCTTCAAGGGCGGCTGGTTCCACTCCGGCGACCTCGGCGTCTGGCACCCCGACGGCTATATCGAGCTCAAAGACCGGTCCAAGGACATCATCATCTCGGGCGGCGAGAACATTTCGACCATCGAGGTCGAGAGCGTGCTTTACCGTCATCCGGCGGTGCTCGAAGCCGCGGTGGTGGCGCGCCCCGATGCGAAGTGGGGCGAGACGCCGTGCGCATTCGTGAAACTAAAACCCGAAGCCAAGGGTGTCACCGCCGACGACATCATCGCCTTCTGCCGCGACAACATGGCGCACTTCAAGGCACCAAAGACCGTGATCTTCGAAGACCTGCCGAAGACCTCGACCGGGAAGGTGCAGAAGTACGTGCTGCGCGACCGCGCTAAGTCGCTCTGAACGCGCGCCGGGCCGTGGCCGCGGCGAGTCCGGCGCCGAGCGCAACCGCAACCAGCGCCCGCCGGTTCGCCGGATCGAGGGTGATGCCGGCGCTCCGGCAATACGCCGTCAAGTTCGCGCCGATCGCGGCGGCCGACGCACGCGTCGCGCCGCGGGCCGGCGCGCTCGGCTGGCCCTGGGCCGGCGCCGCGAGGGCGGCGACGATCCGCGCGAGCGCGATCCGCTCGGCCGCGAGCTCGGCCGCGAGGATCCGGCGCCGGAGCGAATTACTCCGCGCATCGGGGCGCGCGCCGGCTCCGCTTTTGAGCGCGCGCCGCACCCGGCGGAGCGCGTGGACCACGTCGCGGTTCCAGACGGCGAGCGCCCGGCGCGCGCGCGCGAACGCCGCCGCCGGCAGCCGGCCGCGCCCGCTCGCCCCCCACCAGCACGCCAGCAGCACGAGATTGACGTCGGCGCCGGCGCGGTCCTGGAGCGCGAGGCAGGCGCGTGCGACCCCCGGCCGGCCGTAAAGGCGAAACGCATAGCGCGTGAACGCGCGTTCGCTCGGCCGCGCTGGCTGGCACACCCGCATATCGGCTTACTCGCCTCCTCGTTGCCCTGCTATGATAGACACGCCCATAGAGAAACGCAGGACCCATGGCACGCAAGGACTTGGAAGCGAAACTCAGCGGCCTCAAGACCGAACATCGCGACCTCGATCAGGCGATCGCCGCCCTCTCCGACAAGAACCGGAGCGACGAGATGCAGCTCGCGCGGCTCAAGAAGCGCAAGCTCGCGCTCAAGGACGAGATCGCCAAGATCGAGAAGCAGATGTCGGCGCGCTGAGCCGCGACGACGCCGGATAAGGCCAACAAAAGCCCTCATGGTGCGCTGGTCGAACCGTGAGGGCATCTCGCCGAATCGGAATCGGCAGGCGCACCATCGGGCACGTCGTTAGCCGCCCCCTCCCCTTTTTATGCAGGGCTGTCGCGTATGGCGATTCGAAGCGCCCTTCCCCCCGCAGAGGAGGAGGGTGGGGAGGGGGTCATCGCCGCGAGATCGGATGAGCTCCTGATCGACGCCAGGGGAAGAACCAGCGGCGTGTGAGAGAGTGTGATCCCCACGCCGACCGCTCTCGGAACGACGCTGCCGGTCTCAGCTGAACGATGGAGGCACGCGAAAAAAATTCCAGCGCTCGTGCAGCGCTAGTTGCCGTTCTTCATCGCCTGCTTGCGCTTGTACATCGCGCGGTCGGCCTCGGCCAACGCCTTGCTCGCGTCGTCGCCCGGCCGGAACGTATTTACGCCGAACGCGACGCCGAGCTTGATCGGCGTCCCCTCCCACTCGAACGGCGCCGCCGCGATCGCATCGGCCAACGACTCGGCCTTCTCGACCGCCTTGTCGGCGTCGGACTGGGCGAGGATCACGCCGAACTCGTCGCCGCCCAGGCGCCCGACCACGTCGGATTCGCGGATCTGGTCGGTGATGGTCGCGGCGATCTTCAACAGCGCACCGTCGCCGGCGGCGTGGCCGTGGGTGTCGTTGATGATCTTCAGTTTGTTGACGTCGAAGTAGATCAAGCTGGCGCCGCCGCCATAGCGCTCGGTGAACGACATCACCTCGGACAGTTCGCGCACGAACGCGCGCCGGTTGGCGAGCGGGGTCAGGGTGTCCTGGTCGGCTTCGCGTTCGAGTTCGGCGAGGCGGGCGCGGGTCCGGTTGAGGTCGCGCCGGAGCTCTTCGACCTCGCGCATCAGCGTCATCAGCGCGGTGCGTACCTTGGCGGTGAGCTCGGTCTCGGGCACCCCCATGATCGACATGGTGTCGGCGACCGCGGACGCCGCGCCCGACGCCGAACGTTCGACGTTGTCGGCCGCGTCGCTCCGCCCGCCCGGCTTGACCTTGCCGGTGCGGGCGATCTCCGCGTAGCGCGGCGTTCCCCCGATTTTCATCGACCCCTCGTCGTACTGACGATCGTCGCGCCCGATCATGACCGGCGCGTTGGTCCGAAGTGTAGCATAGGACGCCGGCCGCGATAGGCTTGGCCCACCGCGCGCCGCTGAGCTGTGACGGCGATCACGGCCCGTTGCAGCCGCGCCGGCGCTGCCTATAATCGGCGCCTTTTTCGGAGGGATTCATGAACGATCGCGCGCCGCTGGTCGGCATCCTGATGGGCAGCCAATCCGACTGGGAGACGATGAAACACGCGGCATCGACGCTCGCCGAACTCGGCGTCGCCAACGAGGCGCGCATCATCTCGGCGCACCGCAAGCCGAAGCGTCTGACTGAATACGTGACCGGCGCCCGCGAGCGGGGCCTGCGCGTCCTGATCGCCGGCGCCGGCGGCGCCGCGCACTTGCCCGGGGTGGTGGCGGCGCAGACGTCGCTGCCGGTGTTCGGCGTGCCGATGGAGAGCGGCGCGCTCAAAGGCATGGATAGCCTGCTCTCGATCGTGCAGATGCCGGGCGGGGTGCCGGTCGGCACGCTCGCGATCGGTAAGGCCGGGGCCGTCAACGCCGCCATCCTCGCCGCGCAGGTGCTGGGGTTGGCCGACGCCAAGATCGCGGCCGCTGTCGCCGCCTGGCGCGAAGCCCAGGCCGCCAAGCTCGCCGAGATCCCGACCGGTTGAACCCGGCTAGGACCGCCGCGGGAACGGTCCGCGTCGGGCGAGCAGGTCGCCGATCGTGCCCAGGCGCTCCGCGGCGCGGCCGCGCCAGGTCTGGATCTTCATGACGTCGGCGATGCGGCGATCGAGGAACCGCCACGTCGCTTCGTTCGCGGCCGAGTTGTCGACCAACCAATAAGCAAGCGTCGTGGTATAGACGCCGGCCAGCAGCGCCCGCTTGGAGTAGTAGTTGAAATCGGTCGCGGTATCGCCGGCCGCCCGCCACATGAGATCGACGGTGCGGGCGATCGCGCGCGCACCCGCGAGCGCCTGGGCCGGCTGGGCGTAGTAGGCGACGGCACGGCCGGCGGCTTCGCGATGCGGCCGGCACAGATCGAGCCGGGTCCGGACCGCGAGCGCGATCCGCTCGCGGATCTTGAGCTTGGCGAGCGCCGCGGCATCGAGCGCCGCGACCATACGGCGGTCGAGGTCCGCGTTGAAAAATGCGATCAGGTCGGCGGGTCCGCGCGGGAATGCCCGCGCCGCGATATCGGGCGCATAGCCCAAATCGCGTTGGGCGGCGGCGAGCGCTTTGGCGGTCCAGCCGTCGAACGCGACGTGCGTCAGCGCCCGCGCCAGCAGCGCGCGCCGCTCGGCGCCGAGATAGTCGTCGTCACTCTTTTTCTTGTTCTTGGCCGTTTTCCGCGTCCGCTTCGCCATCGTCCAACCCTTCCGCTGCCGCGAAGTGCTTCCACTCCGAGGTGAACACCAGTTTCGTCATGTCGTCCATCTGCATCGGATAGAGGACGCCGTCCAGGTGATCGCACTCGTGCTGCACGACGCGGGCATGGAAGCCGCGCGCCTCGCGTTCGACCGCCCGCCCGTCGGGACCGAGCGCGCGGTAGCCGATGTGCGCCGGGCGCGCCACCCGGCCGCGCAGACCCGGCACCGAGAGGCACCCTTCCCACCCCGCCTCGCGGCTCTCGCCGAGGACGGTAACGACCGGATTAATCAGGATGGCGAAGTCCTTGTCGCGGAGGTCGTCGGGGCGGGCGGCGGCGTCCTCGGGCGTATAGAACATGACGATCTTCATCGACTCGTAGACCTGCGGCGCGGCGATACCGACGCCCTCGGCATCGACCATGGTCGCGAACATGTCGGCGATCAGCCGCGCGATCTCGGGCGCGGTCGGATCGACCACCAACGCGGTCGGCTGGCGCAGCACCGGGTGGCCCATGCGGGCGATCTTGCGGATAGCCATGATGCAGGGACTATAGGTCGCGCCCGCCCCGCTTCCAAACCGGTCCAGCCGAACAGGAAGCGGCCGACGATGCGATCCGGCTCGAGCGCCAGCAATCCGGCGACGATCAGACCCGAGAAGGTGCCGATCATCCAGGCGGCGTGCGCGCGGCGGTTGCCGCGGCGAATCATGACGACGCCGACCGCGACCGCGATCAGGGTCTACACCGCGAGCAGGTGAATCGCACTGAAACCGCGGCCACCGGTGATCGCTTCGATCCCGAACGAGCTCGCCGCCGTCACCGCCATGACCCCGACCCAGACGCGGCCCAACGCCTTGTGCGACGCCGTGCCTTTGGTCCGAATCAGCATGACGATCCCGAGCGGGAGCGCGATCAGCGCGGCGGCGAGATGGAGCGCGATCGTCGGCGTCATCGCCGCTACAGCGCCTGGAGGATGCCTTCGACCACTTTCTTGGCGTCGCCGAACAGCATCATCGTGTTCGGGCGGTAGAACAGGTCGTTGTCGATGCCGGCATAACCGGGGGCGAGGCTGCGCTTCACGAACAGCACGGTGCGGGCGCGCTCGACGTCGAGGATCGGCATGCCGTAGATCGGGCTCTTGGGGTCGGTCTTGGCGGCCGGGTTGGTGATGTCGTTGGCGCCGATCACGAACGCGACATCGGTCTGGGCGAAGTCGTTGTTGATGTCCTCGAGCTCGGCCACTTCCTCGTAAGGCACGTTGGCCTCGGCCAGCAGCACGTTCATGTGCCCGGGCATGCGCCCCGCCACCGGGTGGATCGCGTAGCGGACGCGCGCGCCCGAGGCGGCCAGCGCTTTCGCCATCTCGCGCACCGCGTGCTGCGCCTGCGCCACCGCCATGCCGTAGCCGGGGATGATGATCACGGTCTTCGCGGCCTTCAAGATGAAGGCGGCGTCCTCGGCGCTGCCGGCCTTGACCGGCCGCTCGCCGGCTTTGACGGCGGTGGCGGTCGCGACGCCGAAGCCGCCCAGGATCACGCTCACGAACGAGCGGTTCATCGCGCGGCACATGATGTAGGAGAGGATCGCGCCGGACGAGCCGACCAGCGCGCCGGTCACGATCAGCGCCGTGTTCTCGAGCGTGAACCCGATCCCCGCGGCAGCCCACCCGGAATAGCTGTTGAGCATGGACACCACGACCGGCATGTCGGCGCCGCCGATCGGGACGATCAGTAGGACGCCCAAGACGAAGGCGAGCGCGATCATGACGAGGTAGGCGCTCGTGTCCTGGGTCGCGGCGAAATCGACCCCGAGCGCGACGAGCGCGAGGCCTAGGAGCAGGTTGAGCCAGTGCTGGCCGGGGAACACCAGCGGCGCGCCGGTGACGAGCTCCTGGAGCTTGGCAAAGGCGACGATCGAGCCCGAGAATGTGATCGCGCCGATCGCCGCGCCGATCGCCATCTCGATCCGCGACGCCACCTTGATCGCGCCGGGCGCGCCGATCCCGTAGGCATCGGGGGCGTAGAACGCGGCGATCGCGACCAGCACCGCCGCCAGCCCGACCAGGCTGTGGAACGCCGCCACCAGCTGCGGCATCGCCGCCATCTGGATGCGGCGCGCGGCGAACGTACCGATGCCGCCGCCCGCGACCAGCGCGACCAGGATCATGTCGTAGCCCAGCACCCCGGGCTCGGCCAAGGTGGTGGCAACCGCGATCGCCATGCCGGCGATGCCGTAGATGTTGCCGCGCCGCGCCATCCTGGGCGAGGAAAGCCCGCGCAGCGCCATGATGAAGAGGATCGAGGCCCCGAGGTAGGCGAGCGCGGCGAAATCGGCGGTCATGGCCGGCTCATTTGCGGCGGAACATGTCGAGCATACGCTGGGTCACCAGGAATCCGCCGAAGATGTTGATCGCCGCCAGGAACACGGCGAGGAGCCCGAGCGCCTTGGCGAGCGACCACGCGGCCGGTCCGGCCGCGATCAGCGCGCCGACGATGATGACGCTCGAAATCGCGTTGGTGACCGCCATCAGCGGCGTGTGCAGCGCCGGCGTCACACTCCACACCACGTAGTAGCCGACGAAGACCGCGAGCACGAAGATCGAGAGCCGGAACACGAACGGATCGACCCCCATCGTTTCCATGACTAGGCGGCTCCCTTGAATTGCGGATGGACGATCCTGCCGTCGCGGGCGAGCAGCATGCCGCGCACGATCTCGTCGTCCCAGTCGATCATGATCGCCTTGGCCGCCTTGTCGGTGAGCCAGGCGACGAAGTTGAGGACGTTGCGGGCATAGAGGTTCGAGGCATCGATCGGCAGCAGGCTCGGCAAGTTGTGGGGCGCGATGATGCGGACGCCGCCGGCCTCGACCGTTTCGCCCAAACGCGAGAGCGCGCAGTTGCCGCCCGCGGCGGCGGCCAAGTCGACGATCACCGAGCCGGGCTTGAGCGCGCCGACCATTTCGGCGGTGATCAGCATCGGCGCGCGCCGGCCCGGGATCAGCGCCGAGCAGATGACGATGTCGTTGACTTTGAGCGCCTCGGCGATCAGGCGGTGCTGGTGGCGCTGGTAGGCGTCGCTCATTTCGCGGGCGTAGCCGTCGGTCTCCTTGATCATCTCTTCCATCGGCGGCACCTCGATGAAGGCGCCGCCCAGGCTCTCGACTTCCTCCTTGACCGCGGCACGGACGTCGAACGCCGAGGCGACGGCGCCCAGGCGCCGTGCGGTCGCGATCGCCTGCAGGCCGGCGACGCCGGCGCCGAGCACGAGGACGCGCGCCGGCGCGATGGTGCCGCCGGCGGTCATCATCATCGGGAACGCGCGCGGGAACTCGTGCGCGGCCGCGAGCACGGCCTTGTAGCCGGCGAGGTTTGACTGCGAGGTCAAGCCGTCCATCGCCTGGGCGCGCGAAATCCGCGGGATGTGGTCGAGGGCGAACGCGGTGACGCGGCGGGCGGCGTAGAGCGCGAGGTGGGCCGGGTAGTCGCGGGGCTGCAGCATGCCGATCAGGACCGCGCCGTCCTTCAAGGGCTGGATCTCGTCGGGCCCGCCTTCGGCCGCGGTCAAGGGCGGGCGGACGCGGAGCAGGACGTCGGCTTCCGCGGCGAGGCTCGCGAAGTCGGGCGCGATGCTGGCACCGGCCGCCGCATAAGCCTCATCGGCGATATAGGCGCCGAGCCCGGCGCCGCGCTCGATCGCGACGGCGTAGCCGAGCTCGATGTACTTGCGGACGCTCGCCGGGGTCGCGGCGACGCGGTGTTCGTGCGGACGCACTTCCTTGGCGACGCCGATTTTCATGCGATCGACGTTACCAGGGACGCATTCGGCGCGGCAGGCTTAGAGCAGGAAGAGCGCGAGCAGAGCGACGACGATCACCGTGAGAATCGTGCCCCACTTGACGAGGCCCGAAAATACTTCCCACGTTTCGACGTTTTGCTGAATGTCCATGATGCGTGCGCCTGTTCGCTTGCCGAAGGCCCGAAACCCGGACGCCACTATAGCAAAGGCGGATTCCCGTTCAACCGCCGGCCCGGCGGCGCGAAATGACGACGAGGCCGCTGGCGACGATGACGGCGGCGCCGGTCACGGTCCAGAGATCGGGGACGGTGTCGAACACGACGATGCCGATCACGACCGACCAGGCGATGTGGATGTAATTGACCGGCGCGAGCTTGGACGCCTCTTCGTGCTGGAACGCCTTGATGACGAGGAGGTGGCCGAGGCCCGAGAAGACGCCCAGGCAAACCATCAGCGCCCAGCCTTCGAGGTCGGCCCCGGTCCAGTCGAACGGCGCGATCAGCGAGGTGACCACGGTCCCGACCATCGGGGTATAGAGCGCGGTGGTGACGGTGCTCTCGGAGCCGCCGATCCGCCGGGTGATGATCTGGAACAGCGCGTAGGCGAACGCGGTGACGAGCGCGGCGGCGGCGGCCCAGTGGAGGACGCCCATCCCCGGGCGCATGATGACGAGGACGCCGGCGAAGCCGGCCGCGACCGCGAGCCACTTCTTGGCGTCGATCTTCTCGCCCAACAGCGGCGCCGACAGCGCGGTCACGATCAGGGGCGAGAGATAGACGATCGAGACCGCCTCGGCGAGCGGCACGTAGCGGAGCGAGACGAACATGCCGCCGGTCGCGAGCAACTGGAGGAGCGAGCGGAGGATGTGGATTCCCGGCCGCGCGGTCGCGACCGAGCGGCGGAGCCCGGCCTCGACCGCGAACGGCAGCATCAGCACGAGGTGGAAGAAGAACCGCGCCCAGATCAGCTGTCCGAGCGGATAGCGCTGCGAAAGATACTTCACCACCGCCTCGAGCACGCCGAACATGACGATCGCGGCGATGAGGTAGGCGATGCCTAGAAGCGGGCGGCGGGGACGGGCGGAGAAAGCTGACGACATCGGGGATCAAACGAAACCAGCGCCGACGCAGGCACGGGCTCAGCTCCAGCGGAAGGAACCGCCGGACGGCGGGCGGGTCCGATTAGAGCACGGTTGGGGTGGGTGGGGACAAGCTGGCCGTCGCCGCGCTTTGAAAGTCGGCGGGCTCCTCGACGGTGCCCGAACCTCAGCCGCAAGCGTGCCGGATGCGGGGTCGCGATTGCTGCGCGGAAGCCTGGATCGAAAATTCGCGTCTGCGCCGGACGCGCAGTCCCCGTTTCACCTTCTCGCCGGCACCGGCAATTCGATCGATTATGAATTGGTATTCTAATCCCGAGTACAATTCCTGCGGCGGGATTAGACGTTCAGTGGTTCGTCCGAATCGGGCACCCATGACAAAAGAAGCGGTTAAGGAGGAAGCAGCATGATTACCTATCTGAATGGTGAGTTCCTGCCCGAAGACCAGGCCAAGATTTCGGTCTACGACAGCGGCTTCATGCTTGGCCACGGCGTCTACGAAATCGAGCGCACGTTCAACGGGTCACCATTCCGACTCAAGGATCACATGGATCGCCTGCGCCGCTCGTTGAAGTACATGGAACTGGACGGTGACAGCCTCGTCGCCACAGTGAGTGACGCGACACTCGAGGTCTTGAGACGCAATGAGGACGAGATCGGCGAGCTCGGCGATGTTTGGGTCCATCAGATCGTCACCACCGGGCAGGGTGATCTTGATCTCGTCGGCGTCAGCCAACCCAGCATCGTCGTCATGTTGCGCCCGCTGAGGTTTGCCACGTTCGGACCCCTCTATGACGGCGGTGGCATTCGCCTCGAGCCATCGCTGCTGACCCGCCATTTTTCCGGGGCGATGGATCATCGCGTCAAAGCCACCAGCCGGGGCGCTTGGCTACGGGCGGAGAACAAGACGATGCGAGCCAACCAACAGGATTCGTCACCGGGACAGAGCGCCATGACGGTGATCTTTGCCGACGATGGTTCGATCGCCGAAGCAGTAGTCGCCAATCTCTGCGTCGTGGAGGGGAACAATCTGGTGCGGCCGCCGCGATACGATGCGCTCGAGGGCGTCAGTCTGAAGACATTGTGTGAGCTGGCCGAGCAACTCGGGATGAAGCTGGAGGAACGCAAGCTCGGTCTCTATGACTTCGTCAACGCCAATGCAACCCTGGTAACTGCCACGAGCTTTTCCTTGTTGCCAGCGCTCAGCATCGATGGAATTCCCCTTGATCAGAATCGCGATCTTTACACCAAGCTCCTCGGTGCCTGGATCGACCTAGTAGCGCTGCACCGAGGATATGACGGGTTGTTTTTCAGCGGCGCGAAGGATCGGCAGGTTTTCGGGCGCGACGAGCAACTGGATGCTGCAGGCGACGCCGGGCTGTCGTTTGATCAGGCTGACGCGTTCGAGGGTGAGCACCATTTGGTGGACCGAGGGTGGGCTGACGCGGAAGTGGTTTTGCAGGTCGGCTTCGGCCGGCGGCCGGCCGA
>VGEO01000055.1 GCA_016869275.1 Alphaproteobacteria bacterium | reverse complement strand
AACGGTCCTTCAACGGGGGGGGATATTTAGCGAATCGCGTTCCCTGTCAGGGTCCTGTCAGGGGGGGAGGCTTGCGCGAAGCGCCGGGAGGGGGTGGCGGGGACGGTTCTTGGCTCAGCCGTACCGGGCGGCGCTTGGCGCCCCAGGTGCCGGGCGGGCCGTCGAACACGCCGGCGATCGCGTGGCCGCAATGCCGGCAGCGGCCGTCGTCGCTCAAGTGCCACGCCGTCAGCACGTACCAGTCGCGCCCGATCACCTTGGTACCGCACCCCGGGCAATAGGTGCTCGATCCCGCTTCGTCGTGCACGTTGCCGACATAAACGTAGCGCAGCCCTGCCTCGAGGCCGATGTCGCGGGCGCGGACGAGCGTGGCCGCCGGGGTCGGCCGAGTATCGCGCATGCGGAAATCGGGGTGGAAGGCGGTGAAGTGGAGCGGTACGTCGGGGCCGAGTTGATCGACGAACCAGTGCGTCATCTCGGTGACTTCGGCGGCCGAATCGTTTTCGCCCGGGATCAGCAGGGTCGTCACCTCGAACCAGACCTTGGTGCGGCGTTTGAGATAGACAAGCGTCTCCAGCACGTCGGCCAGATGCCCGCTGCACAAGCGGTGGTAAAAGTCCTCGGTGAAGCCTTTGAGGTCGACGTTCGCGGCGTTGATGTGCTGGTAGAACTCCTCGCGCGCCGCCGGGCTCATGTAGCCGGCGGTGACCGCCACCGACTTGACGCCGAGCGCGCGGCACTCGCGCGCGATGTCGATCGCGTACTCCATGAAGATGACGGGGTCGTTGTAGGTGAACGCGACCGACCGACACCCCAACTGCTGGGCGGCGCGGGCGAGCCGTTGCGGCGAGGCGGCGTCGGCCAGAGTATCGATCTCGCGCGATTTGCTGATCGACCAGTTCTGACAGAATTTGCAGGTCAGGTTGCAGCCGGCGGTTCCGAACGAGAGGATCGGCGTGCCGGGCAGGAAGTGATTGAGCGGCTTCTTCTCGACCGGGTCGATGCAAAAGCCCGACGAGCAGCCGTAGGTCGTGAGCTTGATCGCGCCCGCGTCGGCGGCGCGGACGAAGCAAAGGCCGCGCTGGCCGTCGTGGAGCTTGCACGCCCGCGGGCAGACGTCGCATTGGATGCGGCCGTCGCCGAGTGCGTGCCAATGGCGGCCGGTCACCCATCCGGTCTTGTCGGTCGTCGCGTCCACGGTCGTCGCGTCGTCTACGGTCATCCGGTTCTTGCCCCGCTTAGACCTCCCGTTCTACCTAAGATATAGTCCAAACCGACCAACGCCCAGGCGCGTGCCCACGCATCGCGCCGGGGCCGGAGATCTCGCGATGAGCTTGAGCGGCAATGCCGAAGTCCGCCCGCCCGCGGTGCGGGGACCTTCTATCCGGTCGATCGCGCCGAGCTCGGCGCCATGGTGCGTTCGCTCATCCGCGACGCCTTGAACCAGGGCCACCGTCCCCAGCAGGACATCCCCAAGGTCATCATCGCGCCGCACGCCGGCTATATCTACTCGGGGCCGATCGCGGCTTCGGTCTATGCCCGCCTCGGGCCGGCGCGCAACCGCATCAAGCGCGTCGTCCTGCTCGGGCCGACCCATCGGGTCGCGGTGCGCGGGCTCGCCGTCCCCTCGCACGCCGCGTTCCAGAACCCGCTCGGCTCGGTCCCGCTCGACCGCGCCCTGATCAACGAACTCAAGCGTTTGCCGCAGGTCCGCGAGTTCGATCAGACCCATGCCGCCGAGCACAGCCTCGAGGTCCATCTACCGTTCTTACAGCAGACCTTTGCCGATTTCCGGCTGGTGCCGATCGTGGTCGGCGACGCCGAACCGAACGAAGTCGCGACCGTGTTGCAAGCGGCGTGGGGCGGGCCGGAAACGCTGATCGTGATCAGCTCCGACTTGAGCCACTACCACGACTACGCCACCGCGCAGTCGCTCGATGCGGCGACATCGAGCGCTATTACCGAGCTGCGGTTGGAAGGCGTATCGGACGTCGGCGCCTGCAGCCGGATGCCGATCCGCGGGCTCTTGCTGCTCGCGCGCCAGATCGGCATGGCTGCGACCGCGATCGACGTTCGCAACTCCGGCGATACCGCCGGCCCGCGCGACCGCGTCGTTGGCTACGGCGCCTACATGTTTTCAGGGGGCGACGAGTGCCGGTTGCGGGCGCTCAATTTCACGTCGGCCCGCGCCACGCCGCCACCGCCGGCGGCGCCCGCGCAAACCGCAACTGCAACCGCCGCCGCGGCCGCGCCGCGGCCCGACCCGGCCATCGCGCGAAGCGAGCGCGGCCACGCCTCCGGCCTCAGCGACGATTTACGCCGTTCGCTCCTCAACGTTGCGGCACGCTCGATCATGATCGGGCTCCGCTCCCAGCAGCGGCCCAAGCTCGACCTCGAAACGTTCCACGCCGATCTCCGCAAGCCTGGCGCGTCGTTCATCACCCTCACCATGGATGGACGCCTGCGCGGTTGCATCGGCTCGCTCGAGGCGCGCCGCCCGCTGGTCGCCGACGTCGCCGCCAACGCCTACGCGTCGGCGTTCGAGGACCGCCGCTTCAAGGCGCTCTCGCACGACGAGTTCGGGCGTGTGCTGCTCTAGATCTCGGTTTTGAGCGAACCGGCCGTGCTGCGCTTCCGCGACGAAAGCGACCTTTTGGGCCAGCTCGTCCCCGGGCGCGACGGCCTCATCATCCAGGACGGAACCCACCGCGCCACCTTCCTGCCGCAGGTGTGGGAGCAAACCCAGGACCCGCGCGAATTCATGAAGCACCTGAAACTCAAGGCCGGGCTCGCCGAGAACCACTGGTCGGCAAACTTCAGGGCCTGACGCTAACATACCGAGTCGTTCACCCGCGTCCTGCAACCGGCCGCCCTCTCGGATCGTTAATGATCGCGACTCTGCCTTAATAGAAGGCTGAAAAGACTTGATTCATAAGAATAACTTGACGTGGCTGGCGAGGGAATTTTTAATGGCGGCGCGAAGCGGCAAGAGTAGGGCCCGGGGTGACGCCTCAATTACGTTCTAGAACGCCGAAGACGGACGAAAACGACAGCTTTCGCTGGCGCGACCTGATCTCGCCGAGCGGACGGGTCTACACCATGATCGGCGCCGGCGTCGGGGCGGCGGTCACGATCGCGATCGTGGCTGCGCTCGGGTTCCTGTCGGCGACCGCGCTGCCGGCAGAGCGGCGAAGCACGCAAGCGTCCGCGCCGAGCGCGGAGCCGGCGCGGCCCCCCTATCAACCGCGCAGCGAGGCGGCGACCCGTCCGCGCGAAGCGGTCCTCCCCGATGTCGAACTCGCCTCGCTGGTGCGGCTCGCGCGCGGCGGAACGCTGGCCCAGGCGCTCGATCGCGCCGGGGTCGGCGCCGCCGACGCCAACGACGTCATCGCCGCCCTCGCGACCCAGCTCAATCTGCGCCGCTTGGGCGCCGGGCAATTGGTCGAACTCAAATTCGAGCCGATCCCGGCCACCCAACAGCGCCGCCTCGCCTCCGTCATCATTCCGCTCGATGTCGATTCGACGATCATCGCCAAGCGCGCCGGCGAAGCCGGTTTCGTCGCGCGTCGTGAGGACAAGGCGCTACACGCCGGCTCGGCCCGCGTCGTCGGCACGATCGACGACAGCCTATTCGTGTCGGCGCAGGCGGCGGGGATGCCGATCCGCGTGATCATGGATTTCATCCGGCTCTACAGCTGGGACGTCGACTTCCAGCGCGAAATCCAGCCCGGCGACCGGTTCGAAGTTTTGTTCGAGCAGTTCCACACCGAGGTCGACCGTGTCACTCAGGGCGGCGCCAAGGTCGGCGAGATCCTCTACGCCAGCCTGACCATCAAAGGCGACGATGTCCGTTACTACCGCTACCGCGCGCCAGCCGGCGTCGACTATTTCAACGCCAGCGGCGAGAGCGTGCGCAAGGCGCTGCTCAAGACCCCGCTCGACGGCGCCAAGCTGACCTCGGGCTTCGGCAAGCGCACCCACCCCATCCTCGGCTATACGCGCATGCACCGCGGTGTCGATTTCGCGGCCCCGGTCGGCACGCCGATCGTCGCCGCCGGCAACGGCACCGTCGAAGTCGCCGGCAGCAACGGCGCCTACGGCAACTATGTCCGCATCCGCCACAGCGGCAACTACCAGACCGCCTACGCGCACCTCTCGCGCTTTGGCTACGGCGTACGCGCGGGTCGCACCATCAAGCAGGGCCAGATCATCGGATACGTCGGCACGACCGGGCTTTCAACCGGCCCGCACCTCCATTATGAGATCTTGGTCGGCGGCAATCAGGTCAATCCGATGACGGTCAAGTTCGCGAGCGGCAACAAGCTCAATGGCCGCGAGCTCGCCCAGTTCCGCCGCCACGTCGCCGACGTCGATGCCCGAGTCGCAGCGTTGCCGCCGCTGGTCAAGGTCGCGACCCGCGAATAGCGGCGTCAGGCCGCTTCGTCGACCGCGCGGCCGTTCACGACCAGTCCGCCTTCCCCGGCGGAGACCCGCACCTTGCTACCGTCGGCGATCGAGCCGTCGAGGATCATGGTAGCGAGCGCGTTCTGCAGGTGGCGCTGGATCACGCGCCGGAGCGGGCGGGCGCCGTAGACCGGATCGTACCCGGTGCGGGCGAGCCAAGCGCGCGCCGCCTCGTCCAGTTCGATCGCAATTTTTCGATCGCCCAGACGCTGGCGCAGATGGCCGAGCTGAATGTCGACGATCGTGTCCATGTGCGCGCGGCTTAGGCGGTGGAACAGGATGATCTCGTCGAGTCGGTTCAGGAATTCGGGCCGGAACGCCTGGCGCACGGCCTCCATCACCTTGTCCCTGACCGCGTCGGTGTCTTCGCCGTCGGGCTGGGCGGCGAGATAGTCGCTGCCCAAGTTCGACGTCAGGATGACGATGGTGTTGCGGAAGTCGACGGTGTGGCCCTGACCGTCGGTCAGGCGGCCGTCGTCCAGCACCTGCAATAGCACGTTGAAAACGTCGGGGTGCGCCTTTTCGACCTCGTCGAACAGGACCACCTGATAGGGCCGGCGCCGCACTGCCTCGGTGAGCGCGCCGCCCTCGTCGTAGCCGACATAGCCAGGCGGGGCGCCGATCAGGCGCGCGACCGCATGTTTCTCCATGTATTCGGACATATCGAGCCGGATCATGGCGGAGTCGTCGTCGAACAGGAACGCGGCCAGCGCCTTGGTGAGCTCGGTCTTGCCGACCCCGGTCGGCCCCAGGAACAGGAACGAGCCGACCGGGCGGTGCGGATCGCCCAACCCGGCGCGTGAACGGCGGACCGCGTCGGCGACCGCCGCCAGGGCATCGTCCTGGCCAACTACGCGCTTCTGCAGCTCCGCTTCCATGCGCAGCAGTTTGGCGCGCTCGCCTTCGAGCATCTTGTCGACCGGGATCCCGGTCCATCGCGAGACGACCTGGGCGATGTGGGTGTCGGTCACCGCCTCTTCGACCATGCGGCTCTTACCGCCACCTTCCGCCGCCGCGAGTTTCTTTTCGAGCGCCGGCACGATGCCGTAGCGGAGTTCGCCGGCGCGGGTCAGATTGCCTTTGCGCTGCGCCGCTTCGAGCTCGCTGCGCGCCGCATCGAGTTCTTCTTTGATTTTGACCGAGCCAGCGAGCTTCGACTTCTCGGCCTGCCACTCGGCGGTGAGGTCGGCGGATTCGCGCTCGGCCTCGCCCAGTTCGCGTTCGAGCGATTTCAGCCGCTCGCGCGAGGCGGCGTCGCTTTCTTTCTTCAGCGCCTCGCGCTCGATCTTGAGCTGGATGATGCGGCGATCGAGTTCGTCGATCTCCTCGGGTTTGGAGTCGACCTCCATGCGCAGCCGGCTCGCTGCCTCGTCGACCAGGTCGATCGCCTTGTCGGGCAGGAAACGGTCGGTGATGTATCGGTTCGAGAGCGTCGCCGCGGCGACGATCGCGCCGTCGGTGATGCGGACCTTGTGGTGAAGTTCGTACTTTTCCTTGAGCCCACGCAGGATCGAGACGGTGTCTTCGACCGTGGGCGGCGCGACGTAAACCGACTGGAACCGGCGCGCGAGCGCAGCATCCTTTTCGACGCGCTTGCGGTATTCGTCGAGCGTCGTAGCGCCGATGCAGTGGAGATCGCCGCGCGCGAGTGCGGGTTTCAACAGGTTCGAGGCATCCATCGCGCCTTCGGCCGCGCCAGCGCCGACCAGCGTGTGCAGCTCGTCGATGAACAGGATGACCTCGCCGCCGGCGGCTTGAATCTCGGCCAACACCGCCTTCAGACGCTCCTCGAACTCGCCGCGGAACTTGGCGCCGGCGACCATCGCGCCTAAATCGAGCGCCATAAGTTGCCGGTTCTTTAACGTCTCCGGCACGTCGCCGTTGACGATTCGTTGTGCCAACCCCTCGACGATCGCGGTCTTGCCGACGCCCGGCTCGCCGATCAGCACCGGGTTGTTCTTGATGCGGCGCGACAACACTTGGATGGTGCGCCGAATCTCCTCGTCGCGACCGATCACCGGGTCCAGCTTGTTTTCGCGCGCGCGCTGGGTGAGGTCGATCGCGTATTTCTTGAGCGCTTCGTAGGTATCCTCGGCGCTGGCGCTGTCGGCCTTGCGCCCCTTGCGCACGTCGTTGATGGCCGCGTTCAACCCCTGCGGGCTGACGCCGGCATCTTTGAGGATCTGCGCCGCCGGCGTGCCGGTTGCGAGGGCGAGGGCGAGCAGGAGCCGCTCGGCAGTGACGAAGCCATCGCCGGCTCCCTGCGCCAGCTCCTCGGCGGCCTCGAACAGGCGGGCGATTTCCGGCGCCAGGTAGACTTGGCCGGCGCCGCCGCCTTCGACCTTGGGCAGCTTGTCGAGCGCAGCACGGACCCGCGCCTGCACCTGATCGACACGGCCGCCGGCGGCGCCGATCAGCGCGGCCGCCAGCCCGTCCTTGTCGTCGACCAGGACGTTGAGAAGGTGTTCGGGGGCGAAGAGCTGATGGCCCGAGCGAAGCGCCAAGCCCTGCGCCGACTGAATGAACCCCCGCAATCGCTCGGTGTAGCGATTGATGTCCATCGATCCGCTCCTTGCGCCCTGTTTGCCAGGCACGCGTCGACGCACCGCCCGTCAACGAGCCGGTACGTTCTTCGTATATAGTGTTGCCGCTTTACAACACAAGGGCCGCACAACGGCGGCCCTTGGCATTTTTCGAGCGGCGCGCCGCGTTCAGTGCGGTTGCGTTTCCGGTGCGGCGTTGTGCTGCGGCTGAACGTTGTAGTCGCCGCCCGAACCGTCGCGCGCATGGTCGGCTTGAATCGGCCCCGGCTGCGTCGGCGGCATCGACGGGTCGTTCGGCGGCGGAATCGAGGGATCGTTGCTGCGCGGGCCTTGCTGACGCGGCCCATCGATCGTGCCGATGAACATGCGGTAATAGTGCTCGGCGTGCTGGTAGTAGGCCTCGGCTGAGATGCGGTCGCCGGCCGCGGTGGCATCGCGCGCGAGCGCGAGATACTTGTCGAAAATCTGATTGGCAGTACCGCGAACCTTGACGTCCGGACCGTTGCTCTCGTAGCTCCGGTTGTTGCTCGGACCGAACGAGCGCTTGCCGTTGTTGCGCCCGTTGCGATGGCGACGCGGGTTCATCCCATGCTTCATATCGAACTTGTTCACGCGGCCCCCATTTTAGGACTCCCGAACGCAACACGCCGGTCCCGACGGAGTGCCCAGCGATATTCTCGTGGAAGGATTCCTCTTGGACTTCTCCGCCCCCCGGCGGTGTCCTTAGGTCACCCGCAAAAGCTAGACCGGCGGCGCGCCAAATCCAATCCTTTTTTTCGCCTTTCGGGGCGTCTCGGCGCCGACGACCAGACAACGGTCGATCCCGGCGAGATCGGCATGCACGGCGACGACACGGGCGCCGGCGGCCGCGAACAGCGCCGCCACTGCGTCGCGCTGGCCGAATCCGAGTTCGACGAACGCGGCCGCGCCCCGGGCGAGCAGCGCCGGCGTCGCCGGCGCGAGCTGGCGATAGCCGTCGAGGCCGTCGCAGCCGCCGTCGAGCGCCCGGCGCGGGTCGTACCCGACTTCGGGTGCGAGCCGGTCGAGGTCGGGCTGCGCGACATAGGGCGGGTTACAGACGACGACGTCGAACCGCGCGGCGAGCGCCGCGCCCCAGTCGCCGACGACGAAGCGGGCGCGGGGCGCAACCCCGGCCGCCGCGGCGTTCGCCGCCGCGATCGCGACCGCTGCGGCCTCGATGTCGATGCCGACGCCAGTCGCGCGCGGTCGTTCCGCGAGCAGACTCACCAAGAGCGCGCCCGAGCCGGTGCCGAGATCGAGGATCCGGTAGGAGCGGCCCGCATCCGTCATATGCGCCAGCGCAGCTTCGACCAGCGTCTCGGTTTCCGGCCGCGGGTCGAGGACCGCCGGGCTCAACGCGAAGCGGTGCGCCCAGAAGTCGCGGCTGCCGAGAATGCGCGCGACCGGCTCGCGCCGGAGGCGGCGTTCGACCAGCGCGGCGATCGCGGTTCGGGTTTCGGCCGCGAGCGGCTCGCGCCGGCGCCACGCGAGTTCGGCCCGCGCGCAGCCGCGCGCGTGGGCGATCAAAAGCTCGGCATCGAGCCGCGGCGTCGGCAGACCGGCCGCGGCGAATGCGCGCTGGGCGGCAGCGATCGCGTCGGCGACCGCGATCGTCGCGCCGGCCGCGGACGCCGCCGCCTCAGCCATCGGCATTGAGCTGCGCCAGGCGTTGCGCATGGTCGTCGGTGATGAGCGGCTCGATCAGTTGATCGAGCGCCTCGCCGGCCAGGAATTTTTCGATGTCGTGCACGGTCACGTTGACGCGGTGATCGGTGACGCGGTTCTGCGGAAAATTGTAGGTCCGGACCCGCTCGGAACGATCACCGGTGCCGACCTGGCTCTTGCGCAGCGCCGCACGCTCTTGGTCGCGCTGTTGACGCTCGCGCTCGTAGAGCCGCGCGCGCAGGATCTTGAGCCCCTTGGCCTTGTTCTTGTGCTGCGACTTTTCGTCCTGCTGGCTGACGACGAGCCCGGTCGGAATGTGGGTGATGCGAACGGCACTGTCGGTGGTGTTGACCGACTGCCCGCCCGGTCCGCGAGCGCGGAACACGTCGATGCGCAGATCTTTGTCGTCGATCTTGATGTCGACCTCCTCGGCCTCGGGCAGCACCGCCACCGTCGCCGCCGAGGTATGGATGCGGCCGCTCGCCTCGGTCACCGGCACCCGCTGCACACGGTGCACGCCCGACTCGAATTTGAGGCGCGCGAACACGCCGCGGCCCGAGATCGAGGCGGTCGCCTCGCGAAATCCGTGCAGGTCGGTCGGCGCCGTATCGAGGACTTCGAACTTCCAGCCCTTGGCCTCGGCGTAGCGCTGGTACATGCGGAAGAGATCGCCGGCGAACAGCGCTGCTTCATCGCCCCCGGTCCCAGCCCGCACTTCGAGGATCGCGCTCTTTTCGTCAGCCTCGTCCTTGGGGATCAACAGCATCAGGAGCTTGCGTTCGGCCTCGGGCAGGCGGGTCTTGAGGCCCTGCAGCTCGTCCTGCGCCATGCCCTTCATCTCGGCATCGGCGGCGGGATCGGCGACGATCTCCTCGAGCCCGGCGATCTCGGCCTGCAGTTTCTGCAGCGCGTCGATCTCGGCGACGATCGGCGTCAGGTCCGAGAGCTCGCGGGCGGCGCGGACGAACTCCTCGCGCGGCAGCATGGCCGCATTGGCGAGCTGCGCCTGGAGCGACCAGAACCGGGTGCGGACCGCGTCGAGCTTGGCCGCGGCAATCATCGCGCCGAAGCCGGCCCGGGCTTCAGCGCCGCCGGCAGCTCGGCGAGCGGCACCTCGCGCTGCGCGCCGGTGTGGAGATCGCGCACGGTGGCGATGCCGCGCGCGAGTTCGGTGTCGCCGACGATCACGGCCGTTCGCGCGTTGATCTTATTGGCCCGCTTCATGCGCCGCGACAGGTTGCCGCTATAGCCGATGTCGACGGCGAGGCCGACGCGCCGGAGCTGTTGCCCGAGCTTGGCCACCGCCGCTTCGGCCGCGGCGCCGATTGGAATCAAGGCGAGCGGTCGCGGCGCCGGCGGATAAGCCTGGCACAAGAGCGCCAGGCGCTCGACCCCGCCGGCCCAGCCGATGCCCGGCGTCGCCGGCCCGCCCATGGTCTCGATCAGGCCGTCGTAGCGGCCGCCGGCGATCACCGCGCCCTGGGCACCGAGCGCGGTCGTGGTGAACTCGAACGCAGTGTGGGTGTAGTAGTCGAGGCCGCGTACCAGGCGATGGTTGACCCGATAAGCGATGCCCAGGGTGTCGAGGCCGGCGCGCACGGCGGCGAAGAACGCGGCCGCCGCCGGGGTCAGATGGGCGAGGATGTCGGGCGCTTGCGCGACGATCGCGCGGTCGCCATCGTCCTTGGAATCCAAGATGCGGAGCGGGTTGCGATCGAGCCGCGCCTGGCTGTCGGCCGAAAGGCGCGCGCGGCGGGGCGCGAGGTAGCCGACCAGCGCCTCGCGGTAGGCGGCGCGGCTGTCGGGATCGCCCAACGAGTTGAGCTCGAGCGTGCAGTGCCCGATCACGCCCAACTCGGCCAGGATATCGGCGGCGAGCGCGATCACTTCGATGTCGCCCGCCGGCTCGGCGACGCCCAATAGCTCGACGTCGATCTGATGGAACTGGCGCAGCCGCCCCTTCTGGGGCCGTTCGTAGCGGAACATCGGCCCGGCGCCGAAAAACTTGAGCGGCAGGTGCTGCTTCAAGCCGCCCGAGATGAAGGCGCGCGCGATCCCGGCGGTGTATTCGGGCCGGAGCGTCACCTCTTCGCCGCCGCGATCGACGAACGTGTACATCTCCTTGGTGACGACGTCGGAGGTCTCGCCGAGGGTGCGGCGAAACACCTCGGAAAATTCGAAGATCGGCGTCGCGATCTCGGCGTAACCGTAGCGTTCGGCGATCGTGCGCGCGCGCTCGACTACGTGGCGGTGGCGGCGGCTATCCTCCGGTAATAGGTCGTGCGTCCCACGCACCGGCTGCAGCGAGGTCACAGGCAAACTCCGTGGCTAAGAGACGCGGGCGGCGAGCGCGGAGCCGGCTTCGAGTTCGGCCGCTTTCTTTTCGACCAGATCGACTAGGTGATCGACCAGCTGGGCGTCGGTGATCTTGTGATCGGCGAAGCCGCTCAAGTAGACGAGATGGGTGCCCTGGCCCCCGCCGGTCAAGCCGATATCGGTCTCGCGCGCTTCGCCGGGGCCGTTGACGACGCAGCCGATCACCGACAGCGTGAGCGGAGTCGTGATGTGCGCTAGGCGCTTTTCGAGCGTCTCGACGGTCTTGATCACCGGAAACGCCTGGCGAGCGCACGACGGGCACGCGACCACGGTGACGCCGCGGCGGCGGAGTCCGAGCGCCTTCAGGATCTCGTAGCCGACCTTGATCTCTTCGACCGGGTCGGCCGAGAGCGACACCCGGATCGTGTCGCCGATCCCGGCCCACAGGAGCGAGCCGATCCCGATCGCCGACTTGACCGAACCGGTGATGAAGCCGCCCGCTTCGGTGACGCCCAAGTGGAGCGGATAGTCGCAGGCGGCGGCGAGCTCCTGGTAGGCGGCGACCGCCAGGAACACGTCGGACGCCTTGACGCTGATCTTGAACTGGACGAAGTCGTGGTCCTCGAGGATGCGGGCGTGGTTCAAGGCGCTCTCGACCATCGCCGCCGGGCACGGCTCGCCGTATTTTTCCAGGAGGTCGCGCTCGAGCGAGCCGGCGTTGACGCCTATCCGCATACTGACGCCATGGTCCTTGGCAGCTTGCACGACCTCGCGGACGCGCGCGGCCGCGCCGATATTGCCGGGGTTGATGCGCAAGCACGCGGCGCCGGCCTCGGCCGCCTCGATCGCGCGCTTATAGTGGAAGTGGATGTCGGCGACGATCGGCACCGTCGCCGCCTTGACGATGGCCGCGAGTGCCGCGGTCGATTCGACGTCCGGGCACGAGACGCGGACGATGTCGGCGCCGGCCGCCTCGAGGGCGCGGACCTGGGCGATGGTCGCGGCCGCGTCGGCGGTCGGGGTATTGGTCATCGACTGGACCGTGATCGGCGCATCGCCGCCGACGAGGACGGAACCGACGCGAATCTGGCGCGACTTCCGTCGCTGGATGTCGCGGTAGGGGCGAACGCTCATGGCGCGCGATCGGGCTCGTCGCAGATCGAAAACGAAGACGCCCGGGCTCGCGGGCGTCGTACCACCTTCCATAACACGGGCGGCGCGCGCAAGGAAATTGCGGCTAAAGCGCTTTTCCGGATGCTAAGCCGCTACCCTCTTCGACGTCATGGCCGGGGCGGCCGCAGGCCGAGTCCTGGCCATCTACAGCGAACAAGAAAAGGTGTCGATGGCTGTCCTTCGCCGGCCATGACGAGCTAGTTAGCAGCGGCGCCCTTCAAGAGCTCGTCGGGATCGAGCGAGACGTCGCGACGGACCTCGCCGACGGGGCCGAGCGGCGGCAGCGACTTGCCATCGACCGCGACCTCGATCGCGCCGGCATTGCCGGTCATGAGAATCAGTCCGGTGCGGTTGGGGACATGGTACCTGTCGCCGGCGCGGAGCACGCGGGTGAGGAGGAGCTCACTGTTGGTACCGCGGATTTGCACCCAGCTGTCGACTTTGGCGATGAGGGTGACGCGCGAGGCGCCGACCGCACCCAAGACGTGCGGGGCATAGCCGCCGCTCGCCGGCGTGCGCGATTCGGGCACAGTCGGAACGGCTGCGAGCCGATCGTGCCCGCCCTCGTCGGACCGGACCAGCGCCGCACCGGAGCGGCGCGCCGCGATCCCCGCCTCATCGCCCGACGCGGGCGGCTTGGCACCAGCTGTCACCACTGGGCGCGATGCCGTCGGGTCGACCGGTTTTCTGGTCGCCGTTTCAATCGGTCTGTTGACCGTCGCCGCTTCGACCGGTTTGTTGATGGTCGTCTCGATCGATTTGGTCGCGCCAGCATCGGTCGGCTTCACGGCTGGGGGCACGGTCGGCTTGACCGGTTCCGCGGGTTTGAGCGCGGCGGTCTCCGTCGGCTTGGCCGCGGTCGCGCTGCCGATCGCCGCCTCGCTGCGTGCCGACGCGGCCGCCTCGCTACGTGCCTGCGCGGCCGCCTCGCTGCGTGCCGGCGCGGCCGACTTGCCCTCGGTCGACGTTTCAGCGGTTCCCGCCATCAGGCGCTCGGGAACCGCCGGCACACCTTCGACGCGGACGCGGTCGGCGTTCGAGCCGTAGTACCACGCCGCGTAGAGACCGATAGCGATCGCCAGCGAGACCGCTAGCAACTCGCGGCCGGGCAGGCGGCTCTCGTTGGAAGGGATCGGAAAATTGAGCTTGGTCGTGCGTTCGCTCGCACTGTCTTCGCGCTTTAACTGAGTGACGCAATCGTCGCCGTTGAAGCCGATAAACTCACCGTAGGTGCGGACGAACCCAGTCGCGTACACCGGACCCGGCAGGTCGACGAACCGGCCTTCTTCGATCGCCGCGAGATAGACCTCGCGGATGCGCAGCTTGGCGGCGACATCGCTCAAACGCAGGTTGTGCCGAAGCCGCACCGCTTTGAGTTCGGCGCCGATGCCCTCGTATGACGATCGCAGATCGGTGCCGCCGGCCGCGCACAAATGGAGACGACGACGCTCGCGCGCCGATCGCGGCTGGTTCGTCGCCTCTGGCAAACGCTCGGCCATGTGACTACCCCCCTTCGTTCAACGGCGCTGCTCGATCGCCCCCCCCCCCGTACAGCTGAGCAGATCACGACAAAATCAATCTCGAGCCTTACCTTCCGAGATCGCTTTCAGACGTCAATGCGTCAAAAAAGTTTCCCACAACCCCCGCAAATTTCATCATGTATTTAACTATATTAGGTTGAGCTATCGCCAGAGTCACTCAACCTAATGAACGCCCACAATAAAACGCGACCCCTTGCGGCTCTCGCTACGCCCGTGCCCGACGCGGCCGTGGCGCGGCGGCGGTCAGGGGCTCGGCGAACTGCCGGCCGAGCGTCGTCACCGCCTGGTCGATTAGTTCGGCGATGATAGCCGCAACCGGCTGCTCGTGCGTCACCATCCCGACGCTTTGGCCCGCCATCAACGATCCGTTCTCGACATCGCCCTCGACCACGGCGCGGCGCAGCGCCCCGGCCCAATAATGTTCGATCGCGAGCTGCGCTTCGTTTTGGGAGAGTTCGCCGCGGCGGAACCTGGCGATCACCTCGAGCTGGGTCTCGATGAAGCGTTTGGTCGCGGCATTGGTGAGCGCGCGCACCGGAATGACCGGAAAGTCGGGATCGATCTGCACCGAAGGGACCGCGTCGCGTGCGGCCGCACGGATAAAGGCCTTCTTGAACGCCGGATGCGCGATCGATTCGGTCGCACACACGAACCGGGTCCCGAGCTGGCAGCCGGCGGCGCCCATCTCGAGGTAAAGCGCGATGGCATCGCCCCGGCCGATGCCGCCGGCGACGAATACCGGCACCTCATCGATCGCCGGCAGGATTTCCTGAGCCAGCACGCCGGTCGCGACCGGGCCGATGTGTCCGCCGGCTTCCATGCCTTCGATCACCAGGGCGTCGATCCCGTTGCGGATCAGCTTTTTGGCGATGACCGGCGCCGGCGCGAATCCGATCGCCTTGGCGCCGTGGTCCTTGATGCGGGCGATCGCCGCTTGGGTCGGAACCCCGCCGGCCAAGACGACGTGCGAAACCCGGTGCCGGCCACAGACGTCGATCAACTCGGACAGCTGGGGGTGAAGCGTGATGATGTTGACGCCGAACGGCTTCGCGGTGCGGGCGAAGGTCGCTTCGATCTCGGCCTCGAGCTCGGCCGGCTTCATCGCACCCGAGGCCAGGACGCCGAACCCGTCGGCGTTCGAGATCGCGGCGACCAGGGTGCGCTCCGACACCCAGGTCATGGCGCCGCCCATGATGGCGTAGCGCACGCCCAGGAACTCGCGGCCGCGCTGCCACAGCCGGTCGAGGCGGGCGCGGGCGGCGTCGGCGCCCGGTTTAGGCGGCATCCAGTCCATAGGCGGTATGGAGCGCGCGCAGCGCGAGCTCGGTGTAGTCCTCGGCGATCAGGACGCTCACCTTGATCTCCGAGGTCGAGATCACCTGGATATTGATGCCCTTGTCGGAGAGCGTCTTGAACATGCGTGCGGCGACGCCCGCGTGGCTGCGCATGCCGACGCCGATCACCGATACCTTGACCACGTTCTTGTCGGCCAAGACGCTCTTGAACCCGAGCGCCGGTTTGAGCCCATTGAGCAGTTTCAGCGCGCGCTCGAGGTCGGTGCGCGGCAGCGTGAAGGTGACGTCGGTGGTGCCGTCGTCGGCCGCGCTCTGCACGATCATGTCGACATTGACCGCGGCTTCGGCGAGCGGGCCGAAGATGCCGGCGGCGACGCCCGGCCGATCAGCCACTTGCGTCAGCGTGATCTTGGCCTCGTTGCGCGAATAGGTAACGCCGCTCACCAGCGCTTGTTCCACGATCTCATCCTCATCGACGACGAACGTTCCCGGCGTGTCGGTAAAACTCGACAGCACCTGCAGACGGACGCGATATTTCATCGCCAGCTCGACCGAGCGCGTCTGCAGGACCTTGGCGCCAAGCGACGCCATTTCCAGCATTTCTTCGTAGGTGATCTTATCAAGCTTGCGCGCCTTCGCAACGATGCGCGGATCGCAGGTGTAGACGCCGTCGACGTCGGTGTAGATATCGCACTGATCGGCCTCGAGCGCCGCCGCCAGCGCCACCGCGGTGAGATCGGAGCCGCCGCGGCCGAGCGTGGTGAGGCGCCGGCGCGGGCTCAAGCCTTGGAAGCCGGCCACCACCGGGATCTCGCCCGCAGCCATCCGTTTAACCAGCTCCGCATCGGCGATGCGGGTAATGCGGGCGGCGGCGTGGACATCGTCGGTCTCGATCGGAATTTGCCAGCCGAGCCACGAGCGGGCGGCGAGACCGAGCGATTGCAGCGCGAGCGCGGTCAGGCCGACCGTCACCTGCTCGCCCGACGCGATCACGACGTCGTACTCGCGGGCGTCTTGGAGCGTCGCGACCTCGCGGGTCCACTGGATCAGCTGGTCGGTGGCACCCGACATCGCCGAGACCACCACCGCGACCTCGTGGCCCTGGTCGGCGATTTTCTTGACCCGGGCCGCGACCGCGGCGATGCGCTCGGTGGTCGCAACCGAGGTACCGCCGAACTTGCAGACGATGCGAGCCATGGGATCTCGTCGAGGGGCCGAAACATCGGCGTTTACGGGCGCTTGTGGCGCAGCCGGCGCGTATACATACTCGTTCGTCCGAGGTCGTCAAGCGAAGCCATGCAGTCGTCGAGCGAAGCCATGGGCGAACGGATCCGACACCCAAAAGCGCCGCCGCGGCGCCGGCAGCCGGCGGCCGCGCCCTCGGCCGATCCGGCCGAACTCGCCCGCTTCGACGCGCTTGCCGCCGAGTGGTGGAACGCGAGCGGGCCGATGCGCGCGTTGCATCGGCTGAACCCGACCCGCATCGCCTTCGTTCGCGACCGCTTGGCCGCCCGCGCCGGCCGCGACCCCTTGAAACCGCAGCCGCTGCGCGGCATGCGGATCCTCGACATGGGCTGCGGCGCCGGCTTGCTCGCCGAGCCGCTGGCCCGCTTGGGCGCGAGCGTGATCGGGGCCGACGCCGCCGCCGAGAGCATCGCCGTCGCCAAGGCTCACGCCGAGGCCGGCGGGCTCGCGATCGACTACCGCGCGACGACCGCCGAGCATCTCGCCCGCGCCGGCGAAACCTTCGACGCGGTGCTCGCGATGGAGATCATCGAGCACGTGCGCGACCCGCAGGCGTTCGTTGCGACGCTGGCGGCGCTGACCAAGCCCGGCGGCCTCCTCTTGATGGCAACGCTCAATCGAACGCCCAAGTCGTTCGCGTTCGCCATCGTCGGCGCCGAGTACGTGCTCGGCTGGGTGCCGCGCGGCACCCACGATTGGCGGAAGTTCGTGCGGCCGAGCGAGCTCGCGCGCGCGCTGCGCGGCGCCGGTTTTGCGCTCACCGAAGTGGTCGGCGTCGGCTACGATCTCGTTACCGACAGCTGGCGGCTGACCGACGATCCCAGCGTCAACTACATGGCGGCGGCGGAACGGGCCTGACGGTCGCCGGCGGTCGTTTTACGAGTCGCTACGCTTGATCCAGGGGATCGCGCCGAACTCGACGCCTTCGTCCTTGAGCGCGCGCGTTTCGTCCGGCGAGGCCTCGCCGTAAATATTGCGTTTGTCGGTTTCGCCATAGTGGATCTTGCGCGCTTCGTCGGCGAATTTTTCGCCGACATAGTCGCAGTTCTTTTCGACGTGCTCGCGCATCGTCTTCAGGAACTTCACGTACTTCGCGGTCTCGCGCTTCGCGCGGTCGAGGGCGACCGGCGGCGCGGCGGTGTCGGCAGCAGCATCGGGTACGGTGGGCGCCGTCGGTGTCTCGGTCGCGGCGCGCGACTTCTTCTTCGGCGACGCGATATTGGGCGCCATCATCGCCTTGTCGACCTTGGTCGAGCCGCACGCCGGGCACGCCAGGTGCTTGCGCTTGACCTGCTTGTCGAACGCCATGCTGTCGGGGAACCACCCCTCGAACACGTGGCCTTTGGCGCAACGAAGGTCGTAAACGATCATCGGTTATCCGACACGAGTAAGCTTGGGCGCGGCGCGATATAGATAGGCGGTTTTGTTGCCGCCGACAACCGACCGAGCCTGTCCGCCATGGATCCGCACGCACTCGAGCGCCCTTCATCTTGGGTTGAGCGATTTCTGCCGCTGATCCCGCGCCGCACGGCCGGCGGGACGCTCGACCTCGCCTGCGGCCGCGGCCGCCATGTCCGCGCCCTGCGCGCGCACGGGCTCGGCGTGGTCGCGCTCGATCGCGATCCGGCGGCGCTCGCCGCGATCGCCGACCCCGCGGTCGAGAAAGTCGCGGCCGACCTCGAAGCCGGCGGTTGGCCGTTCGGGGAGCGCCGGTTCGACGGCATCGTCGTGACGAACTATCTCCACCGGCCGCTCTTCCCGGCGCTGGCCCGAGCGCTCAACCCGGGCGGGATCCTGATCTACGAGACGTTCGCCCGCGGCAACGAACGCTTCGGCCGCCCGCGCAACCCCGATCACCTGCTGAAACCGGGCGAGCTGCTGGCAGCGTTCGCCCAGCTCCACGTCATCGCTTACGGGTGCGGCGCCATCGGCGACGAGCGCCCGCGCGTCGTAGCACGGCTGTGCGCGGCGCGAGCCGAAACGCCGGTCGATGCCGCCGCCTTCGCGCTCGAAGCCGGTTAGGACCGGATCACGTCTGACGACGCTTGGCCGCCGCTAGCATCGCCTCGAGCCGCCGCGTCACGCGCATCAGCGGTTCGATGCTGCGGCGTGCGCGGCACAGGATCAGGGCGCCTTCGACCGCGGCGAGAATGAACTCGGCCAGGTCGCGGCTTTCCTTCTTGTCGAACCCGGCCTGCTCGATCAACTGCGCGATCGTTCTCTCCCACGCCGCGAAAACGTCGCTGCAGGCGTCGCGAATCGCGGGCGACCCGGCGGCCGCGTCGGTCACCGCGTTACCGATCGGGCACGCCTGCTGAAAATCCGATTCGCGCATCTCGGCCGCATAGGTCTCGGCGAACGCGCGCAGAGGTCCGACCGAGCCCTTGGCGCCGGTCGCGGCGCCGCGGATTTTAGCCGCGGTGAGTTCGCCCGCCGCGTGCAGCGCCTCGACCGCGAGCTGTTCTTTGCCGCCGGGGAAGTGATGATAGATCGAACCCCGCGGCGCCCCGCTCTCGGTGATGAGTTGGTTGAGCCCGGTCGCGCGCAAACCTTGCGCGCGCAGGAGCTTGAGCATGGTCTGGGTCAGGCGCTGGCGCGAATCCATAGGCCGCACCGTAGCGTGCATTGACGAAAGGGTCGAAAAAAATGTAGACTGGTCTACATAATTTCGGGGGGCGCCGATGACGCCCGTGCAGATTTTCAGCCTACAGTTCGTGCTGAGCTTGACGGTGTATGCCGTGATCGCCGCGTGGTACGTCGTGCCGCGCCTCAATCGCCTGGCCGTGCACGACGCCTTGATTCCGTTGCTGCTGCTGCAGGCCTTCAGACACATGGGGCTGGTGTTCCTGCTGCCGGCGTTCGTCGGGTCGACGCTTCCGGCCGAATTCGCGGTGCCGACCGCCTACGGCGACCTCGCGACCGGCCTACTCGCGATCGTCGCCGCGATCGCGCTCCGCTATCGGTGGCCGCGCGCGATCGCGCTGGCGTGGCTGGTCAACGTTCTCGGCACCGCCGATTTTCTCTACGGAACCTACCAGGGCGTGCGGCTCCAGGTTCCGCTCGGCCCCGCCTATTACATCCCGACCGTCGTCAACCCGGCGATGTGGGTCGCGCACTTCCTGATGTTCGCGATGCTGGTACGGCACTGGCGGCGATCGGCGAACGCGCCGGCCGCAACACCGATCGCCGGTCGGCCGGCCGGCGGCTAACTCGCGGCGCGCGAGCGCGCGGTGCCCGACCCCGGTGGCCTCTCGATCGTAAAAGCGCGGTCGTGATCGAGCGCCGGCACCATCGCCCGTGCCTCCGCGCATTTGGCCGGGTCGACGGTCGCCGCCACCCAGCCGGGCTCGGCGCCGCCATCGGCCAGGACTTCGCCCCACGGCGCGACGATCAGCGAGTGGCCGTAAGTCACGCGGTTGCCGGGGTGGGTCCCGGTCTGCGCCGGCGCCACCACGAACGCCGCGTTCTCGATCGCCCGCGCCCGCAAGAGGACGTGCCAGTGCGCCTCGCCGGTCACTCTGGTGAAGGCCGACGGCACGGTCAGGATGGTGGCGCCCTGGTGCGCGAGCACGCGATAGAGGTGCGGAAACCGCAGATCGTAGCAGACCGTGAGCCCGATCCGGCCGAACGGGCTGTCGGCGACGACCGCGGCGCCGCCGGGGCGGTAGTTCTTCGACTCGCGATAGCTTTCGCCGTTGGCGAGATCGACGTCGAACATGTGGATCTTGTCGTAGCGGGCGACGATCGCACCGGACCCGTCGATCAGAAACGAGCGATTGGCGACCGGGCCCTCGGGCGCGTCCTCGAGCGTGACCGAGAGTGATCCAATCAGAATCCAGGCGCCGGTTTCGGCGGCGAGCGCGCGAAAGTCGGCGAGCGCGGGGTGCTCGGCCTCGCGCCGCGCGAAGCCGCGGATCTCGCGCGAACCGTTTGCCATCATCGATACGTTTTCGGGGAGCGCGATCAGCGCCGCGCCGGCGGCGCGCGCCGCTCGCACCGAACGGCTGGCCGCCGCGACGTTGGCCGCCATATCGTTCGTGGCGTTCGTCTGAACGCAGGCGAGCACGAACGGGGCGGCCGCGGTCATGCCGAATTCGCGAGCAGCGGGTCCAGCTTGCCGGCGCGGTCGAGCGCGTAGAGATCGTCGCAGCCGCCGACATGGGTCGCGCCGACGAAAATCTGCGGCACCGTCATGCGCCCGCCCGCCCGCTTCGACATCGCCGCCCGCTGATCGGGATCGTAGGAAACGTCGATCTCGGTGAACGCGACGCCCTTGTCGGACAGGAGTTTTTTCGCCCGCGCGCAATAGGGGCAAAGGAAAGTCGTGTAAACGGTGACGTCGGCCATCGCTCGTTCCTGAAACGCCCGGTTCGCAAGACCTATATAGCCTCGCCGCCATCCCTGACAACTCGCGCCACCGTGAGCGCGTCGACCTCCGCCGCGCCGGCACGGCGCAGCGCCCGGGCGCACGCCTCGAGCGTAGCCCA
>VGEO01000054.1 GCA_016869275.1 Alphaproteobacteria bacterium | reverse complement strand
CCGCCGACGGCTCGCGCGCGCCAAGCTCGCCGCGCCGATGCAGCCGACCGCGATCCTCTGCTCGGGCGCCAATTACTGGGAACACCGCGACGAGGTGCCCAAGCGCATCCTCAAAGAGCCCGAGTTTTTCGTCAAAGTGCCGCAAGGCGTGATCGGCCCCCACGACGACATCCGGCTCGACCGCGCGCTCACCAAGAAGCTCGACTATGAAACCGAGCTCGTGATCGTGATCGGCAAGCCGGGACGGCGCATCGCCAAGTCGAAAGCGCTCGCTCACGTGTTCGGTTACGCGGTCATGAACGACCTTACCCTCCGAGACCGCCAGGTCAATTTGAAGCCCGACGGCAGCGTTTCCTACGACTACGGTCCGGGCAAGAACTTCGACACCTGCGCGCCGTTGGGCCCCTGCATCGTCACCGCCGACGAGCTCGGGCAACCGCACCGGCTCAAGCTCCGAACTTTCGTCAATCGCGAAATCCGGCAGAACAACACCACCGCGCGCATGCTCTGGCGCGTGGCCGATCTGGTCAGGTTTTTCTCGCTGTTTCTCACGCTCCGCCCGGGCATGATCATTTCGACCGGCACTCCCGGCGGCACCGCGTTCGGGACCGACAAGAAGCTCGGTGGGCGCTTCTACAAGCCGATCAAGGGCAAGCCGCCGTTGACCTATCTGCGGCCGGGCGACGTGCTCACCTCGGAAATCCAGTCGATCGGCCAGCTCCGCAACCGGGTCGTCCTCGACAACGGCTGACCGGCGCAATGACCGGCCGGTTGCCAACGGCGCGCGGGCGGGTACAATCCGGCGCTCGTGCGGTCGCTGCAGCGGCCGCCTCGTCTGGGGAGGGAGTCATGCTATTTCGCTCATTATCGCGGGCGTTTGCAACGGCCGTTGCCGTAGCCGCGCTCGCCGCTACCGTGGCCGTTCCGGGCTGGGCGCAAGCGCCCAAGAAGGGCGGCGAGATGCACGTCGCCGTGGTGCCCGAGCCGATCCATCTCGGCCTCGGCATGACCGGCCAGCTCGCGGCCTACACCGTCTCGAGCAAGGTCTATCAGTCGCTGATCAAGTACGACTTCGAATACAAGCCGATTCCGGTGCTGGCCGAATCGTGGAGCATGTCGCCCGACGGCAAGGCCTACACCTTCAAGCTGCGTAAGGGCGTCAAGTGGCACGACGGCAAGCCGTTCACCGCCCATGACGTCGTCTTCACCACTACCGAGATCCTGAAGCAGTACAACCCGCTCTCGCGCCGCGTGGTG
The DNA here is from genome assembly GCA_016869275.1 of Alphaproteobacteria bacterium. Taxonomy (GTDB): domain Bacteria; phylum Pseudomonadota; class Alphaproteobacteria; order SHVV01; family SHVV01; genus SHVV01. The sequence goes on along the minus strand of VGEO01000054.1, from coordinate 19,563 downwards.
GCGATGATGTCGAAGGTGCACGCGCCTGACGACCACACCGTGGTGTTCGAGTTCCCGAACGCCTATCCGGCGTTCATGTCGTTGTTCGACCCGGCCTCGATGCCGGTGCTGCCTAAGCACCTCTACGAGGGCACCGAGTACACCAAGAATCCGCACAACGAGAAACCGGTCGGCACCGGGCCGTTCAAGTTCGTCGAGTGGAAGAAGGGCTCCTACATCAAGCTCGTCCGCAACGACGACTACTGGAAGCCGGGGCTGCCGTACCTGGACGCGATCTACTTCCAGTTCATTCCCGATCCGGCCGGCCGCGCGCTCGCGCTCGAGCAGGGCCGCGTCCACTTCACGGCGTGGGGCGCGATCGAGAACTACGACGTGCCGCGCTTGAAGGCGCTGCCGCATCTCGAGATGACGACCAAGGGCTACGAGATGATCGGCACCATGATGTGGGTCGAGTTCAATCACCGCAAAGCGCCGTTCAACGACGTACGGTTCCGCCGCGCGATCGCGCATGCGATCGATCGCGATTTCATCCGCAACAACATTTATTTCGGCCTCGGCAAGATTCCGTCGAGCCCGGTGTCGACCGTGACCAAGTTCCACGACAAGAACACCGGCATGGCCTGGGACTTCAGCCCGGCCAAGGCCAAGAAGATGCTGGACGACATGGGCCTCAAGCCCGACGCCAACGGCATCCGCCTGAAAACGACGTTGACACCGCTCTACGCCTCGTTGGGCGAGCAGTACGTCCGCATCGGCGAGTACGTGAAGCAGGCGCTGAAGGACGTTGGCATCGATGCCGAGATCAAGAGCTACGATGCCGGCGGCTGGATGAAGGCGATGGGCAATTGGGAGTACGATATCGCTGTCAACTTCATGGGCCAGTACGCCGATCCCGAGTTGGGCGTTGCGCGTTCCTACATCTCGTCCAACATCAAGCAAGGCGTGCCGTTCAACAACATGGCGGGTTATTCGAATCCGAAGATCGACGAATTGTTCGCCAAAGGCGCGGCCGAAACCGACGAAAAGAAGCGGACCGCGATCTACAGCGACCTGCAAAAAGCGCTGGTCGACGACGTCGCGTTCGTGTGGTTCCTCGAGCTCGAGCAGCCGCACTTCGTCAACAAGAAGTTCAAGAACGTCATCACCAACCCGCTCGGCAACAAGGACGACTTCGAGTCGGTCCACATGGTGCAATAGCGGCCAGCAACGACGACGCGAAGCGGCAGGGCACCGGCCCTGCCGCTTTTTTCTTGAGGGCAGCATGATGAGCGACGGATTCCGCTTGAGCGTCATGCCGACGCACGAAAACGTGCGCGGCGCGGTCGAGTTTTGGCAGGCGTGCGAGCGACAGGGGCTCGACGTCATCGGCGCCGCCGATTCGCAGAACTACATGCGCGAGATGTGGGTGTGCCTGACCGCGGCCGCGCTCGCGACCGAAAGCGTCAAGATCATGACCTACGCCACCAACCCGGTGACGCGCCACCCCTCGGTCACCGCCGGGGCGTTCGTCGCGCTCAACGAACTGGCGCCGGGGCGGCTGATGATGGGGATCGGGACCGGCGATTCGGCGCTGTGGTCGATGGGCCGGAAAGTGGCGACCATCGCCGAGACCCGCGCCTACGTCCAGGCGGTCAAAGCGCTCTGTGCCGGCGAGGCGATCGAGTGGGATGGGCAGCGGTTCAAGCCGGCCTGGGCCTATTTCGAGCCGTTCGATCTTCCGGTCTACGTCATGTGCTCGGGCCCCAAGATCCTGCGGATGGCGGCGGAGGTCGCCGATGGCGCGGTCGTGCACATGGGCTTTGCGCCCGAGGATATCGCCTATGTTCGCGGCATCGTCGATGACGGCCGCCGCGCGGTCGGCAAGGATCCCAAGACTTTCGACCTCTGGTGGAACACGCGGGTCGTGTTCGATCGAAGCTACGACGCCGCGGCGGCGCGGACGCTCGGCTGGATGCCGCGCTGGCTCACCATGGGCAGCATGGACGGCAAGGGCATTCCCGACGCCTACAAGGAGAAGCTCAAGCAGCTGAACGCCGACACACACAGCCTCGCCGCGGTCTACAAGACCAAGAACCGCGAGCAGATCGTGGTCGAGCGTGCCAAGGAACTCGGGCTCTACGATTGGCTGATGGCGCGTTCGCCGCGCCTGTTCGGCACCCCCGACGACGTCGCGGGCCGCATGAATGAACTCGGCCGTAGCTTGGGCCTGAAACAATGGATCCTGTTCCTGATCGGCAACGACGGTCAGAATGTGAGCGGTACCCACGCTGAGCGCTTCACACTGCTCGAACAATTAACCAAGGACGTGAAACCCAAGCTCCGAGCTTGAAAAGCGAGTCCGGTCGGCGCTGGGCCCGGCCGCGCGGCCCGCCGCGGCGCCGCCGGCCTTGATTTGAAACGGTCATCGCGACCGCCGTCGCACCGCTCCTGAAAACCGGCTAGGCTCGCCGCCGGTACCCGCCCATGACCGACAAGCAACGCCGGACCGAGTTCTTTTTCGTCAACCTCGGCCACTTCTTCGATCACTATTTGATCCTGATCTTCGCCACCGTCGCGGTCGCGATCGCCAGCGACCGGCGCGTCGTCATGACGGCGCCGCCGCCGGAATGGGCAATGACCTACGCCGAGATCATCCCCTATTCGGTCGCGGGCTTCGTCGCGTTCGGGGTATTTTCGATCCCGGCCGGCTGGCTCGCCGACAAGTGGAGCCGGCCCGGCATGATGGTCGCCTTCTTCCTCGGCATGGGCGTCGCCACCATGCTCGCGGCGTTGGCCCAGACGCCGTGGCATCTCGCCGTGGCCGTGACGTTGATCGGCGTGTTCGGCGCGATCTATCACCCGGTCGGGATCGCGATGGTGGTCGAGGGCCGGCTCCGCAGCGGCACCGGCGTGCCGCTCGCGATCAACGGCGTTGCCGGTAATTTGGGCGTCGCGGCGGCGCCGCTCGTCACCTTGTTCGCGATCGAGTGGCTGGGCTGGCGTGCCGCGTTCCTGATCCCGGGCGCGGTTTCGGTGCTGGTCGGCCTTGCCTACCTTCTGTTCGTTGCCCGCGCGCGCCGCGCCGCGGTCGTAACCCCGGCCGCGAAGGCGGTCGAGGACGCGCCCGATATCGACCGCGCCACCTTGATTCGCATTTTCTTCGTCATCTTCATTACCGCCTCGCTCGGCGGCTTCATCTTCCAGAGCACCTCGTTCGCGCTGCCCAAGATCTTCGACGAGCGTTTGGGCGGGCTCGCGACCAGCGGCCAAGCGGTCGGGTGGTGGACCTTCTTCGTCTTTGCCGCCGCTTCGGTCGCCCAGCTTTGGGTCGGTTACCGGATCGATCGCGCCTCGATCCGCGTGGTGTTCGCGGTCGCGGCCGGGCTCCAGGCGCTGTTCTTCTTCGCCATGCTCGACCTCGACGGTTTGGCCGCGCTCGTCGTTGCGGTCGCCTTCATGCTGACCGTGTTCGGCCAGATTCCGATCCAGGACACCATGATCGGGCGCATCGCCAAGGGCGCGTGGCGGAGCCGTGCCTATGGCATCCGCTACGTCGTCACGTTTGCGGTTACCGCCAGCACCGTCCCGATCGTCGCCGCGATCCACGGCAGCTACGGGTTCTGGGCGCTGTTCCTGGCGCTCGGGGTCGCCGCCGCGTTGGTGACGGTCGCGTCCTTGTTCCTGCCGCGTGCCGGGATCGAGCGGCCGGTGCCGGCGTAAAAAGAAAACGGGCGTGCCCAGCGCACGCCCGTTTCCGGCAGAAGTCGCGGGTTAGGCGGTGACGCCCGTCACGCCGTGGGTGCGGAACCACTCGAGGCAGCGCTTCCAGCCGTCTTCGGCCGCTTCCTTGCGGTAGGACGGACGGTAGTCGGCCAAGAACGCGTGCGGTGCGTCGGGATAGACGTGGAGCGTCGACTTCGACGCCGCCGGGGTGCCGGCCGCTTTGAGCGCTTCCCTCATCTTCTCGACGGTGTCGAGCGGGATACCCTGATCCTGGCCGCCGTAGAGGCCGAGCACCGGTCCCTTCAAGTCCTTGGCGATGTCGACCGGGTGCTTGGGGTTGTTGGCGGAGGCTTGCCCGACCAGGCGCCCGTACCACGCGACCCCGGCCTTGATCGCGGGGTTGTGGGCCGAGTACATCCAGGTCACACGGCCGCCGAAGCAGAAGCCGGTGACGCCGAGCTTCGCCATGTCGGCCTTACCTTCGCCCTTGGCGAACTCGGCGGCTGAGTCGAAATCGCCGAGCACCTCGGCGTCGCTCGTCTTCGACACGATCTCGCGGATGATCTGCTGGAAGTCGGTCATCGGCTTGGGATCGCCTTAACGGAAGTAGATTTCCGGCGCGATCGCGTAGTAGCCGGCCTTGGCGAAACGGCGGCAGATGTCGGCGATGTGTTCGTTGACGCCGAAAATCTCCTCGCACACCAGAATGGTGCCGAAGCCGGTGCCGCGGGCGGCCCGGGATGGGTCGAGCGCTTCCGCGCCTGCCTCGCCCGCGCGCGCTCGGTGAACTACGCGACCGAGGACGCGTATCTGGGCGACGATCTCCTGTTTCGTTACGCCGCCGAGATGGCGATGGGACTCGCGCTGCTGCAGGCGCGCTATCTCGACACTGCGATCGCCCAGCTCGCGGTGTGGGACGGTCGACCGAACGACGCACCGGCCGGAACTGCGGTCGATGTCGCGGCGTGGCGCGCGCGGCCTGCCGTCGATCGCGATCGCGCCCGATCACGGCGCGGTGCCGGCGTCGGCGCCGGCCCGCGCCGCGCCGGCCGCCGGCCGCACGATCCGCGCCATGCTGTTCGGCGACGTCAAAGGCTTCAGCAAGCTGAAGGACGCGGAATTGCCGCGCTTTGTCGAGCACGTGCTCGGGCGCTTCGCCCGCGTTCTCGCCCGCTTAGGATCGGACATCCGCTTTCGCAACACCTGGGGCGATGGATTGTTCGTCGTTCTGCCGACCCCGGCGATCGCCGCCGCGTGCGCGCTCGAGCTGCAGGCGAGCCTGGCCGACATCGACTATGCAGCGGCCGGCCTGCCCGATCATCTCGCGCTGTGATTAGGCGGTCACGTCGGCCCGGTCTACGAAACGCACGATCCGATTCTCGGCGTCGAGAATTATTTCGGCGCTCACGTCAGCCGTACCGCGCGCATCGAACCGGTGACGCCGCCCGGCAGCGTCTACGTGACCGAGCCGTTCGCCGCCGCGATCGCGCTCGAACGCGACAGCGGCTTCGCGTGCGACTATGTCGGCCACATGCCGGCGGCCAAGGGCTACGGCAACCTCCGTATGTACCTGTTGCGCGCGACGCGCTGACCGCCGCTGTGGACAAAGTTATCCACACCGAAAAAGAAGCGATTTACTTATTGATTCGCGCGGGCTACACCAACGTGTACCGGCGCGTGCGAATCAAACGAGAGGCTCCGCCTCGGCAATGTTCGTGGGCGCATTGAGAGAAGGAAAGGCATCATAGATGGCTCCACCAACGGTACCCTTGTCCAAGATGACCGCCGAACTGGCGGCGAAACACAAGTTGTCGAAGAAGGCATGCTCCGCCCTGTTCGGCGATTTCATCGATCTCACGATCAAGAACCTGAAGAAGGGGAACAAGGTCCGAATTACCGGCCTCGGCATCATGCAGGTGCGCAACCGGCCGGCCCGCATGGGGCGTAACCCGGCGACGGGCGAGCCGATCAAGATCAAGGCCTCGCGCAGGGTCGCGTTCCGCGTCGCCAAGAACGTGAAGGAACAGATCTAGCCCACGCTGTCGCACTAGTCCGGCGGCGGAGCGCGTCGCGCTCCCCGCGCGGACGGGCGAGACGACCAAGCCGCGCTCGCGTTGCGAGCGCGGCTTCGTCTTGTTCGACCGCGAGGCGACGGATAATGCTGACGCCGCCGATCGCCAACCGATGGAGCATTCGTCATGAAGGCTTACCTCATCCCCAAACCGACCGGCATCGATGCGCTGACCCTGGTCGAGCGTCCGACGCCGCGGCCCGGTCCGCGCCAGGTACGGGTCAGGATCAAAGCCTGTTCGCTCAACTACCGCGATCTCATGGTGGTGCGGGGCGCCTATGCGCGCGGGCCGCTGCCCGAGAACATCGTGCCGCTTTCGGACGGCGCCGGGACCGTGGTCGAGGTCGGCCCCGGCGTCACCCGGGTCAAGGTCGGCGACCGCGTCGCCGGGTGTTTTTTCCAGCGCTGGTACGGCGGTTCGTTCGAGCCGACCACCAACGCCAGCGCGCTGGGCGGCTCGATCGACGGCGTCCTCGCCGAGGAAGTCGTGCTCGAGGAAGAGGGCGTGGTCGAGTTTCCCGACCATCTTTCGTTCGCCGAGGCGGCGACGCTGCCGTGCGCCGCGCTGACCGCCTGGAACGCATTGATCGAGCACGGCCGTTTGACTGCCGGCGAGACCATCCTGGTGCAGGGCACCGGCGGCGTTTCGATTTTCGCGCTGCAGTTCGCGCGGCAATTGGGTGCGCGCGTGATCGCGACTTCGTCGAGCGACGCCAAGCTCGCGCGGGTCAAGAGCCTCGGGGCCGATGCCGGCGTCAACTACAAGAGCCGGGTCGATTGGGACGTGGCGGCGACCGAGATCACCGCCGGGCGCGGTGTCGATCAGGTGATCGAGGTTGGCGGCGCCGGCACCTTCGCCCGCTCGCTCAACGCGATCCGGGTCGGCGGCAAGATCAGTCTGATCGGTCTGCTGGCGGGCGCGGCCGAGATCAACCCGATGCCGATCCTGCGCAAACTCGCCGACGTGCGCGGCATCTTCGTCGGCTCGGCCCAGATGTTCGAGGCGATGAACCGCGCGATCGCGTCAGCCAGGCTCAAGCCGGCGATCGATCGCGTCTTCCCGTTCGCCGATGCCAAGGCCGCCTATCGCCACCTCGAATCGGGGGCGCACTTCGGCAAGATCGTGATCGAACTGTCCTAGTAGTCTAGTACGGACCAAGGTGCCGGAGAGTCGGCGCGCTGTTCACCGGCGACGGCGGCGATCAAGCCGGACGACATCGCCGCTCGGTAAGCTAGCGCGCAGCGGCTGAGCCCCGTTGGGTGCGCCAAGTGAGCTGTCCTACGCGGACTCGATCCCCACGAGCACCCGCGTCTGGTCGGGGTCGGCGACGGTCCGGCCCATGATTCCGGCCGCATCCGCGGTTTGCCGCACCAGCGCCGCATTGTCGGGGGCGATGCGGCCATCGGCGAGCGCCAGATTGTTCTCGAACCCGACCCGGGCGTGGCCGTCGAGCGCCAGCGCGGTGAGGGCGCAAGCGCCTTCCTTGGGCCCGAACGCGCATACCGCGAACGGACCTTGGTTCTCCCATGCCGCCAGGAACGGCAGGAGGTCGGTCGGCGCCGAGGTCTGGTCCTTGGCGTAGCGGCCGAGCACGAACAGGACGAACGGGCGCTCGTCGGGCACCAGGCCGCGGCGCGTGAGGATCCGGAACGCACCCGCTTCCTGGGCCGAATACAGGATGTACTGGACCCCGATCCGTTCGCGCTTGAGTTCGGCTAGAAACGGCACGCCCTCTTTGAGCGAGGCCTCGTCGGGCATGACCTCGCGGAGCGCGATCGACACGCACTCGGGTTTCAGCGTCCGCACCATCGCCATCTGCTGGTGGCGGTCGTAGCGGCCGACCGCTTCGGTGGTCGCCTGGATGACGAGATCGGGCCCGGCTTCGCGGCGGACGGCGGTCATGGCGGCGCGATAGAGCGCGGGGTCGAGCGAGTGCTGCCCGCCGTCGTCGCGAACATGGAGGTGGATCATGGCGGCGCCGGCTTCGGCGCAGGCGGCGGCGGTACGGCCGATCTCCGCTGCCGTCATCGGCAGCGCCGGGTGGTCGGCCTTGGTCCGGCGGGCGCCGTTGGGCGCGACGGCGATGAGGGCGGGGGACAGGGCTCTGCTCCTAATCGGGGTTCGGCGCGCTCGGATTGGGCGCGGCGCTGGCGTCGATCGCGAGCTCCGCACCGGTGCGAACGACCGGGAAGGTAGCGACTTTGAGGTGGCGCGGAAAGCGGCAACGGCCGGTGCGGAGGTCGTACTTGAAATGGTGATATGGACAGATCACGACCTCGCCGTCGCAAACGCCCTGCGCGAGCGGCGCGCCCTGATGCGGGCAGCGGTTGGCGATCGCGAAGTAAGCATCGCCGTGTTGGAACACCGCGATCTCGAAACCGCGCTCGGTTCGGACGACCGCAGGCTTGGCCGGTGTGACGGCGCTCGCAGGCAGGGCGATCGGCACGGAACCTCGGCGTCTGCGGGCGGGTGCGAGCGTGCCGAACGGGCGGTCGGGCTACTGGAGCTGGTAGCCGAGCTCGTAGTGAAGGTGGATGCCGTCCCAAAACATCCACTTCATGCGCGCGCCGTCGCCGGCGAAGCGAATCGCCATCGCGCGTTGCTCGGGCGTCCGGCAATATTTCTCGAGCAGCTTGAAGGCGCGACCGCCGTGCTGAATGTCGGCCGAGGCGTGCAGCCACCAGAATTCGAGATCGGACTCGCTGAACTTGTAGACGTTGCGGAGCGCCGGCAGCACCTTGTTGAAAAGCACCGGCTCCTGCGCTTCGGACGCGATGTGGACGGCGGCGACGGCGCCGATCCAGGGCTGATGGTGAACGGCGTCGAGCTCCCAATTGAGCCACGACTCGGTGGTCGGAAGGCCGCGTCCTCGTTCGAGCTGCTCCTTGGAAATGCCGCACGCCTTGGCGAAGCGCTGGATCAGGGCCGGGTGCGGGTTGGTCGGATCGAGCTCCTCGGCGTAGTTCTCCATTTCCATCTCAACGATTTCGGGCGGCGCCTTGGCGGCGATCCCGAACAACGCCTCGGGGATGAGCCGCGAGATCCAGTACCAGATCTCGGTGATGGCGCCGGCCACGGTCTCGGGTTTGACCTCGCCCTTCGCCCACTTTTCGATCAGCGGGTGATTGGCCTGGTGCTTCTTGTCGACCGCGGCTTGCAGCTCCTGGGCAAACGACATGAGGGCCTCCGATGCTGGTCGGGATCGTAGGGGCGGGCCCGTGGCCGGTCAACGCGCGGGCGCGGGCAACACCGGCAGCGTCGCGACGAACCGGCTCGCACGTTCGGGGGTCGGCGCGCACCGCGCCGCACCGCCGTGACGCGTGGCTATCTGGCGCACCAGGGCGAGGCCGAGCCCGGCACCGGCGACCCCCGACGCGGCGGTCCGAAAGAACGGCTCGAACACGCGCTCGCGGTCGGCCGCGGGGACACCCGGCCCGTGGTCGGCGACCGCGATCTCGACCTCCGAGTCGCGGCGATCGATCCGAACCTCGACCGGCGGCACCCCATGGCGCTGCGCGTTCTCGATCAAGTTGCGGAGCAGCCGGCGCAGCAGGGCCGGGTCGCCGCGGACCGCGGCCGGCGCCCCGTCGAGTGCGCAACCAGGATAGCGCGCGCACTCTTCGGCGGCGAGCGCCAGCAGATCGACCGTCTCCTCGACGTCGAGCCCGGCGACGGCGTCGAGTCGGCTGGCGAGGAGTATTTCATCGATCAACCGGTCGAGTTCGGCGATATCGGCGTCGAGCGCGGCTTTGCGCGCCGGCGCGATCGGTGCCGCCGCGAGTTCGATCCCCATCCGCAGCCGGGTGAGCGGCGTGCGCAGCTCGTGCGACGCGTTGGCGAGCAGCAATTTGTGCGCCTTGACCAGCTCTTCGATCCGCGCCGCGGCGCGGTTGAAACTCGCCGCCAGCTTCGACACTTCGTCGCGGCCTTTGACCGCGATCCGGGCGGTGAGGTCGCCGGCACCAAGCGACTCGACGCCAGCCTGGAGCCGCTCGATCCGGCGGGTGATGCGTCGCGCCAGCGGAAATGCCGCGAGCGCGACGGCGAAGGCGATCCCGCCCAAGACCGCGACCACGCCCCCGAATTTCGACGCCCGTTCACGGCGCAGCGGCCGTGCCATCAGCCAGCGGCCGTCGGACAGGCGAAGCGCCCACACCGGCTCGATCAGGTCGCGCTGCCAGCCGCTCGCGGTTTTCCCGACGCGCGGCGGCGGTAGCGGCTTGCCGGCATGGGCGATGCGGTTGCGGGCGTCGTCATAGAGCGTGAGGTCAATCGCCAACCGCTCGGCGAGCCGCGTCACGACTGCTTGCTGCGCCGCCGGCGCGGACTCGGCGGGGCCGAGCGCGATGCCGACGAACTCACTGGCGACGAGCGCGAACTGGCCGGTCGGCGGATCGTCGTCGACGATCTCCCACACCCCGGCAGCGACCGCCACCACCAGCACCAGGCTGGCGACGATGGTGAGATAAACGTGGAGGTAAAGGCGCTTCATCGCCGGGCGGGGCTCAGTCCTGGGCGCGGGCGAACACGTAGCCGGCGCCGCGCACGGTGATGATGCGGCGGGGGTGTTTGGGGTCGTCTTCGATGGCGGCGCGAATCCGCGACACATGGACGTCGATCGAGCGGTCGAACGCTTCGACCGATTCGCCTTTGAGCGCATCCATCAAGGCCTCGCGCGTGAGCACCCGGCCGGCGCGTTCGGCCAGCGCCGTCAACAGTGCGAACTGGTAGCTCGTGAGCGGACGCAGCTCGCCGTCGAGGCGGACGACGCGGCCGCCGCGGTCGATTTCGAGCCGGCCGAAACGGAGCACATCGGCGGCCTCGTCGCCGCGGTTGCGGCGCAGGATGGCGCGCAGGCGTGCTAGAAGCTCGCGCGGCTCGAACGGTTTGGGCAGGTAGTCGTCGGCGCCGAGTTCGAGCCCGACGACGCGGTCCATAGTGTCGCCGCGCGCGGTCAGCATCAGGATCGGGGTGTTGCCATCGGCGCGTACGGCGCGACAGACCGCGAGGCCGTCCATGTCCGGCAACATGAGGTCGAGCACCAACGCGTCGAACGCTTCGCACCGCTGTCGCGCCAAGCCGTCGCTCCCGGTTCCGGCATGATCGACGCGGAACCCCGCTTGGCCGAGATACTCGATCAGCATCGCGGCCAGGCGGGGATCGTCTTCGATCAAGAGGACGCGCGCGGTCACGGCTTCGGCTTATACCGACCCGCGACCGCGCGCCAGCCCGCCGTTAGCGCCGCCGTTCGCGGCGTTCGGCGACGTGGGCGGCGAGTTTCTGCCGCTGCTCGGGGGTCAGCAGCTCGGCAGCGTCGGCGAGGAAGCGGGTGAGTTGCGCGCTCGGGGCGTCGGCTGTTTGCACGTGCTCCGCACGCAAACGCTCGATCGCGGCCCGGTCGATGGTCGGCGCGGCGAGGAGCGCGCTCGCCCGGTCGCCGGCCGCGCGCAGCTTCTCGCGGAGCGGCAGCATTTCTTTGGCCGCCGTCTTGGCGAGCACGGTGAGCTTGGCTTGCTGATCGGGGGTTGCGTCGACCTCGACGGCAAAGTGCTTGACCATGCGCTCGACTCCGGCGTCGAGCTTGGCCGGGTCGCTCCACATCGCGCAGCCATGCCAGAAGCCAGGTCCGTAAGCGAACACTTTGGCGGCGATGCCCCCGGCGGCGACCAGGCCGATGGCGAGCAACGCGGCAGCGATCAGATGTTTGGCGCGACGGCGCCGGCGCAGCGGCACGGCGGGAGTCGGATCAGTCGGGGTGGTCGAGGTCGGTTCGGTCATCGGTCGCTCCATTCGTAAGCGGGCGGGATGCCCATCGCGATCGATATAGGGGCGAAGGATTGCGGCCGTTCGCGCGGCAGGTAAAGAAATGTAAAGCCGTTCGAGCGTATGGCGATTCGAAGCGCCCCCTCCCCCTCGCAGAGGGGAAGGCGCAAAGAGCGATCGCCCTTCCCTGCGAAAGGGAGGGCGAGGACATGTGGGAACTTACGCGCGACCGCCGCGGAGGTGCCGGCGCACGTCGTCGGGCCGGATCGGGAGCCGGGTGATGGCGCCGGGAATCCCGAGCGCGTCGTCGACCGCGGCCGCGACCGCGGCGCCGGCCGCGCTGATCCCGCCCTCGCCGGCGCCCTTGACGCCGAGCGGATTGATCGGGCTCGGCGCATCTTCGAGCACCAGTGTTTCGATCGGCGGAATCTCGAGCGCGGTCGGAACCAGATAGTCGACGAAGCTCGCGGCCAGCGGCTGGCCGGCGTCGTCCCACACGAACGCCTCGTAGAGAGCGCCGCCGATCCCTTGCGCCGCGCCGCCGACGAGCTGGCCCTCGACCAGCGTCGGGTTGACGGCGCGGCCGACGTCGTAGGCGACGAAGAAGCGCTCGATCGCGACCGCACCGGTCGCGGCGTCGATCCGAACGACCGCGGCGTGGAGCCCGTAGGGGTAGCTCATGTGGCTCGACTCGAAGCGCGCTTCGACTTCGAGCGGGGCGGCGAGCGTGCGCGCCAGTTCGGCGAGCGTGATCTCCGGTCCGGCGGCGCTGCCGGCTTGGCCGATCCGCCCGTCGGCCAGCTCGAGCTCGTCCGGGCGGCGCTGGAGAAGCGGGGCGGCCGCGGCGCAGATCCTCTTCGCGAGCGCAGGGGCGGCGAGGCTCACGGCCGAGCCGGTCATGACGGTGACGCGCGAGGCATACGCGCCCAAGCCTTCGTCGATCAGGTCGGTCTGGCCGTGGCGCACGCGGAACGCGGCGACCGGGACGCCGAGTTTTTCGGCGGCGATCTGCGTGAGCACGGTGTCGATTCCCTGTCCGAGCGAGGCCGAGCCGCATACGACGTCGATGGTGCCGTCCGGCCCGAGCGACATCTTCACTTTGTCCGACGGCCCGAGGCCGCTTTTCTCGACGAAGAAGCCGAGGCCGAGCCCGACCTTTTCGCCGTTGGCGCGGCGCGCGGCGAGGCTCCGCTCGAGGTCGGGAAGCCGAAGCGTAGCGAGCGCCTTGTCCATGAACGCGGGATAGTCGCCCGAGTCGTAGACGATCTCGGTGCCGAGCGTGTCGAGCCCGCGCTTAAACGGCATCTGCGCGGGCCGGATCAGGTTGACGCGCCGCACCTCGACCGGATCGAGCTCTAGCGCCGCGGCGATCGCGTCGATGGCGCGCTCGCGCACGAACGAGCCTTCGAAGCGCCCCGGCGCGCGGTAGGTGCCGGCCGGGGTCTTGTTGGTGAGCCGCACGTGGCCGATCGCGCGGAATGCGGGGATGACGTAAGGTCCCGGCATCATCGCCGCCGTCAGGTCGGTCACGGTGACGCCGTGGGAGCGGATATAGCCGCCTTGCTCGACCCAGAATTCGGCATCGAGGCCGCGGATGAAACCGCGCTCGTCGTATGCGACCCGGACGCGATGGCGCTGTCCGCGCGACTGGTTGGCGGCGATCAGGTGCTCGCGTCGATCCTCGATCCACTTGATCGGCCGGTTGAGCCTGAGCGCGCCCAAGCACACCAGCACGTCCTCGGGATATATCTCGCCGCGGATGCCGAACCCGCCGCCGACATGACCTTCGTGGAGATGGATGCGGTCGCGCGGTAGCCCCAGCATCGTTGCTAAGGCGCGCTGGTTCTGATGCGGCACTTTGGCGGCGCCCTCGAAGCGGAGGACGCCGGCAGGATCGACGTGGGCCAGCGCGCCCCGCGTTTCGATCGGAACGCCGCTCTGGCGGGCGATCGCGAAGCTGAGCTCGAGCACGCGGGCGCCGCCGCCGAAGGCGGCCGCGAGATCGCCGTACTCCTTCCGCACCACAGCGGCCTCGGCCACCAACCCGGGCGCGAAGGGTGGCGGTTCGAGGGTCGGGTCGAGGTAGGGCGCGAGCGGTTCGATGTCGGCGGCGACGAGATCCTCCGCGTCCTCGGCGACATAGGGGTCGTTCGCGAACACGACCGCAATCGGTTCGCCGACATAGCGGACGATCCCTTGGGCGAGGATCGGCTGGCGAAACGGCTCGAGGCCGGAAATTCGCATCATCCGGAACGAGATCGGCGGAACGTCGGCAACGTCCGCTCCGGTCCAGACCGCGACGACGCCGGGCAGTGCCACGGCGGCCGCGGCGTCGATCGCGCGGATGCGGCCGTGCGCAATGGCCGAGCGCACGATCCGCATGTGGAGCTGACCGGGGTGGTCGATGTCGGCGGCGAAACGCCCACGGCCCGTGAGCAGCGGCCGGTCTTCGACGCGCCGAAGGCGTCGGCCGATCGCGGGCTCGCTCATCGCATCTTTTCGGCCGCGGCCTGCACCGCGATCACGATGTTGTGGTAGCCGGTGCAGCGGCACAAATTGGAGGCGAGCGCGTGGCGGAGGTCGTCGGCTCCGATCCGCGGATTGTCCTCGAGAATCGCGGTCGCCAGCATCAGGAACCCCGGCGTGCAGAAACCGCACTGCAACGCGTGGTGGTCGTGGAACGCCTGCTGCACCGGGCTGAGGCGCTCGCCGTCGGCGAGGCCCTCGACGGTACGGATGTGGCTGCCCTCGGCCTGGACCGCGAACATCAGGCACGAGCGCACTGCGCGGCCGTCGACGATGACGGTGCAGGCGCCGCACACGCCGTGCTCGCACCCCAAGTGCGTGCCCGTCAAGCCGCAATCGGTGCGGATGGCATCGGCCAACGTGCGGCGCGGTTCGACGTCGATCCGATAGTCGCACCCGTTGACGCGGAGTGTCACGGCGATCTTGTCGGTCATCGTTGCTTCCCGGTGGCGGCGCGGATCAGCGCCCGCAGGCGTTGCGGCGCGATTGGCATTTCGTAGACCGCGACGCCCAAGGGGGCGACGGCGTCGGCGACGGCGTTGATGACGGCGGCCGGAGCGCCGATCGCCCCGCCCTCGCCGACGCCCTTGGCGCCGGTGATCGAGGCGTCGGTGATGGTCTCGAGGTGGTGGAGCTCGATCGGCGGAATTTCCGCCGCGGTCGGTACCGCATAGTCCATGAGCGACGTGGTGAGAATATTGCCGGTTCGGTCGTAGAGGATTTCCTCGTAAAGCGCGTTGGCGATGCCCTGGACGATCCCGCCCCGCACTTGGCCGTCGACGATGGTCGGGTTGACGAGGCGGCCGGCATCCTCGACGGCGACGAAGCGCTCGAGACGGACGCCGCCGGTTTCGACATCGACCTCGACGATCGCGACGTGGCAGGCGTTCGAGAAGGTCCCGGCCGGGTCGTAGGACGCGCGCGCGGACAAACCGATGTCGGGCTGATCCTTGAACTGGTGGGCTTGGTGATAGGCGGCGCGGGCGAGATCGGCGATCGCGATCGAGGACGGTCCGCCCGCGAGCGCGGCACGGCCGTCGGCGAGCTCGATCTTACCGGCATCGGCCTGCAACAACGTCGCGGCCAACGCACGCAACCGGACCGCGAGCTTGGCGGCGGCGATCTTGCAGGCGCCGCCGACGATGACGATGCCGCGGCTCGCGAACGTGCCCCAGCCGTAGGGTGTGCGGTCGGTGTCGCCGTGGATCACGCGGATCGTGTCGGGGGCGATGCCCAATTCGTCGGCGACGATCTGCGCCAGCGTGGTCGCGAGCCCCTGGCCGTGCGGCGAGGCGCCGATGCGCGCTTCGACGAAGCCCGATGGATCCATCGCCACCTCGACGGTTTCATAGCCGAGCGTCACCTCCATCAGGCGCGGGGCGAACGCCGGCGTGCCGTAGCCGGTGCGCTCGTTGAACGTCGCGAACCCGATCCCGAGGTAGCGGCCGTCGGTCCGCGCCGCGATCTGGCGGGCGCGAAAGCCTGGGAGATCGACCTTCTCGGCGGCGATCTCGAGCGCTTCTCGATAAGCACCGGCGTCGTACTTGATCCCGGTCGCCGAGGTGTAGGGGAAGGTCGCAACCAGATTGCGCCGGCGAATCGCGACCGGATCGAGCCCGAGCTTGGCCGCGGCCGTATCCATCAGCCGCTCCATCGCGAGCGTGATCACGGGCCGCGACACGCCGCGGTAGGGCGCCATCGAGCAGGTGTTGGTGGTGATGGCGCGGGCGCGTGCGGCGTAGGCCGGAAAATCGTAAGGGCCCGGGAACTCGGCCATCGCCATCAACGGCTCGACGCCATGGGTCACGGGAAAGCACGAGTAGGCGCCGATGTTGCACAGCAGGTCGACGTCGATCGCCAGGAGCTTGCCATCGGCCGCGAACGCGCCCTTGACCGTGTGCGCCTGATCGCGGCCGTGAAACGACGCCATCAGGTTCTCGTGGCGGTCCTCGATCCAGGCAAACGACCCCTTCATGCGCCGCGCAAGCCAGATCAAGACGACGTATTCGGGCGTCGGACACATCTTCTGGCCGAAGCCGCCGCCGACCGCCGGCGCGATAACGCGCAAGTCGTCTTCGCGCATGCCGAGGACGTCGGCGAGGCCGGTGCGCACGATGTGCGGCATCTGCGTCGAGACCGTGAGCGTCGTCCGTCCGGTGGCCGGGTCGTAGTCGGCGCGGGCGCCGCGCGTTTCGAGCGGGAACGCACTCTGTCGTCCCGACCTGATCTCGATCGTGACCGTGTGCGCGGCGGCGGCGAACGCGGCCTCGACCGCCGGCGGCCGGATCTTGGCATCGACCACCGTGTTGGCGGGCGCGTGGTCGTGGACGCGCGGCGCGTCCGACTTGAGCGCGCTCGCGAAGTCGGTGACGGCGGGGGTCGGCTCGAAACGGACGTCGACGCGGTCGACCGCGTCTTCCGCCGCTTCGGGCGTTTCGGCGATCACCGCGACCACCGGTTCACCGACGAAGCGGACCCGGTCGGCGGGGAGGATCGGCTGCTCGATCGGGGTGAAGTCGGGGCGGTTGAGCCGCGGCCGGAACGGTTTGACTCCGATCAGGTCGGCCCCGGTGACGGCGCTGACGCCGTCCGGTATGTCGATCCCCGCAATGCGTCCGGCGGCGATCGGGCTGCGGACGAAGCGGACGGCGCGGGCGCCGATCGCGGCATCGGCCACGAAGCGTGCGCGGCCGGTGAGGAGAGGCGCATCCTCGAACCGCTTGAGCGACCGTCCGACCCAGGTCATCGCCGCCGGCTCAGGCCTGGAGCGCGTGCGCCAACGCGCGGCGCGTCATCGCCCCGACCAGGTCGCGGCGGTAATCGGCGTCGGCGTGGATGTCGCTCATTGGATCGACCTCCCGGGCGGCGATGTCGGCGGCCGCGGCGAACGCATCGGGGTCGGGTGCGTGGCCTATGAGCGCGCGCTCGGCGGCGGCGATCCGGAGCGGCCGGTCGGCGCCGCCGCCGATCCCGAGCTTGGCTTCGGCGATACGGCCGCCTTCGATCCGGATCAGCGCCAGGCACATCGCCAGCGCGAAATCGCCGGCGCGGCGGCTGAACTCGGCGAATCCCCCGCGCCAACCGGCGCCCGGAAGCGGGACCCTGACCTCGCCCACGATCTCGTCGGGCTTGAGCGCGGTCGTGAACACGCCCTGGAAATAGTCGGCCGCCGGCACGCGGCGCTCGGCCTTGGGTCCGGTCAGCACGATCTCGGCATCGAGGGTGCGGGCGACTAGGCACCATTCGGACGCCGGGTCGGCATGGGCGAGGCTGCCGGCGAAGGTGCCGCGCGAGCGGATCGGCAGGTGGGCGATGTGACGGGCGACGTAGGGCAGGAGCCCGCCCAGGACCCCCTCGACCAGAGGGCGCTCGAACCGGGCGTGACGGGCGAGTGCGCCGATCCGAAGCGTCCCGCCTTCGTTCTTGACGTAATCGAGGCCGGCGATCCGGTTGATGTCGACCAGCGCGGCCGGCCGGGCTAGGCGGAAATTCATCGCCGCGATCAGGCTTTGTCCACCGGCCAGTACCTTGGCATCGTCGCCGAGCTCGGCCAGCAGCCGGACGGCGTCGGCGAGCGAGCGCGGCGCATGATACGCAAACGGAGCGGGTTTCATGACGGGATGGCTTACGTCGGGATCGAATTGCCGCTAAATTAAGCACAGAAGCAGCGGGGGAGATACATGAAGGGTAAGCTCGACCGGGTCGCCGTCTTCGATTCGGGCGATCGCTGCCCGGAGTTGCCGTTGGTCGAAGGCGCCGGGTTCGCCCGCGCGGTGGTGTGGCCGGGGGTCGGCGCCAACATCCGCTCGATGCATCGGATCAAACTCCCGGCCGGGGCCCAGACGGTCGAGCAGAAGCACCCGGGCGAGGCGGTCTACTTCGTGCTGGCGGGCGCCGGCGGCGTGCGCGAGGGCCGCGCCGAACAGCCGCTGATCGAGGGCTCGATGGTCCACATCGAGCCCGGGACCCGCTACCGCTTCAAGGCCGGCGCCAAGGGGATCGACTTGATCGGGGGCCCGTGCCCGCCCGACCCTTCGCTTTACGTCGGACTCAAGTAGGAGGAAGGCGATGGCCATCCGCGTATTCCACCGTGACGACCCGGGTATCCGGCTGCCATTGATATCCAAGGATGCCCGCTTGATCGTGTGGCCGGGAGTCGGCGCCGAAACCGCCAACATGAACTTCGTCAAGCTCGAGCCGGGCGAAGCCAACATCCCGCACATTCACAGCGAATCCGAGGACACCATCTTCATCGTCGCCGGCAAGGGTTCGGTCACCGACTTCGACCACGACTTCAAGCTCGAATTCGAGGCCGGGCAGGCGGTGCACGTGCCGGTCGGGCTGAAGCACGCGGTCGCAGCCGACCGCGGGACGACCGTGGTCTCGGTCGGGGGCCCGAGCCCGGCCGATCGCGGCCTGCTGAAGGCGGTCGGCGCGCTCAAGGACTGAGCGGCGCAGAAGTCCCGTCGTTCGAAAGACGGGTTCCGCCGCCGATCCCCGCCGTCACCCCCACCCGGTGCTCCGCGCCGGCCTCCCCCCTCCAGGGCTAACGGATTCACATAAGTCCTGTTCCAGATCGCCTCCTCGATCGCATTTGATCGAAACGGGGCACACCCTCGATGCTCCCTCCCCCGCGGAGCGGGGAGGCGTAGGTGGGGGTGGCGACGCGGCCGCGAGCGCTGCCGTGATGGCTTCGACGACGCCATCAGGATTGGGCGACACCTCGTCGTTCGCGAAGCGAAGGACGCGCTTCCGATTCGATCTTTGGAAAATCTGCCCTGAGCCGCGCGTTACGAAGGAAAAAGCCCCCGCCGGCACCGGGCCGGCAGGGGCTTCAGTCGTCGCGGGGGCCGCGTTCGCGCGGCCGCCCGGATCTCGAGAGGTTAGCTGACCTTGAGGTTGGTCGCTGCGGTCTTGCCGCGCTGGGTCTCGAGGTCGTACGTGACCTGTTGACCCTCGCGGAGCGTCGACAGCCCCGCGCGCTCGACCGCGCTGATATGGACGAACACGTCCTTCGCGCCGTCGCTCGGTTGGATGAAACCGTAACCCTTCTGGGGGTTGAACCACTTGACAGTACCGCTTGCCATCTTGATCTCCTTGGCAAATTGACGAAACGCGCACGTGCCCTCGGCGGCGTTCGCGAACAATGCGAGTTTCCTAGTTGTCTTGAGAATGCGCCACGAAGGCTTTGCCGCAAGGCAGCCGAAATTCGATTGTTAACGTATTAGATGAAGTGATGGAGGCAAAGTCAAGTCCCCGCCGTTATCCGACCATGGGCGGCCAGCGCCCCGCCTCGGCGGCGACGAGAAAGTCCTCGACCAGGCGGTTAAACGCCTCCGGTTCCTCGGAATTAATGGTGTGGCCGGCCTGAGGGATCACCGCCAGGCCAGCTTTGGGCAGGGCGCGCTTGAGGTAAGAACCGGCATCGAGGCACGGCGCGTCTTCGTCGCCGGTGAGCACGAGCGTCGGGACCGCCAGCGCTTTGAGCGCTACATCAAAG
>VGEO01000053.1 GCA_016869275.1 Alphaproteobacteria bacterium | reverse complement strand
GCTTCTTCGCTCGAGGCCAGCGGTAACGGGCCGACGGACGCGCAGCCAGGATCGACTCCTTGCTCGTCCGGCTCATCGCCCAGGTCTCCGGACTCGATACATATCGACGGCTGTTCGTAGCATTTCCTTTACCGGCGGCTGTGGGCTGACGCGACAACACATCAATTATTTAGTCGCGTTCTTCGCTGTCGTCTCAACGACCGTGTGTCAGGCAGCCATGGCGCGCACAGAAAAGACTTGATGGCAGCGGATAGGCCCACCACGATCGTCGCAATGTCGTCCTACCTGCTCAACAAAGCGATGTACGAGGCGACGCGGGCGGAAAACACGGCCGCGTTCCAGCACGACAAGGCGGCGTGGCTCGGCCGCTACCCGCTTTCGGAGAACGAACGGAACGCGTTGCTCGGGCCGTCGTTCCGCTCGCTGTTGGCGCAGGGCGGGTTGCCCAACCTGGTCTACCGCTATTTTCGCCTGCACGGGTTCCGCGCGCCGGCGTGGAAGGCCCGGCTCGAAGCCGAAGCCCGCGGGCGCGCGCCGTGAACGGCGCGGCAGGACACATCCCGGACGCGCTGCGGGCGTGGGCCGAGCAGGCGATCGCGACGGTCACCGCCGATGAGTTGATCGACCTGACCCGGCGCATGGTCGACATCCCGAGCCCGACCGGCGATGAACAGGCCTTCGCCGAGTTCGCGGTCGCGGCCATGCGGCAGGCCGGGCTCGACGCGCGCTACCAGCCGATCGTGCCGGGACAGGGGAACGCGATCGGAACCCTGCGCGGCGCCGGCGGCGGCGCCAGCCTTCTGATCCACGGACCGCTCGACACCGTGTTCGGCGGGCCCGAGGACGAGGATGTGCCGTTCCTCGGCGTGCCGACCCGGCCCGACCAGGTGCCGCGCGCCCACGTCGACGACGGCTGGATCACCGGCGCCGGCGCCCACAATCCCAAGGGCCACGCCGCGTGCGCGATTACCGCAGCGGCGGCGCTCGAGCGCGCCGCGGCGCCGCTCAAGGGCGACCTGATCGTCGGCTTGAGCGCCGGCGGCATGCCCTCGAACCGCCGGCCGCGGGCGGCGAGCCCGCACGACGGCCACGGCAGCGGTCTCCGCCACATGGTCGCGCACGGACTGCGGGCCGACTTCGGCCTGATGGCGAAACCGGGGCCGCCGTCCTGGGAGGAAGTCGGCCTCGCCTGGTTCCGGATTCGCGTGAACGGGCTCCTGGGTTACGCCGGCACTCGCCACGTGGTCAAACACAACAACCCGATCCTCGAAGCGACGCGCCTGATCGCCGGGCTCGAGGCCTGGTTTCCCGCCTACACCAAGCGAAATTCGTCGGGCCTCGCGGCCCCGACCGGTTCGATCGGCGCGATCCGCGCCGGCTGGCCGTACAAGCCTACCTTCATCCCGCAAGTCGCCGAACTCTTCCTCGACCTGAGGATAAGCCCGCGCACTCCGCCCGAGGACGTCCGCCAGCAGTTCGCCGAGGCGATCGCGCGGATCGCCGCCGAACAAAACATCGATCTCGACTGGGAGATGATCGTCGCCATTCCCGGGACGACGACGCCGCGCGACAACTGGATCGTCGGATCGGCGATCCGCGCCTACGAAGCGATGACCGGCAAGGCCTACGCGCCGCCGGCACCGGGCGCGGGTGCGACCGAGGCCAACGTCATGCGGCTGTTGGGCATCCCGACGGTGCGGATGGGCTTGCCGCCGCCGGCCAAGCCCGGGCGCTACAGCGGCATGTTCTCGACCGGCGAGGTCCATGTCGAGAGCCTGATGGCGCTCACGCGCTGCTACATCTATGCCGCGGTCGACACGTGCCTGCGCCCGCGCGCCGAGACGGGACTCGTCTAGCCGTGGCGACGCTCGCGCTCGGCATCGCTACCTCGCATATCGCCATGATCGTCGGCGCGCCCGAGAACGGCGATCCGGCGCAGGTCGCCCGCTTTCGCGCCGGCTACGCGACGCTCGCGCAAGCACTCGCCCGCGCCAAGGTCGATGCGCTACTCGTCCTGTCGTCCGACCACATCAACAAGTTCTTCTTGGACAACATGCCAGCCTTCTGCCTCGGCGTGTTCGATTCCTTCACCGGTCCGGCCGAGGCGTCGACCGGCATCCCGACCCGGCGCGTACCGAGCGATCCCGCGCTCGCCCACCACCTGCTGCGCCACGGCCTCGACCACGGCATCGACTGGGCCCGCGCCGAGGAGTGGGTGGTCGATCACGGCTTCATGACGCCGCT
Source organism: Alphaproteobacteria bacterium (assembly GCA_016869275.1). GTDB lineage: Bacteria > Pseudomonadota > Alphaproteobacteria > SHVV01 > SHVV01 > SHVV01. The sequence continues at coordinate 18,766 of VGEO01000053.1, read as the reverse complement.
CTACCTGCTCGACCGCGAGGCGCGGATTCCGGCGGTGCCGATCCACGTCAATTGCGCCGCCCCGCCCTATCCCTCGCCGGCGCGCTGCTATGCGGTCGGTCGGCTGCTCGCGCGCGCGATCGCCGACTGGCCGACCGACAAGCGCATCGCCATCGTCGCCGGCGGCGGGCTTTCGCACTCGCCGGGCGATGCGCGGATGGGCGCGATCGACCGCGCGTTCGACGAGCGGTTCCTGACCCTGGTCGAAGCGGGCGACGGCGCGGCGCTCGCGGCGCTCTCCGATGCCGAGATCGAAGCGACCGGCTCCTCGACCGGCGAAATCCGGAGCTGGATCGTCTTGGCCGGCGCGATGGACGGTTGTCGTTTCCAGAGGATAATGTACGAACCGATCGAAGGCTTCGTGACCGGCTGCGCCCAGTGCGTGGTTTATCCGAAGTACTAGCGATGCTCCATCAGGGAGGTTGACATGAAAGCGTTGATGACTTTGGCCGCTGCCGGCGCGCTCGGCACTGCGCTCGTAGCCGGCCCCGCTGCCGGCGCGCCGTGGGACGACATGCTGGCGGCCGGCAAGAAAGAGGGCAAAGTCGTGGTCGCGGGTCCGGCGTTCCCGCACCTGCGCGACTACATCGTCAAGGCGTTCAAGGAGGACACCGGCATCGAGGTCGAGTGGAAACCGCTGGTCGGCGGCCCCGGCCCGTTCATCGCCGCGCTCCTCCGCGAGGCCGAAGCCAACGCCGTCACCACCGACGTCTATATCGGCGGCACCACCAGCTGTTTCGCCTTCACCCGCGTCAAGAACGCGGTTGTCAACATGAAGGATCTCTTGGTCCACCCCGAGGTGACCGACGGCAAGAAATGGGTCGGCGGCAAGCTCCGTATCCAAACCGGCACCGCCGACAAACTCGACGACGACAATTTCTGGTGCTTCATGCAGACCGCCGACTGGGTGATGACCGACTTGTTCGTCAATTCGAAACTGGTCGACCCCACGTCGATCAAATTGTGGAAGGACCTCTTGGATCCCAAGTTCAAGGGCAAGATCATCGCCGACGATCCCAAGCGTCCGGGCGCCGGGCGCGCGACCGCCGCCTACCTCTATGAGGTGTTCGGCGAGGACTTCGTGAAGAAACTCTACATCGACCAGGGCGCGACGCTCTCGAGCGCCGGGCCGGCTGCGATCGGCGAAGATCTGGCCAAGGGCAAGTATACGGTGGCGCTGGCGCTGGTGCAGGCCGCAGCCGAGCGCTACCGCAAGGAGGGCTTCCCGCTCGAGCGCGTGTTTCCGGCCGACGGCATGGGGCTCGTGACCGGCGGCTTCAGCGGACTCTCGGCGCTGAACGGTCCCAACAAGAACGCGCGCAACGTGTTCTTGAACTGGTTCGCCGGCAAGAAGGCGCAGGAAAGCATCCAGTGTCTCCTGATGGAACAGAGCCTGCGCACCGACTTGGCGAGCTACGCCTGCATCCCCGACTACACCAAGCCCAAGCAAGGTGTGGCGTATCCGGTCCACGACTACGACAAGAAGTTCCACTTCGGGTCGAAGCAGAAACTGGCCGACAACGTGCCGAAGATCTTCGGCCAGTAAGCGCCGTTTCGTGTGAGGCTCCGCCGCGGTCGGCGCGGCGGCGCCGTCCCGATGGCGATGAGTCCGCACCCCTCGGCGACGGCCGCGCCGGTCGTGCTGGCCGTGCGCGACCTCGTCAAACGCTATGGCGTCGCGGTCGCGGTCGGCGGCATCGCCTTCGAGCTGCATAAGGGCGAGGTGCTGACGCTGCTCGGCCACTCCGGCTGCGGCAAGTCGACGACGCTCCGCATGGCGGCCGGACTCGAAGAGCCGGACGGCGGCATCATCACGCTGCGTGGTACCGTCGTCGCCGAGCCGGCGCGCGGCACCTTCGTGCCGGCCGAACGCCGCAACGTCGGCCTCGTGTTCCAGTCCTACGCCGTGTGGCCGCACATGACGGTCGGCGACAACATCGCCTACCCGCTCGAGGTGCGCCGGGTCGCGCGCGCCGAGATCCGGCGCCGCGTCGCCGCCATCGCCGCGACCGTGGGCCTCGGCGACCTGGTCGAGCGGCCGGCGACCCAGCTTTCGGGTGGCCAGCAACAGCGGGTCGCGTTGGCGCGCGCGCTGGTCTACGAGCCCGACGTGCTGCTGCTCGACGAGCCGTTCAGCAACCTGGACGCCAAGCTTCGCGACGAGATGCGCGATCAGCTGCGCGAGCTGCAACACCGGCTTGGCACCACCATCCTCTACGTCACCCACGACCAGACCGAAGCGATGGCGCTCTCGCACCGGGTCGCGGTGATGCGGGCCGGCCAGATCGAGCAACTGGGAACGCCGCACGAGATCTACGAGAATCCCGCGAGCTTTTTCGTTCAGGACTTCGTCGGCCGCACCGTCGTGTTCGCGGGCGAGGTGGTGGGGAAGACCGGCGCCGCGCTCGCCGTGCGCTTGGCGCATACGCCATCGGTGACGCTGACCGCGTCGGCTGCCGACGGTCTCGCGGTCGGGGCGACGGCCAGAGTCGCGTGCCGGCCCGAGGACATCCAGGTCACGACCCAGCCCGCCGGCGCCAACGCGGTACCGGCGACGATCGCCGATATCGCCTACGGCGGCGATCACTTCGATTGCCTGGTGCGCGCCGCCGGCGCCGAGATCGCGCTGAAACTGCCGAAGTCGGCGGCGCCGACGCTGGGACAGAGCCTGACGCTCGCGCTCGACCCCGCCAAGGTCAAGCTGTGGCGAGCCTAGCCGAGGTGAGCGCCGGCCCGCGGCCGCGCTACGTCGCGCGGACCGTGCAGCGCTGGGTGTGGGGGGCGATCGTGCTCGCCGCCGTCGGCGCGATCACGCTCGGGCCGATCCTGGTCGTGGTCGAGGGCAGCTTCGAGACGCCCGGCACCTGGCCCAAGGTCCTGTTCGAGAGCAAGGCCGCGCGCGAGGCGTTGGGCTATAGCCTGCTGTTCGCGCTGCGCGCGCCGTTCGCGGCCCTGATCGGTTTTTTCATCGCCTGGCTGCTCATTCGGATTCCGATCCCCGGCCGCGGCCTGATCGAGTTCATGTTCTGGATCGCGTTCTTCCTGCCGCTGATCCCGATGACGCTCGGCTGGACGCTGCTGCTCGATGCCCACAACGGTCTCTTGAACGAACTGATCAAAAGCTGGTTCCCGTTCGTGACCGAGTCGCCCTTCGACGTGCACTCGATCGGCGGCATCTTCTGGGTCCACATGACCGCGAGTTCGGTGCCGGTGCTGATCATCCTCCTGGGGCCGGCGATCCGCCAGTTGGACGCCGTGGTCGAGGAGGCGGGGCGCGTGTGCGGCTCGGGCGCGCTGCAGGTGTTTCGCCGTATCACGCTGCCGCTGCTGATTCCGGCGATCGTCACCGGAACGCTCCTCGGCTTCATCCGCGGCCTCGAAGCGTTCGAGGTCGAGCAGCTCCTGGGCGCGCCGGCCAAGATCTTCGTCTACACCACCCACGTCTATGCGCTGGTCAATTGGGAGCCGCCGCGCTTCGCCGAGGCGATGGCGCTCTCGACGCTGGTGCTGTTCCTGCTGTTGATCCTCGCGCTGATCTACCAGCGCTACACCTTGGGCCATTCGTACGCGACCGTGACCGGCACCAGCATGAGCCTCCGCCAGTTCACCGTCGGGCGCTGGCGCTGGGCGATCGCGGCGGTGCTGTTCCTGATCGTGATCGTGATCGTGGTGGTGCCGATGGCGTTCCTGGTGCTCGGCTCGATGATGAAGCTGTTCGGCATGTTCGAGGTCAAGGACCCCTACACGCTCGCGCACTGGCGGCTGGTCTTGAGCGACCCCGCGTTCCTGCCTTCGCTCCGCAACACCATCGTCTTGGGGCTCGGCGCCGCCGCGCTCGGGGTCGCGCTCTACGCGATCCTGGCCTACGTGATCGCGCGCACCAAGGTGGCGACGCGGGGGTTGAGCGATTTCCTGGCCTGGCTGCCGTGGTGCGTGCCCGGCATCCTGCTGGGCGTCGGCCTCCTCGCGCTCGTGCTCGCCAACCCGCTGTTGACGCCGCTCTATGGCTCGATCGCGCTCTTGATCGTCGCCGTCACCATCGCGCAACTTCCTTTGGGCGTCAGCATGATGAAGACCTCGATCCATCAGATCGGGATCGAGCTCGAGCATGCCTCGCAGGTGTGCGGCGCCGGCCGGCCGCGCACCTTCGTCCGCATCGTGCTGCCGCTGATGAAGCCGATGCTGATCAGCCTGTTCGTGCTGGTGGCGATCGCGGCGATCCGCGACGTCGCGACCGTGCTGCTGATCGCGCAGCCGAAGTCGCTGCCGCTCTCGGTCCTGATGCTCGAATACGCGACCAACGGCAACACCGAGCCGGCCGCCGTGGTCGGCATCGTCACCGCCGCGCTGGTGATCGCGATCGCCGTGGCGGCGCGCTCGTTCGGGCTCCAGATCGGCCGCGCGCGTTAGTTAGTCTGAGCCCGCCGCCTCATCCGCCCAGGTAATCGGCGACCATGTAGGCGTAGACCTTGGCGGCGGCGACGGTGCGATCGACCGAGGCCATGTCCCAATCGGTGTGCGCGAACGGGTCCTCGCCCGGCCCATAATTGGCGCACCCGATCCCCTTGTGCCCGAGGTAGCCCTGGTCGAACGCACTCATGCCGTACTCGGTCTCAGGGCTAACGCCCAGCATCGCGCGCGAGGCGTCCGAGGTGCGCCGGACGATCTCGGCATCCGGCGCGACTAAATGCGGGTACATGTAAGGCCCCTTCCTGACCTCGACCTTGAAGGTCTTGCTGCTCGCCGGATCGGGCATGGTCTCGGCCTGCTTGGCGATCCGCTCGATTTCGGCGAACACCCGGTCCGGGTCCTCGCCCGGCAGCAGCCGGCGATCGATGGTGAGCTCGCACGTCCCCTGGACCGTGTGGGTGGCGTCGGGGAAGCTTCGGATGTGGGTGAAGGTGAGCGTGCAGGCGCCGAGCGCCGGATGCGGCGGCGGCAGTTTGGCTTGCGCTTGGACCAGATCCATCACGAAGCGGGCGCCGGTGATGGCGTTGGCGCCGCGGAAGGGCGAGCCCGAATGCGACGGCGCGCCGTGGACGGTGACGAAGATGTCGATCCGGCCGCGGTTGCCGAGCCGGACCTTCAAGCTCGAGCCCGAGATCAGGGCCAAGTCGGCGCCGACACCGTGGCCCTCGATCACGCTCCGGAGCGCATCGTGCTTCCCGGTTTCGCCCGAAGTGAGGCAGGTGAAGATGAGCTCGCCCTCGAGCGCGACCTTGGCCTCGTTCAAGGCCTTGACCGCGATCAGCATCGCCGCCATGCCGGCCTTCTGCTCGCAGACGCCGCGGGCGCGCACCGCTTCACCGGGGAGCCCGTGCGGCTTGCCGTCGATGATCGTGCCGACATAGGGGTCGGGCATGGTGGCCGGCGCCGCGTTCATGGCGTGGCTCACCATCAGCATCCGCCGGCCCGAGCGCGCCGCGCCGAGGCGGCCGACAATGTTCCCCATCTGATCGTAGCGGAGATCGCGAAACCCGAGCGCCGCGAGCTCGGGCTCGACCACCTCGCGGATGAAGGCGAGGATCTGCGGCTCGGCTTCCAAGAGCGCGGTCTGCGGGCTCGCGCGCTCGACCAGCTTCACCATCATCCGCTTGGTCGCGTCGTAATCGACTGCGCGCCCCAAGCGTTCGACCAGGCCGTTCGCTACGTTCGACATCTTCCGTTCTTCGCGTTGTCCGCTAAGCAGCTCGCAGCGGTGTTTCGGCTGTTCAACGATAGTCCTCGAGTGCCTTACATCTCTGGTGGATCGCACCCGCGGCCTTACTTTTTCACTTCGACCGGGTTGGCGAAGCTCTCGACGACGTGGAAGTCGTAGCCGGACGGCGCGTAGATTTCGAGCACCTTGGTCGGGCCGTAGCCGCCGGCCGAGCCGGCCGAGTGCACGGTCCCGGCCGGGATGAAGCCGACGTCGTTGGCCTTGAGAAGATGACGCTCGCCCTCGACCGTCACTTCTAGCACGCCCTCCAGGACGACGTAGACGTTGTCGGCGTGCTGGTGGAAGTGGACTTCGCCCTGGCCGGAATCGTCGTTGATCAGGTTCAGGTGCACGTCGACCTTGGGCGAGCCGGTCTCCTCGTTGACGAGTTTGATCCCGGTGCCGCGGCCGAGCTTCATCGGGCGCGTCGGCGCGCGGTCGATGCTGGTAAAGAACGGCTTGCGCTTGCCGTCGGCCATGAACGCCTCCCCCGTCAACGCGGCGCGTATCCTAGGTTCGGGCCGCGGTCTGCGCCAGCGAAACGAGCGATTGCGACGCTGGGGCGCGCCCGCCACAATGCCGGCCGCTCAGCGGCACGCGCTTTTCGAGGGAGGGCCATGCGATGGGCTTCGAAGTCGTTGCGACGCCGGATTTGCCGACGCCCGGTCAGTTCAGCCAGGTCGTCAAGAAGGGGAAGTTCGTCTTCATTTCCGGTCAGACCGCCAAGAAAACGGCCGATGCCGGCAACCTCGACCCCCGCGCCCAGGCGCGCGAGATCTTCGAGTACTTGAAGGCGGCGATCGCCGCGGCCGGCGGCAAAATGGCCGACATCGTCAAGATCAACGTGTTCCTGACCGACGGATCGCAATTCCCCGCGATCATGGAGCTCCGGCCCCAGTACTTCGCGAAGCCCTACCCGGCCGCGACCACGGTCACGGTCGCGTCGATGGTTAAGCGTGAACTGGTCATGGAGATCGAAGCGATCGCGATCCTCGACTGAATCCAGCCAAGGAGTCCCGCCGATGGACGACGGCCTGCTCTACGTTTCCTACCACGATACCCTCGACCTCTTCACCGCCGCCGACGCGCTCCGGATCGTCGAGGACGTCTACCGCATGCACGCCAACGGTTCAGTCGTGTTCGCGAATCCGCCGGCGTTCAAGATGGACGTCAAGGAGCTGTCGAACCACTGGCACGTCAAGGGCTGCCTCCTGAAGGACATCCCGATCGCCGGCGTCCGCATGTATTCCTATTTCGACGACGGCCGGCGCTCGACCGTCGGCACGCTCGACTCGACCCGGTTCGTGGTGCTGAGCGACCCGCGCACCTCGAAACCGATCGCGATCGTCGACGAACACTGGACCTTCGCGCTGCGCTCGACCGCGGCCGCAGTCGCCGCCTGCAAATGGATGACCAACCCCGACCCCAAAGTGTTGGGCCTGGTCGGCGTCGGCACCATGGGCAAGACCGCACTCGACTGCCTGATGACGATGTACCGGTTCGACGAGGTGCGCTGCACCTCGCGCCGCCCGGAGACGCGCGAAGCGTTCGCGCGCGAGTACGGCGGCCGCTACGGCTTGAACATCGTCGGCAAGGAATCGATCGAGGAAGTCGTGCGCGGCGCCGACATCATCGTCGGCGGTACCACCTCGACCGAGATCGTGAGCCGCGAGCCGTGGGTCAAGCCGGGCGCGACCTTCCTCTCGCTCGCGCGGCGCGAGCTCGACCCGGCCGGGTGGACCAAGATGGACAAGGTCGTGGTCGACTCGTTCGACTTGAACATGCTGGTACCGGTATTCCGCGACATGGTCGAGGCCGGCCAGTTCTCGCGCGAGATGCTCTACGCCGAAATCTGGGAGCTGGTCGCCGGCAAGAAGAAAGGCCGCGAGCGGCGCGCGGAGCGGACGCTCATCCACACCACCGGCCTCGTCACCCAGGACGTCGCGATCGCGCACTGGGTATACCAGCGCGCCCGCGAATTGGGCCGCGGCGTCTGGCTCCCGGCCGCGCATTCGACGATGGCGGCCGAGTAGGCGGGACGGGCCGGCGTCGATGGCGGTCGATCCCAAGCTGCTCGCGCGCGTGCGCGCCCACGTCCAGGCCCAACTTCCGGCTTACGTCGAGCTCTTGGAGGCGCTGGTCACGATCGAGTCGCCCTCGCACGACGGGCCGGCGGTGACGCGGGTTTCCGATTTCGTCGCCCAAGTCGTCGCCGGCGACGGCGCTCAGGTCCGCCGCCACCGCGAAGCCAAGGGCGGCGACAATCTGGTGGCCGAGTGGCCGGCCGGCGCAGCGCACGCCTCGAACCGCCACATCATGGTGCTCGCCCACAACGACACGGTATGGCCGTTGGGCGAGACCGCGAAGCGGCCGTTCGCGGTCACGGACGGTAAGATCACCGGCCCCGGCACCTACGACATGAAGGCCGGACTCGTTAACGCGATCTTCGCGATCCGCGCGCTCAAGGCGCTCGGCATTCCCTTGACGCACCCGGTCAAGCTCGTGTGCGCGGCCGACGAAGAGATCGGCAGCCCGACCGCGCGCGCCCTGATCGAGCGCGAGGCCGAAGGGTGCGACGCCGCGCTGGTGGTCGAAGGCGCCGAGCCCAAGACCGGAAACCTCCGCACCGCGCGCAAGGGGATCGGCGTCTTCAAACTCGAGGTGACCGGCAAGGCCGCGCACGCCGGCGCGGCGCCGCGCGACGGCATCAACGCCAACGAGGAACTGGCGCAACAGATCGTCCGCATCCACGCCATGACCGACGACGCCCGCGGCACCACCTTGAGCTGCGGCGTCGTCAAGGGCGGGATCGGCATCACCATCATCGCGCCATCGGCCGAGGCCGAGATCGACGTCCGCATCCCGACGATGGCGGAAGGCGAGCGGATCGAGCGGCTCTTGCGCGCCCTGCGCCCGGTGGTGCCGGGCGCGGCGATCGAGGTCACGGGCGTCTTCACCCGCCCGCCGATGCTCCGCACCCCAGGCAACGTCCGCCTGTTCGAGGCGGCCAAGGCGGTGGGCGAAGGCCTCGGATTGAATTTGGGCGAATCGGCGAGCGGCGGCGGCTCGGACGGCAACTTCACCTCGGCGCTCGGCGTGCCGACGTTGGACGGTTTGGGCGCCGTCGGCTGGGGCGCGCACGCGATCGACGAGACCGTGATCCTCGACGCGCTGCCCGACCGCATCGCGCTCCTGGCCGGCCTCTTGATCGCCGATCTGGGCGAATCCGGCGGCGCGGCTTCTTGAGTCCCGCCGGCGGTCTCGCATCGAAAGGAGCGGTCATGCATCCCTCAATCGACGGCCGGGTCGCGATCGTCACCGGCGGCGGCCGCGGCCTCGGCCGCGCCATGGCCCTGGGCCTGGTCGCGGCGGGCGCCCGGGTCGCGATCACCGGTTCGCGCGAAGGCGCCGAGCTCGCCGACACCGCAGCCGATTGCGCCCGCGTCGGTGGGGCCGCGTGCGTCCTCGCGCTCAAAGCCGATGTGGCGAGCGTCGCCGATTGCGAGCGCGTGGCGGCGGCGGCGGCGGCCAAATGGGGCCGCGTCCATATCCTGGTTAACAATGCCGGCCGCGGCATGACCGCGATCAACGAGACCCATGTCCTTACCCCGATCAAGTTCTGGGACATGGACGCCGCCAAGGTGCGCGGGTTGATCGAGACCAACGTCATCGGCGTCTACAACATGGCGCGCGCGGCGACGCCTTATCTGCTCGCCGCCGGCTGGGGCCGGATCGTCAACCTCTCGACCAGCATGGCGACCATGCAGCGCACCGGCTGGTGGCCCTACGGCGTCTCGAAATGGGCGGTCGAGGGCGCGACCGTGATCATGGCGCGCGACCTGGCCGATACCGCGGTCACGGCGAACGCGCTGCTCCCGGGCGGCGCCACCAATACCCGCATGATCCCAGGCGACCTCGGCGATATCGATCGGCTCGGTCCCGGCGCGATCATGGCGCCCGAGATCATGGTGCCGCCGATGCTCTATCTCGCCGCGACGCTCTCCGACGGCCACAGCGGCGATCGCTACGTCGCCAAGCTCTGGGACCGCGCGCTCCCGCCCGAGCAGGCGGCGGCGGCGGCGCGCTTCCCCTGCCACCGCACCCGCACCTACTAGCTGTCGCTGGATTGGCGGCTCGCGCCGGATCGTTCGCGCCATCGGCGCGCGGTTCGCCGTCCCCGCCCCCTTTCGAGGGGGCGGGGACGGTCAGTCAGGGCGACCGGGGATTTGCGCTAGCACCTGCTCAATCGTCGTAGAGCGCGACACACTCGATCTCGACGCGAACCCCCCAGCCCAACTCGCAGGCGATCGTGCTCCGTGCCGGCGGCTCCTTAGGGAAGAACTCGCGATAGGCGCGGTTCATGTTCTCGAACTCGATCATGGTGTCGATGAAGACGTTGACCTTGACCACGCGGTCGAGCGAGGAGCCGTTGGCTTCGAGCAGGCTCTGCAGGTTCTTGAGTGTCAGGCGGGTCTCGCTTTCCATGGTGCCGTGGGCGATGCCGCCCTTGTCCGGGTCGAACGCGACCGCGCCCGAGCAGAAGATGAACCCGTTCGCTTTGACCGCCGAACTGAGCGGCACGCCCAGGTTCTTGTTGGCGTTGACCTTGGCCGGGGCTTGGATCACGACTTTCTTGGAACGCGCTTTGGTAGAACGCGGCATCGGCGAGGTTCCTCCCTTGATCATCATGCCCCGTCGGTCGCGGCGCCGGATGGCGCGGACGCGGGGCCACCTCGCATATCAATTGGCGGGCGGCCGTCAACGCCCTTTCGTGTTGGGCGAAGCGGGTTTATTCGCGGCAAGCCCTCTGCTAACGTCAACCTCGCCAATCGTCGAATCTCGCGAACGGGGATCGACCTTCAACAGGGGATGGAATCATGAAGCTGCTTCGCGTCATCGGTGCCTGCGCGGTCGCCGCCGCAGTGTTGCTGCCGCTCTCGGTATCGGCCCAAGAGACGACGTTCAAGTTCCTGACCGGCTGGGACCAGCGTTTCCCCGGCACGCCGCTGATCGCTTACGAGTACGGCAAGATTCTCGACAAGGCGACCAACGGCCGCATGAAGGCCCAGTTCTTCGGACCCGAGACCGTCGCGCCGAACCAGCAGTTCGAGCCGATTTCGCGCGGCGTGTTCGACATGAATTACTCGACCCCGGTCTACTATCTCGGCACTACCGGCCTGCCGACCGTCGCCTTCGCGCTCGAGCCCAATACCGAGAATTGGCGCAAAAAGGGCTACTGGGACGTTTTCGACCAGGAGCTGCAGCGCTTTAACCAGAAGCTGATCGCCTTCGTTGCGGCCGGCACGGCTTACCAGCTCATGTTGACCAAGCCGCTCGACCAAGGCGACAAGCCGCTGGCCGGCCGCAAGATCCGCGCCAACGGCTTCTATCGCGGCCTGGTCGAACCGGGCGGCGGCGCGATGATCAACCTGGACGGCGGCGAAATCTATGCCGCCCTGCAGAAGGGCGTGGTCGACGGCGCCGCGTGGCCGGTCCTGGGCGCAATCAACTTCAAGTGGTACGAGGTTGCCAAGTACATGACCCGGCCGCTGTGGGGCGTCGCGCCGTACACGGTGACGATGAACTTGGACCGCTTCAACAAGCTCTCCAAGGCCGATCAGGAACTCGTCCTCAAACTCGGCCGCGAGGTCGAAGCGTCCGGCTCCAAGGGATATGAGGCGCAGACCCAGATCGAAGCGAAAGAGCTCAAGGAAAAAGGCGTCCAGGAGACGCACTTCGACCCCAAGACGTTCGCGACGCTCCAGGCCGGCTTCGACAAAGCGGTGTGGAACCTGGCGATCGGGGGCAACGCCAAGACCAAGGACCGCGTCCTGGAGTTCTACGCCAAGGCCAAGGCCAACGGCGACGCGCCGAGCCTCGAGTAGTCGCCCGGCCGTATCGAAACGCCACGCGCGTCGGCCGTTCCGACGATGGGGGTCGTGCGTCTCTTGTGCCGCCTTCATGACGGCATCTCGGACGCCGCCTACGTCATCGGCACGGTCGCGCTCGCGGCGATGGCGTCGATCTACTGCTACGAGGTTGTGACGCGCTACTTGCTCGGCATCGCAACGAGCTGGGGCAACGACCTGTTCGTCAACATCATGTTGATCTCGATCTTCGCGATGGTGCCGCACGCTACCCGCAAGGGCCAGCACATCGCGATCAACTTGCTCGCCGACACGGTGCCGGCCTTGCGTGCGCCGCTCAAGATCGCCGTCGGTGTCGTCGGCGTCGGCGTCTGCATCTTCATGGCGTGGATGAGCTTCGGCGAAAACCTCCGCCACGTCGCGCTCGGGATCGCCACCGAACAGAACTGGCCGCTGCCCAAGATCTGGATGTCGGCCTGGATCACCTTCGGCTTCCTCGGCGCCGCGTTCTATTTCCTGCGCGCGATCGTCCCCGGCCCCGACGTTCGGCCGGTGTCGTGGATCACCCCCGGGCGCGACCTCTTGAACGCCGGCAGCGGCAATTGAACCTCGCCTGACCGATGGCCTGGTACTTCACGCTCGCGATCGGTCTCGCCATCCTGGTCGCGTTGTTCATGACCGGCGCGCCGATCTTCCTCGCGTTCCTGATCATCATCGTCTCGGGCGTCCTGTTCGTGCTGGGCGATGCCGGGTTCGGCATGGTGATCAACTCGATCTACCAGACTGCGACGACCGGGTCGCTCGGCACCATCCCGCTGTTCGTACTGCTGGGCGAGATCCTGTTCCGCTCGGGCTGCATGGAGGTGCTGCTCAATTCGATCGACAAGCTGGTCGGACGCATACGCGGCCGCCAGTACGTGCTCTCGATCTCGATTTCGACGGTGCTCGGCGCGCTCTCGGGCTCGGCGATTGCCGTCGGCGCGATGCTGAGCCGCTCGCTCCTGCCGATCATGCGCTCGCGCGGCTACAACGCCGAGCTTTCGGTGGGCACGATCCTGGGCGGCGCGTGCTTGGCGCCGATCATCCCGCCCTCGATCCTCGCGATCATCATCGGCACCTTGGCCGACGTCTCGATCGCTTCACTCCTGATCGCCGGCGTCATCCCCGGCTTGATCCTCGCTGCACTGTTCATCGTTTACTGCCTGATCAAGGTGCGGCTCGACCCGAGCCTGGCGCCGGCCGACGAGGACCTCTCGGCGGTGCCGTGGCGCGAGAAGCTGAAAGCGGTCGGCGGGTTGATCCCGTTCTCGATCGTCATCTTCATGGTGATGGGGCTGATCCTCTTGGGCGTCGCGACGCCCTCGGAATCGGCCGCGACCGGTGTCCTCGGCGCGATCATCACCGCCGGCTATTACCGCAAACTGTCGTGGCGGATGCTGTGGGAGGCGACCGGCGAGGCGGCGCTGCTCTCGGCGGTCATCCTCATCATTTTCGCGAGCGCGGTCATGTTCACCCAGCTGCTCGCCTTTACCGGCGCCACCGCCGGGCTCACCCAGGCGGTGACCGCGCTCGACGCCAACCGCTGGGTGCTGTTCTTCGCGATGATGGCGCTGCCCTTCATCCTTTGCATGTTCATCGACCAGCTCGGGCTGATGCTGGTGGTGATCCCGGTCTATGTGCCGATCTTGAAGGTGCTCGAGTTCGATCCGGTGTGGTTCTGGCTGATCTTCCTCGTCAACATCACCTTGGGCGCGATCACGCCGCCGTTCGGCTATGTGATCTTCGCCGTCAAGGCCGCAACCCCCGACGTGACCATGAACCAGATTTTCCGCGCCTGCTGGCCGTTCGTATGGATCACCGTGTTCGGCATGCTGATCTTCACCGTGTTTCCGGACACGGTGACGGTGCTGCCGCGACTATTCGACTGACCTGACGCCGAGACGAAACGACGGTTGATCCGCCGCTATTCGGCGGCGACCGCGTACGCCTCCTTGGGCAGTTCGATGTCGAACAGCCGCGCCGCGGTGAGCGCCGAGATGTCGGCCTGCGCCTTGGCGGGCAGTTTCGCGAGAATGCGATCCAGGATCGCGTGGGTCTTGGGGAAGGTGTTGCGGATGTGCGGGAAATCCGAGCCCCAGATGATCTGGTTCGCTCCCGGGATGTCATAGGCACGGTCGATATAGGGATCGTCGACGAAGGTGTGCCAGACGCGCGTGCTCATGTACTCGACCACCGAGCATTTGAGCGGCGCCAGGTTGAGCGAGCGGCCGAACGCGCCCTCGACTTGCTTCAGCCGGAACATGAACATCGGCAGCCACGACACTTCGTATTCGCCGAAGATGATGCGGAGCTTCGGGAAGCGGTCGAAGATGCGGCCGAAGATGAACTCCTGCGTCACGATCGCGCCGATGTCGTTGAAGATATCGATGAACGAGGCCGGCGCCAGCTCGAGTTCCTCGGGCGTGTGGTAGGTGAAGGGATCGCGCACCGTGCCGGTGATCGCGTGCAGCGTGATCGGCATGTCGAGGTCCTGGGCGGCGGCCCAGAACGGGTCATAGACCGAGCGGCGGTAGGGCGGATACTGCGGCGCGATCGCGTTCTGGACGATCGCCGTACGCAGGCCCTTCTTGGCGATGCGCTCGAGCTCGCGCGTCGCCCACGCGGGGTCGCGCAGATCGATCATCGCCGCGCCGAGCAGGCGCTTGGGGTTGTGGCTGCAATGCTCGGCGAGCCAGTCGTTGTAGACCGTGCACACGTCCTTGAGGACGTTCGAATCCGCCATCCGCATGTTGAGCAGCATGTAGGTCGAGTTGATGATCTCGGCGCTGATGCCGTCGTAGTCCATCAGCTCTACCCGCACCGCAGGGTCGACGCTGCAGCGCTTGACCTTGGCCGCGAGCTCTCTCTCGAAGCTCGCGACCTGGCCGGTCGAGTCGGTCGAATCGACCGGGTCGAACAGGTTGAGCTTCAGGTATTCGATGCCGCTCCAGTAGTAGTCGCCCTTGATCGCATCGTCGCGCTTGACGACGCGCGGCAGCTTTTCGATCGGGTGCTTCCGTGCGAGCGCCTTGGTCCAGAGGTCGAGCGGCTCGATGATGTGCGAGTCGGCCGAGATCACGTATTTGGTGCTCATGGGTTGCTCCCCGGAACGTTATGGTCGTGGCGACGGCAAATCCTAGCCTCTTTGCCAAGCTTGAGTCCAAAGCCAGCCATTCCGCCCTTAACAGCGGGTGCGCTGCCGACGTACCATCGCGCGATGTCGGAAAAGGCGGGTGCCATGACGGAGGCCGACCGAGCGGCCGCTGGGCCGGGCGAGAATTTCGCGCGCGTGCCGTTCGCGCTTTTCAGCGACCCCGCTACCTTCGCGCGCGAGCGCGACGTCCTGTTCCGCGGCCCGACCTGGAACTATCTCGGGCTCGAGGTCGAAATTCCCAAGCCCGGCGACTACCTCCTCGGCTACGTCGGCGACGTCCAGGTCGTCGTCAACCGCACGCCTGCGGGCGGCATCGCCGCGTTCGAGAACAGCTGCGCGCACCGCGGCGCGCAATTGGTGCGGCGCACGCGCGGCAACGCCGCCCAGCACGCCCACACCTGCCCCTATCACCAGTGGCGCTTCGACACCGCGGGCGCGCTCCTGAGCGTGCCGCAGGAGCACGGCGTCAAAGGCAAAGGCGGCATGCCGGCCGACTTCGACAAGCGCCGCCACAGCCTCCGCACGCTCCGGGTCGAAACCTACAAGGGCCTGATTTTCGGCACCTGCGCGCCGGAGATGCCGTCGCTCTACGACTATCTCGGGCCCAAAATCCGGCCCGAGATCGATCGCATTTTCGACCGGCCGATCGTGGTGCTCGGCTATTGGCGCCAAGCGGTCCCGGCCAATTGGAAACTCTACCTCGAGAACGTCAAGGACCCCTATCACGCGAGCCTCTTGCACCTCTACCACACCACCTTCGGCATCTACCGCGCCACCATGGCGGGCCGCGTGCTCATGGACGATACCTGCGGCCACAGCGTGCTCCGCACCGCCGACATCGGCGAGAACCCGACCGAGATGAAGGCGCTTTATAAGGACATCGACAAGTACCGCCCCGGCTACAAGCTGAAGGACCCTTCCCTGTTCGAGACCAAGCCCGACTATGACGACCGCGTCACCAACATGATCATGACGGTGTTCCCGAACCTGATGCTCGGCCAGGTCGCGAGCACGTTCCAGACCCGCCACGTGCGGCCCAAGGGCGTCGACGGATTCGAGCTTTACTGGACCTACCTCGGCTTCGCGAGCGACGATGCCGCGGCGCGCGAGGGGCGCTTGCGCCAGGCCAATTTCGTCGGCCCGGCCGGCTACATCTCGCTCGAGGACGGCGAAGCCGGGCGCCTGGTTCAGCGCGGCACCCACGGCCTCGGCGACCGCGCCTCGGTGGTCGAGATGGGCGGCGACGGCGCGATCGCCGATCAGGACACGCTCGCGACCGAGGTCGCGGTGCGCGGGTTCTGGAAGCGCTATCACGAGCTGATGCGCCCGGCGCCATGAACGACCGTGCCAAAGCGGCGACGTTGCCCGCGGGATCGCTCGACGCCGATCCGGCGCTCGGCGCCGATATGCGCGCGGCGATCGAGCGCTTCCTGATCGAGTACGCGCGCTGCCTCGATGAGGACCGGCTCGAGGCGTGGCCCAATTTCTTCCTGGACGACGGCTGCTACCAGGTGCTCTCGCGCGAGAATGTCGAGCACGGCCTGCCGGCGCCGATCATCTACCACTACAGCCGCGGCATGATCGAGGACCGCGTCACCTCGCTCCGCGACGCCTTGACCTACGAGCCGGTCTATACCCGGCACATGGTGTCGAACGTCTACATCGTCGGCGTCGAGGCCGGCGTCTACCGCGTGATCTCGAACTACGCGCTCTACCAGACCACGATCGAGGGCCGCACCGATCTCTACAGCGTCGGCCGCTGCGAGGACGCGATCGTCGTCCGCGACGGCCGGCTCAAATTCAAGACCCGCACCGTCATCGCCGATACCTTCGCGGTCAAGAACAACATGGCGCTGCCGATTTGACCGTGCCGACCCTCGCCTTCGCGTCCCGCGTGCGTCTCGCGTTCGCCCTCGCCCTGGTTGCGCTGGCCGTCGCCGCGCCGACGCCGGTGTGGGCCCAGGTCGCGAGCGTGTTCGGCCGCTATCACGCGCTCGTCATCGGCAACAACGACTACCGCCACTTCGACAAATTGAAGACCGCGGTCGCCGATGCCGAGACCGTCGCCCAGGTCCTGCGCGGCGACTATGGCTTCGAGGTCCGCGTGCTCAAGAACGCGACCCGGGCCGAGATCATCGGCGCCTTCGACGACTACCGCGCGCGGCTCAAGGCCGACGACAATCTCCTCGTTTATTGCGCCGGGCACGGTCACTTGGAAGAGGTCGAGAACCGCGGCTACTGGCTGCCGGTCGATGTCGAGCGCACCACCACCGCGGCCTGGATCGCCAACGACGACATCACCGCCAAGCTCCGCAGCGTCCGCGCCCAGCACGTGCTGGTGGTGGCCGATTCCTGCTACTCGGGCACGCTGACGCGCGCGGTCGAAATCCCGCGCGTCGCCGCGGCCCGCACCGAGTGGGTGGCGCGCATGACCAAGACGCGGTCGCGGAGCGCCTTCACCTCGGGCGGGCTCGAACCGGTCGCCGACACCGGGAGCGGCGGCCTCTCGGTGTTCGCGGCGGCGTTCCTGCGCGCGCTCCACGACAACCGCGAGAGCGTCGCGCCGGCGCGCGCGCTCGCCGACCCGGTCGCGGCGATCGTCGCGCTCAACTCGCAGCAGACGACGCGCTACGCCGAAATCCGCGAGGCCGCGTCCGAGGGCGGCGAGTTCTTCTTCGTCCGCACTCGCGGCGCGGCGAGCGCGGCGGTGGCGCCCGCCGCCGCGATCAAGCCGGAGTGACTGGCGGGCGCGCGCGTCGGCTTTTCTGAGCCCTGTTCCCTAAAACCGAGCGAGGCCGGTTATTTCGGCGCCTTGTCGGCGTTGATGATCGCCGCGACCATGCCGCCGCCGGCGGGGCCCGACTGGAGCGCCGCCACCGAGCAGAACACCGCGGTGTCGCCGGTGGCGAGCGCGGCGACCGCGCCGACCGCGCCCTTGGTGTGGTGGGTGTGGTGGATGTCGGAGTCGTTCAACGACACCAGGCGCCGGCCGCGCAGCCGCCCGGTCTGGTCGGTCTCGCACTTGATGAAGCAGTTGACCAGCGCGTCGCCCATGTCGGACGCGCGCGGCCGGTCGGGGAGCTTCAAGCCGGCGCTCCGGATCGCCTCGAAGATGCCGTCGATGTCGAGCCCGTCCTTCATCACCGAATGGCCGATCCGGAACGAGCCGCCGATGCCCTTCCGATTGCCGACGACGACGATCTGGGCCTCGTCCTGCTCGACGCCCGAGGAGCACGACGCGACCGAGGAATAGACCGCGAGATCCTTGGCGATCTGGTCCTCGCGCGGCATCGGGATTTCGCTGACGGCGACGCCGATGCCGAGCGCGGCGGTCGCGTTCGACACCGCCATCGACTCCATGGTGTCGGTGAGCGCCACGGTCTTGCCGCGGCGCTTGGCATCGGCGATCCGCTGCGAGGTGAGGAGCGGCGTCTTGGTCTGCACGAAGTGGACGTCCTTGGGGTTGGCGATGCCGGCGTCGGCCATCGCCTGGCGGACGCCGGCGGCGATCTTCTCGACCATGCCCAAGCGGCCGATCTCCTCTGGCAAAATCTTGGCCGAGATCGCGCTGCCGACGGTCAAGCGGAGGTCGTCCTTCGACTTGGCGGTCGCCGCGGTCTCCGGGACCTTCACGAACACGTTGAAATGCGGGCAGATGAAGCCGTCGCAGCCGCCCGAGAGCGCGACCGGCACGGCCAGCGCCCCGGCGCGGTCGCGGCTGCCCTTGTCGCGGAAATAGTCGCGCAGCACGCGATCGATCAGCACGCGCGAGTAGTCGTTGACGCCGCCGTTGCCCTCGGTCTTCGCCACCACAGCGACGATCGCGTCGGCGTCGACGCCGAGCGCGGCCAAGCCGGCGTCGATGCCGCTGGTGTCCTGGACGTGTTCCATCGGCGTTTTGAAGACGGCGTACGGCATCGGTGAGGGCTCCCGGTAAGGCGTGCGGCACGGCGGCGGCACGGCGGTGTT
>VGEO01000052.1 GCA_016869275.1 Alphaproteobacteria bacterium | reverse complement strand
TGGCTGACGCGGCTCAAGATCGTCGGTCCCGCCGCCGACGAACTCGCGGTCGCCGAGGCGATGCGCACCCACGGTACCGAGATGGCCAAGGGTCTCGCGATGGCGGTGCTGGCCCGGGCCTGGCAAATGCTGCTCAAAGGGTTGAACGAAGTGCGCCAGGCGCCGGCGCCGGCAACGGCGGTCGAGATGCTTCTGGTGCGTCTCGCGTTCGTCGCCGACCTGCCGAGCCCAGCCGACTTGGTTCGTCAGTGGGGCGAAGGCGGCGCCGGAGTGCAGGTGGCGCCCTCCCGCCAAGCGCCGGAGCGGGCCCCACCCGAGCCGCGGGGGGCGGCGCCGTCCAGCGCCAGCGCGGCCCCTCCGCGCTTTGCCGGCGATGCCGCGATCGATCAGCGCGCCCAGCGCGATTCGGCGCCGGCCTCGGCAACGCCGCCGACCCTCGCGCTCAAGACATTCGAGGATTTGGTCGCGTTGGTCGATGCCAAGCGCGAGGTGCGCCTGGTCGCGGTCCTGATCGACAAGGTCCACCTCGTCAAATTCGAAGACGGCTTTCTCGAACTCGGGCTCGAAGCCGGCGTGCCGCCCGATTTCCTGGGCACGCTCAAAGGCAAGCTCGAAGCCTGGACCGGCCGCCGATGGGGGGTGACGGTCTCGAGCGCCCAAGGCGCGCCGACGCTTCGCGATCAACGCGCGCGCAAGTCGAGGGCGCTCAAGGACGCGGTCATGGATCACCCGCTAGTGGCAACGACGCTCGCCGCCTTTCCTGGCGCCGAGGTCCGCGCCGTGCGCGAAGTGAGGCCCGAGCCCGCGCTCGCCGAAGCACCGGACGACGACGCGCCGCCTGCCGATGAGGGAGATCTCGTATGAAGAACCTCGGCCAGATGCTGAAGCAGGCCCAAGAGATGCAGACCCGCATGGCCGAGATGCAGGCCGAGCTCGAACGGATCGAAATCGCCGGCACCGCCGGCGGCGACATGGTGACGGTGGTGTTGACCGGGAAGGGCGAGCTCAAGCGTGTCGCGATCGACCCCGCGCTGGTGAAGGACGGCGAGCGCGAAATGCTCGAAGACCTGATCGTCGCCGCGCACCGCGACGCCCGCGCCAAACTCGAAACGCAGATGGCGGAGGCGATGAGCAAAGTCACTGGCGGCCTGCAGTTGCCGCCCGGCTTCAAGCTTCCGTTCGGCTAGGCGGCCGGACGATGCGGCGGGTGAGCTCGGGCGGGCCCGAGATCGAGCGGCTGATCCAACTGCTCGCCAAGCTGCCGGGACTCGGCCCGCGTTCGGCGCGGCGGGCAGCGCTGCATCTGATCAAGAACCGCGACGCGGTGATGACGCCGCTCGCACAAGCGTTGAAAACCGCGGCCGAGCAGGTCCGCGTCTGTACCGCTTGCGGCAACCTCGATACCCACGATCCATGCGCGATTTGCACCGATGCCAGCCGCGACACCAAGACCTTGTGCGTGGTCGAAGAGGTTGCCGACCTGTGGGCGCTCGAACGGTCGGCGATGTTCAACGGCCGCTATCATGTGCTCGGCGGCACGCTTTCGGCGCTCGACGGGATCGGGCCCGACGACCTCAACATCCCGAAACTCCTCGCCCGCGTGCGCGAGGCCGGCGTCGCCGAAGTCGTGCTCGCGACCAATGCGACCGTTGACGGCCAGACCACCGCGCACTATCTGGCTGGCGCGCTGGCGGCGGCTGGCGTCACCGTCACGCGCTTGGCCCATGGCGTGCCGGTCGGCGGCGAACTCGACTATCTCGACGATGGCACGCTGGCGGCGGCGTTTCGCGGCCGCAAGGCGCTTTAGCGCGCGTCGCCGAACGGGATTTCGAGCTCGGCCGTGGCCGTCGCCTCGAGCGTCTCGGGCGCCGCGGTCTCGCCGAGTTCGATGTCGACGATCTTCTTGCCGCGGGCATCGATCTTCTTGGCCGACGTCACGATATCGGCGAGATCGGCTGCGGTCTGGCCGAAGTGGTGGCGGAGCCTGTCGACCCGCTCGGTCAGGCGTCGGACGTCGACCAGCATCTTCTGGACTTCACCCTGAATGGCGGCGGCCTGCACGCGCATGTTGACGTCCTTGAGCACCGCCCGCACCGTGTTGAGCGTCGCCATCAGCGTGGTCGGCGATACGATCCAGACCTTGGCGCGGTAGGATTCCTCGATCACGCCGGTGAAGTTGGCGTGGAGTTCGGCATAGATCGCTTCCGAGGGCAGGAACATCAGCGCCGACTCCGCGGTCTCGCCCGGCAGGATGTAGCGCTCGGCGATGTCCTTGACGTGTTTCAGGACGTCGCGCCGGAACAACGCGGCGGCCTCGGTGCGGGCGCGGTCGTCGCCGGCATTGCGCAGCGACTGGTAGCTCTCGAGCGGGAACTTGGCATCGACCGCGATCGGCCCCGGCGGATTGGGCAGTTGAATAAGGCAATCGACCCGCCGGCCGTTCTTGAGCTGGACCTCGAAGGCGTAGGCCGAGGGCGGCAGGATCGACTGAACGAGGTCGCGGAGTTGGATATTCCCGAACGCGCCGCGCGCCTGCTTGTTGGCGAGGATGTCCTGGAGGCCGAGCACCTGGGTGCTGAGCTCGGCGATGTTCTTCTGCGCGTGATCGATTACGCTCAGGTGCTTGCGCAGGTCGCCCAAGGTCTCGGCGGTACGGGTGGCCGATGTCGTCAGGCTCTCGCCCATCTGCTTCGCGACTTGATCGAGCCGCTGCGTAACGGTTTCGGCGAGCTTGGCTTCGCGGGCGATGCCGTCGGCGGTGAGTTGGCTCAACCGTCCGGCGAGTTCGTTTTGGCCGCGCGCCAGCGCTTCGATCGCCGCTGCGGTCGTGCTCGAAGCGTCCCTCCGCCGCCACGTCGCTGCCAGCATCCAGGCCGCGCCGAGGCCGGCGGCTGCGACGATCACGGCGGCGAGGATCAACGACATATCCATCGGCGGCGAACCTTAGCACGAAGGGCCTCAACTCCTCACCCGCGCTTGACGCTTGCAGGGGCCTGCCCTACCTAGGGCGCCAACAGCATCACCGGCCATGGCCCATCTGCCGATCATCGTCGCACCCGACCCGCGCCTCAAAGCGCGGTCGATGGCGGTCGAGCGGATCGACGCGACGATCCGTACGCTGATCGAGGATATGGTCGCCACCATGTACGCGGCGCCCGGCCTCGGACTGGCTGCGATCCAGGTCGGCGTGCCCAAGCGCATCATCGTCGCCGACGCTTCGGAGGAAAAAGACGGCAAGGGGCTGCTCCGCATGATCAACCCGGTCGTCGTTGCGGCGGCCGAAGAGACGATCGAACTCGAAGAGGGCTGCCTCTCACTCCCGGAATACTACGAGAAGCTGGTGCGGCCGAAAGCCGTCGAAGTGCGCTTCACCGAACCCTCGGGCGCCGAACGCACGGTCACGGCCGAGGGTCTGCTCGCGCGCTGCATCCAGCACGAACTCGATCATCTCGAGGGTATGCTGTTCGTCGACCGCATCAGCGCGCTCAGACGCAACATCATCCTGCGCAAACTTACCAAGGCGAAACGGCAGAAACTGCTGAAGAGCGCCTGAGCATGACCCGGCTCCGGCTCGCGTTCATGGGAACGCCGGACTTCGCCGTGCCGACGCTCGCCGCCTTGATCGAGGCCGGACACGACCTCGCCGCGGTCTATACCCAGCCGGCGCGCCCCGCCGGCCGGGGCCAGCGCGAGCGCGTCGCGCCGGTAGAGGCCTATGCCCGGGCGCGCGCCATTCCGGTGCGAACGCCGCGCACCCTCAAAGACCCGAACGAGCAGGCGGCGTTCGCGGCGCTCGGGCTCGATGCGGCCGTGGTCGCCGCCTACGGCCTGATCCTACCGCCGGCCATCCTGGCCGCGCCCCGGCTCGGCTGCATCAACGTGCATGCCTCGCTGCTACCGCGTTGGCGCGGCGCGGCTCCGATCCAATGGGCGATCATGGCCGGCGACCGCGAGACCGGGATCGCGATCATGGTCATGGAAGCCGGCCTCGATACCGGCCCGGTGCTCGCGGTGGAGAAGGTCGCGATCGGCCCCGCGACCACTGGCGGCAGCCTCCACGACACGCTGGCGGCGCTGGGCGGCCCGCTCGCGGCGCGGACGCTCGCGGCGTTCGCCGCCGGGACGTTGCAGGCGGTGCCGCAGCCGGCCGCAGGCGTCACCTACGCGCGAAAGCTCACGCCCTCGGACGGCGCGCTCGATTGGCGCAAACCCGCGCTCGATCTCGAACGTCAGATCCGCGCCCTCGCGCCGCAGCCGGGTGCCTGGTTCACGCACGGCGGCGAGCGCATCAAGGTGTTCGCCGCAGCGGTTGCGGGCGGTGCGCGCGGCGTCGCCGGCCACGTGCTCGACGCGGATCTGACCGTCGCCTGCGGCGAGGGCGCGCTCAGGCTGCTCAAGCTGCAGCGGCCGGGACGGAGCGCGCTCGGCGGCGGCGAATTCCTACGCGGCTATCCGATCGCGGCCGGGACACGCCTCGATCTGCCCGTGCCGGCGCCGTGACCCGCTTCCGGCTGACGATCGAATACGACGGCGCCGGTTTCGTCGGCTGGCAGCGTCAGGCCAACGGCCTCGCGGTGCAACAAGCGCTCGAACAGGCGGTGGCTGCGTTTTCGGGCGAGACCGTCACCGTCATCGCCGCTGGGCGGACCGATGCCGGCGTCCACGCGCTCGGCCAGGTCGTCCATGTCGATCTCGAGCGGCCGACCGCACCGTTCACGCTGCTCAAGGCGCTCAACGCGCACCTGCGGCCGCAGCGCGTGAGCGTGGTGGCGGCGGCGGCTGTGCCGGCCGATTTCCACGCCCGCTTCTCGGCCCGCGGCCGCACTTACCTCTACCGCATCCTCAATCGGTCGGCGCCGCCGACGCTCGACAGCGGCCGCGTCTGGCACGTCGCCAAGCCGCTGAACGTGCGGGCGATGCAGCAAGGCGCGCGGTTCCTGATCGGGCGGCACGACTTCACCACTTTCCGCTCGACCCACTGTCAGGCGGCTTCACCCGTGAAGACGCTGGCCGCGCTCACGGTGAAGCGGCAAGGCGACGAAGTGCTGATTCGTGCCAAGGCGCGCTCGTTCCTTCACAACCAAGTCCGCTCGATGGTCGGCACTTTGAAGCGGGTCGGCGACGGCGGTTGGGTGCCGCGCGACGTCGCCACGGCGCTCGCCGCGCGCGACCGGGCGGCGTCGGGACCGGTCGCGCCGGCCCATGGCCTCTATCTCGTCGAGGTCGCTTACGGCCGGCGCTCAGCGCAACAGCCGCGTCGTGCCGAGGTCGAGCAGAAGCGAGAGCAGGAATTCGAGGACGACCAGGCCTAGCGTGGTCGCGGCGCTGGCGCCGAGCGCGACCCGGGCGACGATCCAGTGGTACCCGAGCGCCACGAGGATCGCGACCACCATCAAGGTCGCCATCGCGCTCGACGGGACGAGTCCGGTGCTGCCGATCGCGATCAGCGGAAAAAACGCCGCGATCCGGACCACGCTCCCCCAGTTGAAGACGATGATGTAAGGCACATAGTTGTTCGACAGCCCGAGCAGCCGGGTGACGTAGACCATGAGCAGCGGGTAGATCGTCCAGCCGACGACGTAGGCGCCGAACTCGACCGCGACGACCCAGGCGACGCTGGTGCCACCGAGCCGACCTTTCAACTCGAGCGCGGCCATCAGCGCGAAGAACGGCGCGATCAGAACGGCGGCGAAGAACGAGCGCCAGAAGCCCTCGACCGTCAGGTTGAAACGCGCGAGCGCCTGCACGTCGAACAACAGCAGGCGGAAGGCGCCGACGATGGCGCCGGCGACTTCAGCGCGGGGCGGCATGGCCGGCGCCGCCCGCGGCGAAGTAGACCTCGAGCACCGCCGCGTAGACATCGACCAGGGCGCGGACGTCGGCCACCGGCACCTGCTCGTCGATCTTGTGCATGGTCTGGCTGATCAGGCCGAACTCGACCACCGGACAGAAGTCCTTGATGAAGCGCGCATCCGAGGTTCCGCCGGTCGTGGACAGTTCAGGCTCGCGCCCGAGTGTGCGCTTGACGGCCTCGGCGACCAGGCTCGACCACGGGCCCGGCCGCGACAGGAACGCTTCACCGGTGACGTGGACCGCGAACTCGTAGGCGCCGCCGATCGCGTCGAACTTGGCGCGCAAAGCACGGGTCAGGCTGGCCGAGGTATGGAGCGGATTGAAGCGGATGTTGAACTGGGCGGTCGCCAGCGCCGGTATGACGTTGGTCGCGGCGTTGCCGACGTCGATCGAGGTGAGTTCGAGGTTGGAGGGCTGGAAATAATCGGTACCGCGATCGAGCGGCTCGGCCGTAATCGCCGCCACCATGCGGAGCAGACGCGGGATCGGGTTGTCGGCGAGATGCGGGTAGGCGACGTGGCCTTGGGTGCCGATCGCGGTGAGCTTGCCGTTCATGCTGCCGCGGCGGCCGATCTTGATCATGTCGCCGACCGTATCGGGGTTGGTCGGCTCGCCGACCAAGCAATGGTCGATGGTCTCGCCGCGCGCCTTGAGCCATTCGAGCACTTTCTTGGTGCCGTTGACGGCAACGCCTTCTTCATCGCCGGTGATCAGCAGGCTGATGGAGCCTGGCGGGCGGCCGCCGTGACGATCGAGAAAGCGCCGGAGCGCGGCGATGAAGGCGGCGATCGCGCCTTTCATGTCGGACGCGCCGCGCCCGAACAGGACGCCGTCGGCGACCGACGCGGCGAACGGGTCCCGCGACCAGCGCGCGCGCTCGCCCTCGGGTACGACGTCGGTGTGCCCGGCGTAGCAAAAGTGCGGTGGCCGGTCGCCGAGCCGGGCGTAGAGATTGTCGACGCGCTCGGTGCCGGGCGATTCGAACGGCAGCCGGTGACAGCGAAACCCGAGCTCGCCCAGCACCCGTTCCAGAACCGCGAGCGCGCCCGCCTCGCGCGGCGTCACGCTGGCGCAGCGGATCAGTTCGACCGCCAGCGGCAGCGGATCGTAAGCGGCGCCGGCGTCAGTCGCGGAGGAGCTCATTGACCGAGGTCTTCGCGCGCGTTCCGGCATCAACCTGCTTGACGATGACGGCGCAATAAAGGCTCGGTCCGGGGCTGCCGTCGGGGAGCGGTCTGCCCGGCAGGCTGCCGGGCACCACCACCGAATAAGCGGGCACGCGTCCGACGTGGACGCGCCCGGTGGCGCGATCGACGATCTTGGTCGAAGCGCCGATGAAGACGCCCATCGACAAGACCGCGCCGGTTTCGACCACGACGCCTTCGGCCACTTCCGAACGCGCACCGATGAAACAATTGTCCTCGACGATGACCGGGTTCGCCTGCAGCGGCTCGAGCACGCCGCCAATGCCGACGCCGCCCGAGATGTGACAGTTCTTCCCGATCTGGGCGCAGCTTCCGACTGTCGCCCACGTATCGATCATGGTACCGGAATCGACGTAGGCGCCCAAGTTGACGAACGAGGGCATCAAGACGACGCCCGAGGCGATGAATGCAGAGCGGCGTACGACGCAATTGGGAACGGCGCGGAAGCCAGCTTGGCGGAACCGGCCCTCCTCCCAGCCGGCGAACTTGGACGGCACCTTGTCGAACCAGGCGGTACCGCGGCCCGGGCCGCCCGGAATCGGCTCCATGTCGTAGAGGCGGAACGACAGCAGGACGGCTTTCTTCAGCCACTCGTTGACCCGCCAGCGGCCGTCAATTTTTTCGGCGACGCGCATAGCGCCGCGATCCAAGAGATCGAGCGCCGCTTCGACCGCGTCGCGGACCGCGCCCGCAGTCTTGGTCGTCACCGTGTCGCGGTTGTCCCACGCTCGATCGATCGTCTGGGCCAGCTCACCCGTCGTCATAGTCGCACCGCTCAACGTTTAGAAAATCGCCACCGCCGCTCGCTCCCAAGCGGCCCGGCGGAACATAGCCGCCCCGGTCGCACTGTCAACCGGCGCCTCGCACGGCAGTGAGCTCGACCAGCCAGCGGGTCAGATCGGGTGCGACGTGATGGACGTGATCGCGGTCGGCGTGCGTGTGCGCCAGCGCGTCGGTCTCGGGCACCCACACCGTCACCATTCCGAGCTTGGCGGCCGGCGCCAGATTGTCGGCGACGTCGTCGATCATGGCGGCGGCGTGCGGCACGACGCCGTAGCGCGCGATCAGGCGCGCGTAGGTCGTCGGCGCCGGCTTCGGTACGTAATCGGCGGCGGCGATGTCGAAGATCGCGTCGAAGTGGTGGCGCAGGCCGCGGCGGGCGAGAATCCGCTCGGCGTGGGCGACGGTGGCGCTGGTGAAGATGAGCTTGCGGCCCCCGAGCCGGCCGATCGCGCGGTCGAGCGTTTCATCGCGCCCCATGTGGTCGATGTCGACGTCGTGGACGTCGGCCAGGAAATCGTCGGGCGCAACGCCGTGCTCGACCATGAGGCCGCGAAGCGTGCTGCCGTGGTCGGCGACGTAGCGGCGGCGAAGTGCGGCCGCGGCCTCGAGCGCGACCCCGACACGGGCGGCGACGAACGCGGTCATACGGGCGGTGACCGCGCCGAAGATCGCGCTGCTGGCAGGGTAAAGGGTGTTGTCGAGGTCGAACAGCCACGTCTCGACCCGGTTGGGCCAGCCGCGGGCGGCGGCATCGGCCGGCGGCACGGCGCGGGATGGCGGAACCATGGTCGCGAGTGTGCGACACGGCCGTCAGCACGGCAACCGGCCGAGCGCCGTGGTCCGTCCCGCCGCGCTGCGCGCTCCGGTTGTTTGCGATTCAACCGGCCCTATGCGATATCTGCGTCCGGCCGAAGGCGGCCAAAACCACGTCAATTTGCGGTAACGATCACGGCCACAATCGGGCGCGACCCTCGGGCATGAACGGCCAGGCAAGCATCGTTACCAGTCTCAGGTCCGACCGCGACCGGTTCGTGGCGTTCGCCTTCGCCGCCGCCGACGCGCTGGTCGAACTCGACGACCAGCGGCGCATTTCCTACGCGGTCGGCGCCGTCCACTGGCTCGCCGGTGCAACCGCCGATCAACTGGTCGGCCGGCCTTTTGTCGACCTCGTGATCAAGGACGATCAACGTCTGTTGCTCGCGGCCTATGCCACCGCCGAGAAGCAGAGCCGGTTCGGCCCGGTCGACCTCCGCCTGATGGCGGTTGGCGGTCGCGAGCAGCGCGTTGCGTTATTTGCCTCGCACCTCCCCGACCGCGCCAACCGCCTGTTCCTCGCGCTGTCGGCCAAGCGTTCGATGCCGGCCGCGGCGACCGCCGTCGACCCTGCCAACCGCGATGCCGAGACCGGGCTCCTCAATAAGGACTCGTTCGCGACCATGGCGCTGCAGTTGGTCAAGAGCAGCCCGGCCGAGCGGCCCTATCAGATGACGCTCTTGAACGTCGACGGCTTGACCGAGCTCGAAGGGCGGCTCGACAAGAAAACCGCCGGCGACTTCCTGGCCGATGTGTCGAGCCACCTCAAAGTCAATTCGGTCAACGGCGAATCGGCTTCGCGGATCGACGACAACCAGTTCTCGATCGTGCACGACGGCTCGGTCGACGTCAGCGCGCTCGAGCAAACGATTTCGCAGCGCGCCCAGGCGGTCGATCCGACCGGCAAGGGCGTGACGGTCGGGTCGACCACCGTCGCCCTCGACGTCGCCGACAAGCTTTCAGAAGAGGATGCGGCGCGCGCCATCCTCTACACCATCAACAAGTTCTCGGAAAAACCCGGCGACTTCACCGTCACCGCCCTCGCCGAGGGCTACAAGCTCATGCTCGACGAGACGGTCGAGAAAATCGCCGAGTTCCGCGCGATCATCAAGTCGGGTAAGTTCGATGTCGTATTTCAGCCGATCGTCGACCTGAAAACCCGCAAGGTTCACCACTCCGAGGCCCTGGTTCGATTCAGGGATTCGGCGCCCGGCCAATCGCCGTTCGCCCTCATCACCTTCGCCGAGGACGTCGGCGTGATCGGAGAGTTCGATCTCGCGATGTGCCGGAAAGTGATCGAGAAAATCAAGAAAGCCAACGACAATGGCCATGAGCTTCACATCGCCGTCAACCTGTCGGGGCGTTCGCTCGAAAACACGGTGTTCCTGCGCGACTTCAAGTCCTAGCTCGACGCCCACAACGGCCTGCGCAAGCAGCTGATGTTCGAGGTCACCGAGTCGGCCGAGATCATCAACCTCGAACAGACGAACAAGCTGATCCGCGAGCTCCGCGACAAGGGCCATCACGTCTGCCTCGATGACTTCGGCGCCGGTGCCGCCGCGTTCCAATACTTGCGCGCGCTCGACATCGACTTCGTCAAGATCGACGGCAGCTACGTCCGCGAGGCGCTGTCGAAGCCGAACGGAAAATCGTTCCTGAAGGCGATGGCATCGCTGTGCGCCGACATCGGCATCGACACCATCGCCGAGATGGTCGAGGACGAGCCGGTCGCCAAGTTCCTGATCGAGGCCTGCGTCAAGTACGGGCAAGGCTATCTGTTCGGCAAGCCGGCGCCAGGCGTGATCGGCCAGTCAGGGACGGCGTGAGGCACGCGATGACCGGCCGTCGTACCGTCCGAGCCGATGCGCGTAGCGCCGAAACCGGGTTCGCGCCGCTCACCTTCACGCCCGACCACGCCTTGAAGCGCCATCCCGGTCCGGCGCTGCTCGCCGACCGCTTCGGCGACATCGTCGCCGCCAACGCCGCGGCGACCGCGTTGGTCGCGGCGCTCCGCGAAGGCGCGCTGCCGGCGTTGGCCGGACGGATGGCGCGGGTCGCGACCGACGGCTTGCCGCACAGCGAGGAGGTCGACGCTCGAAGTATCGCTGATCCCGCACGGCCACACCCCCGACGACGTTTCGGTCCTGCTGCTCGCGCGCGATGTCACCGCCGACCGCAACCTGACTCAGGCCCTGATCGCGTCGCGGCAGCTGTTCAAGGATCTGGTTACCTGCTCGTCCGACTTCGCCTGGGAAACCAAAGCCGACGGCACGTTCAGCTTTGTCTCGCCGCGCGGCGCCTTGGGCTTCACCGCGCACGAACTTTCAGGCAAGCCGGCGCGCGGCTTGATCGATCGCCAGCATCCGATCGGCGGACTACTGCCGTTCGAGTCGGACCTGCCGGTCGACAGCGTCGAACTGTGGGTCAAGCGCAAGGATGGCAAGTCGGCGTGCCTGCTGGTGTCGTCGGTGCCGGTGCTCGACGAGGACGGCCATCGCTTAGGGGCGCGCGGCGTTTGCCGCGACATCACGCTGGCGCGCGAGCGCGACATGGCGCTGGAACGCGCGCGCAATCGCGAACGCCTGCAGAACCAGCTGATCGACACCATCCGGAACGAAGTCGATCCGCGCCGCATGCTGACGGTGGCGGCCGAAGCGATCGCCGCGGCGGTCGCCGCCGCACACTGCTGGGTATATCTGCGCGGCGAGGATCGCGCGCTCAAGCTCGCGGCCGACTACGGCGGCATGGAGGGCGTTCCGGTCGAAAGCGAGATCGACGCCCAGATCAAGGACGCCAAGTCGAATCCCGGTCCTTACGAACTGGCCGTCGCCGGGACCATTGGGCTCACCATGCCGTCGGTCTGCCACGACATCGTCAACGGCGCGATCTGCGTGTCGCGCGCGGCGTCGGAACCGTTCAACGACGATGCCCGGCTGCTGCTCGCGGGCGTCGCCGACCACCTCGGCATCGCGATCGAGCAGGTGCTCAACCTGCAGAAGCTCGAACGCATTTCGCGCACCGACGAGTTGACGAGGCTCTTCAACCGGCGCGCCTTCTTCGAAGAGGTCAACCGCCGCCATCAACATTTGCGGCGGATGAACCGGCAAGGCGCGCTGCTCTACGTCGATCTCGACAACTTCAAGCAGGTCAACGACGTCCACGGCCATCAACGCGGTGACGCCGCGCTCCGCGTCGTTGCCGATATCCTGCGCAAGGGCAGCCGCATCGCCGACATGCAGGCGAGGCTGGGCGGCGACGAATTCGCGTTGTGGCTCGTAGAAGTCGACGAGGCGGGCGCCATCGCCAAGGCGCGGGCGCTGCTGCAAGCCTCGCTCCTGCTGCGCCCGCTCTCGGGCTCGCCCGATCGTCCGCTCGGATTCTCGGTCGGAATTGCGGTGTCGGCGCTCGACCGGCCCGAGACCGTTCAAGAGTTGGTCGCGCGCGCCGACGAAGCGATGTACCGCGCCAAGCGCAGCGGCAAGGGCAATTTCGCGCTGACGCGACCGGGCGAAGACACCTCGCACGCGCGCGCCGAGGCCAAGCCATGCTGAAGAGTTTCAAGGAACTGCTCAGCATCCTCAAGGAGGAACCGGAAACCGAGGACGGTAAGCCGATCCCCTACGAGGAAGCCAAGGTCCTCGCCCGCCACAACGATTCCAGGCAGCGCGCGCGCGTCGTCGGCCAGGCCGACACCCGGCCCGAGCTGCTTTATTACCTCGCCGAAGACAAAGACGCGCAGGTGCGGCGCAAGATCGCGGCCAACCCGTCGACGCCGCGCCAGGCCGACCAACTGCTCGCGACCGACGTCGACGACGAGGTTCGTTGCGACCTCGCGCTCAAGATCAGTCGCCTGATCCCGGGCTTGTCCTCGACCGAGAAGTCGGCTGTCCAGGACTTGACCTTCGAGATCCTCAACACCCTGGCACAAAACCAGCTGCCGCGCGTGCGTCAGATCATCGCCGAAGAGATCAAGCACGCGACCAACGTGCCGATCGTGCTGCTGCGCCGGCTCGCGATCGATCTCGAAACCATCGTTTCGGCCCCGATCCTCGAGTATTCGATCCTGCTCTCGGGCGAGGATCTCCTCGAGATCATCGCCCAGGGTCCGGCCGAGGGCGCACTTGCCGCGATCGCGCGGCGCAAGAACGTGAGTGAACGGCTGTCCGATGCGATCGTCGATGCAGAACGCAACCTCCCGGCGGTCGGTGAACTCCTGGCCAACCCGAGCGCGCAGATCCGCGAGGAGACGCTAGATCGCATCATCGAGCAGGCGCCCGAGGTCGAGCCCGGGCACGAGCCACTGGTACAGAGGCCCAAACTTTCGCCGAAGGCGATGCGCCGGATCGCCGGCTTCGTCAGCTCCTCGCTCCTCAACATCCTGGTCGATCGCGCCGACATCGACGCCGAGACTGCCAAGGTGGTCAAGGAGAGCGTGCGCAAGCGTATCGAGCGCGGCGACCTCGATCCCGGGCTCGAGGCGCGCCAGCGCGCCGAAAAGCTGTTCGAGCAAGGCAAGCTCGACGACGAGCAGATCCAGAAGGCGGCGCAGCAGGGTAACCGCGAGTTCGTGGTCACCGCGCTCGCGCTCGTCACCAAGCAGCCCGAGCGTGCGATCCGACGCCTGCTCGATTCCAAGACCGGCAAGGCGGTGACCACCCTCGCTTGGAAGGGCAAGCTCTCGATGCGGACAGCGATCGAAATGCAGCGTCACATCGCGCGGATTCCGCCGCATGCGATCGTCAACGCCCGCAACGGGGTCGACTTCCCGTTGGGCGGCGACGAAATGGATTGGTATATCGACTACTTCCGCGATCTCGACGCGGTGCCGGCGGCGCGCTGACGCCTAGCGACGCGCGGTGATCATCGTGCCGACGCCGTGCGCGGTGAAGACCTCGAGCAGCA
Organism: Alphaproteobacteria bacterium; assembly: GCA_016869275.1. Taxonomy (GTDB): domain Bacteria; phylum Pseudomonadota; class Alphaproteobacteria; order SHVV01; family SHVV01; genus SHVV01. The sequence goes on along the minus strand of VGEO01000052.1, from coordinate 7,678 downwards.
GAACGTGCGGGATACGGCCGTCCAGGATGTGCGCGGCCTGCGCGCCGCTCGCGACCGCGGCGAGGCAGGTTTCGAGTTTGGGAATCATGCCGCCGGTAGCGGTCCGGTCTTTGAGCAGCTTGGCCGCCGCCCGCGGCGTCAGGGCCTTGATCAGCTTTTTCCGCTTGTCGAGCACGCCCTCGACGTCGGTCAGCAACACGAGTTTGCTTGCTTTGAGTGCGCCAGCGACGGCGCCGGCCACGGTGTCGGCGTTGATATTGTAGGTTGTGCCCTTGGCGTCGGTTCCGATCGGCGCCACCACCGGAATCACCTCCGAGCGCGCCAGCGTCTGCAGGAGTTCGGCGTTGATCCGAACCGGTTCGCCGACGAAACCGAGATCGAGCACGCGCTCGATATTGGATTCCGGGTCGCGCACCTTGCGCTTGAGCTTGCGTGCCTCGATCAGGTCGCCGTCCTTGCCCGAGAGGCCGAGCGCGCGCCCACCGGCGTGCGTGATCGCCATCGCGATCTGCTTGTTGATCGACCCTGACAGCACCATCTCGACGATCTCGACGGTGGCGCGGTCGGTGACGCGCAAGCCCTCGACGAACGAACTCTTGATCTTCAAGCGCTCGAGCATCTGGCTGATCTGTGGTCCGCCGCCATGGACCACGACCGGGTGAATGCCGACTTGCTTCAGGAGCACGATGTCCTGGGCAAAGAGGTCGGTCAGGTCCTCTTCGCCCATGGCGTGGCCGCCGAACTTGATGACGAAGGTGTGGCCGGCGAAGCGGCGCATATAGGGCAGCGCTTCGGCCAGCGTCTGCGCGGTGCGGGTCCAGGATTCGAGCGTCGCCATGGCCCGCGGTTTATAGCCCGATCAGGCTACGCTCGCCAGTTGGGCGAGAGCGGCGCGGAGCTCGGGAATTCCGGTGCGCGCAACCGCGCTGGTCGGCGCGATCGCCGGATGCGCGGCCGGATGATTCGCGAGTTCTTCGCCGAGAGCGGCCATGAGCGCGGCGAGCGCCTCGGGTTTGATCTTGTCGACTTTCGTCAGCACGATCTGGAACACGACCGCCGCCTCGTCGAACCGCTTCATCCAGCGGCGGTCGGGAGGTTTCACGCCGTGGCGGGCGTCGATCAGCAAGAGGACGCGGCGCAGGTTGGGCCGGCCCAGGAGATAGGCGTCGATCAATCCGAGCCAGCGTTTGATCGCGCGCTCCGGCGCCTTGGCAAAGCCGTAGCCCGGCAGATCGGCGAGCACGAGCGCCTCGCCCAGCGTGAACAGGTTGACCTGTTGGGTCCGGCCCGGGGTGTGCGAGATGCGGGCGAGCGCTTTGCGACCGGTCAGCGCGTTCAAAAGACTCGACTTACCGACGTTCGAGCGTCCGGCGAACGCGACCTCGATCCCGCGCGGCGCGGGCAACCGATCGACGGTGGTGACGCCGGCGATGAATTCGCACGGCCGGCTGAACAGGCGGTAGCCGGCTTCGATCTCGGCGGCGTCGAACGCGGGCGGGCCGAAAACGGCGGCGGCTCGGGTCACCCGCGCGTCTCAGGCTGCTGGGTTGGCGACGCCTTCGCGCTTCATGATCACCCACTGCTGGGCGATCGAGAGCACGTTGTTCCAAGTCCAATAGATCACCAACCCGGCCGGGAAGTTGGCGAGCAGGAACGTGAAGAAGATCGGCAGCAGCATGAACACCTTGGCCTGGATCGGATCCGGCGGCGTCGGATTGAGTTTTTGCTGCAGCCACATCGAGGCGCCCATCAACAGCGGCCAGATGCCGATCTGCAGGAACAGCGGCGGGTCCCACGGGATCAGGCCGAACAGATTGAACAGCGACGTCGGGTCCTGCGCCGATAGGTCGTGGATCCAGCCGTAGAATGGCGCGTGCCGCATCTCGATGGTGACGAACATCACCTTGTAGAGCGCGAAGAACACCGGAATCTGCACCGCGATCGGCAGGCAGCCGGCGAGCGGGTTCGCCTTCTCGCGCTTGTAGAGCGCCATCATCTCCTGGTTGAGACGCTGGCGGTCCTCGCCGTAGCGTTCGCGCAGCTTGAGCATCTCGGGCTGCAACTTCTTCATGATCGACATCGCCTTGTAGGACTTGTTGGCGAGCGGGAAGAAGATGAGTTTGACGATTACGGTGAGCAGCAGGATTGCGAGCCCGAAATTGCCGAGCAGGTGGTTGAAATAGGCGATCAGTTTGAACAGCGGCTTGGTCAGGAAGTAGAACCAGCCGAAGTCGATCGCCTTGTCGAAGCTGACGATGGCGAAGCCTTCGGCATAGGCATCGAGAACGTCGACTTCCTTGGCCCCGGCGAACAAGCGGCTGGTCGATTCGATCGTGGCGCCCGGTGCGAGCGCGCGACCTTCGCCGACGAAATCGACCTGGTACTTGTCGAGCCCGGCTTGAACCTGATGGTTGAGCGTCGCTGTGAACGCTTCCTTCTGGTCGGGTACCAGCGCCGCCAACCAATACTTGTCGGTGAAGCCGATCCACCCGCCGGTGCTCTTCTTGGTCAGGCGTCCCTTGTCCCGCAGCTCGTCGTAGTCGTACTCCGCGAGCGTGCCGTCGAACACGCCGAGCGGCCCTTCATGCAGGATGAAGAAGCCCAGCGTCGGCGGGGTTCCGGTTCGGGTCACCAATCCCCACGGGTAGAGCGTGACCGCTTTGGCGCTGCGGTTGATGACGCGCTGGGTGATGGTGAAGAGATAGTTGGCGTCGATCGCGATCACGCGCTCGAAGGTGAGGCCGTCGCCGTTGTCCCAGGTGAGCGTGACCGGCGTCGATGCGGTCAGGTCGGTGCGACTGGCGCGCCACTCGGTGGTCGCATCGGGAAGCTTGACCGCTTCGCCCGCCGCCGACCAGCCGAACTCGGCGTAGTAGGCGGTGCGCGTTCCGGCCGGCGACAGGAGCGTGATGTTAGGCGAGCCGGGCTTCACCTCTTCGCGGTAGCCCGAGAGGGTTAGATCGTCGAAGCGGGCGCCCTGGAGAGCGATCGAGCCGGCGAGCTTCGGCGAGGCCAGCTTGACCCGCGCCGTGGTCGCGACCCGCTGGGCGCGTTCTTCGGCCGGCGTCACCGTCGGCGCGACCACGCCCGGTTGCGCCGGCGCCGGGGCCAGCCCCGGCGCGCCGGGCTCGACCTTGGGCTTGGTGGCGTCGATCGCTTGCTGGCGCTGCTGCGCTTCGCGGATGCGCGGCATTTCGTAGAGGAATTGGAACCCCAAGAGGATCGCGAGCGAGACCACGATCGCGATGATCAGATTCTTGTTGTCGCCGCCGCTCCCGAACATCATCCGGCCTCGTGTCGGCAGGCGACGCGCGCGCCCGGCTTGCGCTCCGGTACCGGGTCGTAGCCGTGGCCGCCCCACGGATGGCAGCGCAGCACGCGCCGGAGCGCGAGATAAAGGCCGGTCGCCGGTCCGTGTATCGCAATCGCTTCGTACGCGTACTCCGAGCACGACGGTGCGAATCGGCAGCGCGGCCCGATCAGCGGCGCGATCGACCACTGATACGCGCGAATGAGCGCGTGGCAGGCTAAAACAAGGACGGCGCGGAGTGCGTTCACGGGGCCACCGCGTCGGTCTCGCGCCAGGCGCCGACGTGCTTGAGCGCGGTGCGGAGATCGCCGGCGAGGTCGGCGAAGGCGCGGGTCAGTGTCGCCGGGACGCCGATCACGACGAAATCGTGACCGGGGCGCGCATGGGCGGGGAGGACCGCAGCGGCAGCGGCGCGAAGGCGCCGGCGGGCACGATTGCGCTCGACCGCGTTTCCGACGCGCTTACTCACGGTGTAGCCGACACGACAGTCATGGCTGGATGATCCGGGCTTCACGCTTGTCATCGGTGCCGCCTGTAGGACGAGCCCGGGCGTCGCGCACTTGCGTCGGCGGCTGGCGACCCTGGTGAAGTCCGAGCGTCGCTTAAGCCTCCCGCACTTGGCGGGCATCGCTTACGCGGAGAGACGCTTGCGGCCTCTCGCGCGTCGCCGCCGGATGACGGTACGCCCGCCGGTCGTCGACATGCGTTGGCGGAAGCCGTGGCGACGTTTGCGCACGATCTTGCTCGGTTGAAACGTCCGTTTCACGGTCCAGTTCTCCGCGTATGGATTTGACCCGTCTCGCTACCGCGCGGTAGAGACAAGGCAGGGCTTATACGGGTTCGACCTAACGAAGTCAACGTACGGAAATCGCCCGCTTTTTTTCACGCACCGGTGATTGGCGCCGCGTTCCGGTGTCCGCCATAACCCGAACCCGCCTCCGGTCACGGAGGCCGTTCGCAAATCGCGCCAGAGGGGGGGGCTGTCGAGTGAGCGACCTGGGCTCGTCCCGTCCGCGGGCGCCATTTCGGCTGGTCCGCCTGTGGCCGCTCGCGCTCTTGGCGGTCGCGGCGCTCGCGGTGTTCGCGTTCCGACTCGACCGCTATGTCGGTTTCGACGCGCTCCGCACCCATCGCGCCGACCTCGTCGCCTTCGTCGCCGCCCACGCAACGGCCGCCGCGGTCTTGTTCGTGCTAGCCTACGCGGCTGTCACGGCGCTCTCGATTCCCGGCGCTACGGTGATGACGCTGGTCGGAGGCTTTCTGTTCGGGACGCTCCTCGGCGGTACGCTGGTGACGGTCGGCGCCACCGTGGGCGCGACCGTGGTCTTCCTCGCCGCCAAGTCGTCGCTCGGCGATTACTTGCTCGCGCGCGCCGGTCCGGCGGTCAAGAAAATGGAGGTTGGATTTCGTGCCAATGCCTTGAGCTACATGTTGTTCCTGCGATTGGTTCCGGCATTCCCGTTCTTCGTCGTCAACCTGGTGCCGGCCTTTCTCGGCGTCTCGCTCAAGATTTTCGTCATCGCGACCGCGGTTGGCATCCTGCCCGCCACGTTCATCTATGCAAGCGTCGGATCGAGCCTGGGGGTCCTGCTCGACGCCGGCGCCACGCCCGATCTCGGGTTCATTCTCGAGCCCCAATTCTTGCTGCCGATCGTCGGCCTCGCCTTGCTCGCGTTGGTGCCGGTCGTTTACAAACGGTGGCGGAGTCGCGACCGTTAGCCCGAGGCGATTGGCTGGCCCGCGTTAGGCCGCAAGAAGTGAGCCCGTGACCAAGACGATCGCCACCGACCTTTGCATCATCGGCGCCGGATCGGGCGGGCTTTCGCTCGCCGCCGTGGCAGCGCAGCTCGGGGTCGGCACCGTGCTGATCGAGCGCGGCCGCATGGGCGGCGATTGTTTGAACTATGGCTGCATTCCCTCGAAGGCGCTGATCGCGGCAGCGCGGGCCGCGCATGGGGCGCGGGCGGCGGCCGTATTCGGTGTCGACGCCGAGCCTAAGGTCGACTTCGCGCGCGTCCACCGCCACATCCACGACGTCATCGCCGAGATTGCGCCGCACGACTCGGTCGAGCGGTTCGCGGCTCTGGGCGTCCGCGTCATCGCGGCCGACGCCGAGTTCGTCGGCCCACGTGAAGTCGCCGCCGGCGACGTCCGCGTCGTCGCCAAACGTTACGTGATCGCGACCGGGTCGTCGCCGTTGGTGCCGTCGATCCCGGGCCTCGCCGAGTCCGGCTATCTCACCAACGAATCGATCTTCGATCTCGCGGCGTTGCCCGTGCACCTCATCGTCGTCGGCGGCGGGCCAATCGGGGTCGAACTCGGCCAAGCGTTCCGACGCTTAGGCGCGGCGGTCTCGATCGTCGAGGCCGGACGCGTGCTTCCGGCCGACGAGCCTGAAATGGCGGAGCAGATCGTGACCGCGCTCCGCTGCGAGGGGGTCGATGTGCTCGAAGGGGCGACCGTGGCGCGGGTCGAAGGCAATGTGGGGAGTCTACGCGTGACGGCGACGGGCGCTGGCGGCGCCCGCACGCTCATGGGCAGCCACGTTCTGGTCGCGGCCGGGCGCCGCGCCAACCTGCCGCGCGGTCTCGAAGCGGCGGGTATCGCTCACGACCAGACCGGTATCGCGCTCGACCGCGCGCTGCGCACCACCAACCGGCGCGTGTTTGCGATCGGCGATGCCGCGGGCGGACTGAAATTCACCCATTTTGCCAACTACCAGGCGATCGGGATTCTGCAGAACGTGCTGTTGCCGTTCGCGCTCCCGGTCAAACCGCGGCCGATTCCATGGGTCACCTACGTCGAGCCCGAGCTCGCGCATGTCGGGTTGACCGAGGCCGCCGCCCGCGGTGCCGGCCATGCCGTCAACGTCCTGCGCTGGCCGTTCGCCGAAAACGATCGTGCCAAAGCCGACCGCGCGACCGCCGGCCACATCAAGATCGTGACCGACCGCCGCGATCGCGTGCTCGGCGTTTCGATTCTCGGCGCCCATGCCGGCGAACTGATCGTGCCATGGACGATGATGATCGGGGCCCGCCAGCGCTCGCACCGGCTGCTGCGGACGGTGTTTCCCTATCCGACCTACTCCGAGGTCAGCCGGCGCGCGGCGGCGAGCGCATTGGCGCCCAAACTGCTGAACCCGGCGACCCGGCGCTGGGTCAGGTTCTTGCTCCGCTTCATCTGATCCCGGCGCATTTTTGGCGGCAGTCGGGTATCCTAGTGGATCAAATCTAGCACGCGAGTCCGATTGGGGATTCCCTGGGCGTCGCAAGTATGCGAGTCGAGGGAATGCGCAACGGAATCGTCGTGACGGTGACGGCAGCAGATCGCACGCGGCTGGCGGCGATCGTCGCCGATGGCAACATCCCGCAGAAGCACATGTGGCGGGCAAAGATCGTGCTCTTGACGGCGGATGGCCTGGGCACCGCTGCGATCATGCGCCAGACCGGCAAATCCAAATCGGTGGTCTGGCGCTGGCAGGAGCGGTTCATGCACGCCGGGGTGGACGGCCTGCTCAAGGACAAGAGTCGCCCGCCCGGCAAGCCGCCGCTGTCCCAGGCGGTCATCGACCGCGTGATCGCGCGGACGGCCCAGCCACCGTCCGGCGAAGCGACGCACTGGACCGGTGCCGCCATGGCCAAGGCGGCTGGGATCAGCGTCAGCTCGGTGCAGCGCATCTGGCGGGCGCATGGTCTCAAGCCGCATCAGGTGCGCACCTTCAAGCTGTCCAAAGACCCGGCGTTCGCCAGCAAGCTGCGCGACATCGTCGGGCTGTATGTCGATCCGCCCGCCCATGCCGTCGTGCTGTCGGTCGATGAGAAGAGCCAAATCCAGGCGCTCGACCGCACCCAGCCGGGCCTGCCCCTGAAGCCGGGCCGCGCCGGCACCATGACGCATGACTACAAGCGCCACGGCACCACCACGCTGTTCGCCGCGCTCGACATCCTCGAGGGCAAGGTGATCGGCCAGTGCACCCGGCACCACCGGCATCAGGACTTCATCCGCTTCCTCAATGCCCTCGAGGCGAGCCTGCCGCGCCGCAAGGCCGTCCACGTCGTCCTCGACAACTACGCCACCCATAAGCACCCCGCCGTGCTGGCCTGGCTCGGCCAGCACCCGCGCTGGACCTTCCACTTCACACCGACATCCTGCTCCTGGCTCAACGCCGTCGAGACCTTCTTCGCCAAACTCACCAAGCGTCGGCTCAAACGCGGCGTGTTCCGCTCCATCGCCGAACTGAAGGCCGCCATCCACCGCTTCATCACCGAGGCCAACCATGCGCCCAAACCATTTGTCTGGACCGCCGATCCGCAGCGCATCGTCGCCGCTGTCCAACGTGGGATCCAAAAGTTAGAGTCGATCCACTAG
>VGEO01000051.1 GCA_016869275.1 Alphaproteobacteria bacterium | reverse complement strand
AGCCGGTGCTCGGCGCCTGGCTCGCGCGCCACACGCCGCCGGCGAGGGTTCGGGTCCAGGTCGACGTCGACCCCTATAGTTTCTTGTAATCAACCGTTTGCGGGATGGCGCGTTTAGGAGCTACGACGACCGGCCGCTGCCCCAGGTGCCGGGCTGCGACGTCGCGGACCGGATCGCCATGGTCGAAAAAGGCGGCTATGAAATTTACTAGACTGCAAAGACTCAGCAAAACGAAGGCTGCATGAAAGCGATCGTGATCGATTCGTATGGCGGGCCGGAGCGCATGCAGCTCCGCGAGCTTCCCGATCCGCGGCCCTCGGCCGGCGAAGTGGTGATCGACGTCGTCTGCGCCGGGATCAACCCGGTCGATTGGAAGATCCGCGACGGCGCGCTCCGGGGCTACTACGACTGGCCACTGCCCCTGGTGCTGGGCTGTGACGTTGCCGGGCGGATCGCCGCGCTCGGGCCCGGCGTCGCGGGCTTCGCGCCGGGCGATCCGGTCTTCGCCTGCACGTTTCCGGTCGTGCCCGGGAGCGGCGCCTTCGCCGAGAAAGTCGCGGTGCCGGCGAGCGCGGTCGCGCCGATGCCCAAGCGCCTCGATTTCGCCGCTGCCGCCGGCGTGCCCTTGGCCGCGCTCACCGTTTGGCAGAGCTTTTACGACGTCGCCGGCCTCGCCGCCGGCGATACCGTCTTCGTCCATGCCGCCGCCGGCGGGGTTGGGAGCTTCGCGGTCTCGATCGCCAAAGCGGCGGGCGCTTACGTGGCGGGGACGGTGAGCGCCGGCAATGCCGACTATGTCCGCGGGCTCGGTGCCGACGCCGTCATCGACTACCGCGGCCAAGACGTGGTCGCGGCGGCCCGCCGGTTGGTGCCGCATGGGTTCAACATCGTCCTTGCCGCTGCCGCCGGCGACGCGCTCGCCCAGAGCCTCCTGATCGCCAAACCGGGCGGGATCGCCGTCAGCATCACCGGCGAGTTCGACGCCGCATCGGCCACGGCACAGGGCGTCCGCACCGCCTGGGTCGGCATGGAGGCGAACGGGCGGCAGCTCGGTCTGATCGCGGCCCTGATCGACGCCGGCAAGGTTGCGGCGCCGCCGACGGCGGTGTTTCCGTTGGCCGAGGCGGCGCGCGCGCTCGAGACCAGCAAGACCGGGCGGGTTCGCGGTAAGCTCGTTCTGCGCGTGCGCTGAACCCCGGAAAGTCGCGGATTCTGGCGCTTCTCGCGCCCAAGGTCGCTTGCACAGCCGGAATGAGTGTGGTAGGTATCGCGCACCTTCGGCGGGCCCTGGCACGCTGTCAATTTTGTAAATAAATTCAACAACTTAACGCGCTTTTTTGGGGCGCGCTTCGGACCGTCACGTGGCGCAGGAAAGCTCGCTGGTCTCAGGTATTGCCGGACGCTACGCGACGGCGTTGTTCGACCTGGCGCAGGAGCAAGGGGCGCTCGATCGGGTCGCCGACGATCTCCGCCGCTTGCAGGCGATGATCGGCGAGAGCGGCGACCTCCGCCGCCTGCTCCGCAGCCCGGTGATCTCGCGCGACGATCAGAGCAAAGCGATGGCCGCGCTTCTGGCGCGGGCGGCGGTGAGCGATCTCGTGGCGCGCTTCGTCGGACTGTGCGCCGCCAACCGGCGGCTGTTCGCGCTCTCCGATATGATCCTGAGTTACCGGCGGCTGTTGTCGGCGCACCGCGGCGAGGTCGTGGCCGAAGTGACGGCGGTCGCGCGGCTCTCCGACGCTCAGGTCGCCGAGATCAAGCGCGCGCTCAAGGCGGCCGTCGGTCAGGACGTCGAACTCGCCACCAAGGTCGATGCCGCGCTGTTGGGCGGTCTCGTCGTCAAAGTCGGCTCGCGCATGGTCGATTCTTCGATTCGGACCAAGCTCGCCAAACTCGAACTCGCGTTAAAAGGAGTCGGATGATGGATCTCCGCGCCGCGGAAATTTCCTCGATCCTCAAGCAGCAGATCGCCAACTTCGGCACCGAAGCCGATGTCGCTGAGGTCGGGCAGGTGCTCTCGGTCGGCGACGGTATCGCCCGCGTCCATGGCCTCGACAAGGTCCAGGCCGGCGAACTGGTCGAGTTTCCGGGCGGCATCAAGGGCATGGCGCTCAACCTCGAGGTCGACAATGTCGGCATCGTGATCTTCGGCGATGATCGCACCATCAAGGAAGGCGATACCGTCAAACGCTTGGGATCGATCGTCGACGTACCGGTCGGTAAGGGTCTCTTGGGCCGCGTCGTCGACCCGCTCGGCAATCCGATCGACGGCAAGGGACCGATCCAGGCGACCAAGCGCGCCCGCGTCGAGATCAAGGCGCCCGGCATCATTCCGCGCAAATCGGTGCACGAGCCGATGCAGACCGGCTTGAAGGCTTTGGACAGCCTGGTGCCGATCGGCCGCGGCCAGCGCGAGCTCATCATCGGCGACCGCCAGACCGGCAAGACCGCGGTCGCGGTCGACGCCATCATCAACCAGAAGAAAATCAACGAGAGCGGCGACGAAAAGGCCAAACTCTACTGTATCTACGTCTCGATCGGACAGAAGCGCTCGACCGTTGCGCAAGTGGTGAAAACCCTGGCCGATGCCGGTGCGCTGGCCTACACGATCGTCGTCGCCGCGACCGCATCGGAGCCGGCGCCGCTGCAATTCCTGGCGCCGTTCGCCGGCTGCGCGATGGGCGAATTCTTCCGCGACAACGGCATGCACGCGCTCGTCATCTACGACGACTTGTCGAAGCAGGCCGTGGCCTACCGGCAAATGTCGCTGTTGCTGCGCCGGCCGCCCGGTCGCGAAGCCTATCCGGGCGACGTGTTCTATCTGCACTCGCGGCTCCTCGAGCGCGCCGCCAAGATGAATGACGCCAACGGCGCCGGTTCGCTCACGGCGCTGCCGGTGATCGAAACCCAGGCCGGCGACGTCTCGGCCTATATTCCGACCAACGTGATTTCGATCACCGACGGGCAGATCTTCCTCGAGACCGACCTGTTCTATCAGGGCGTCCGCCCGGCGATTAACGTCGGCATCTCCGTGAGCCGCGTCGGCTCGGCGGCCCAGATCAAAGCGATGAAGCAGGTCGCCGGCTCGATCAAGCTCGAGCTCGCGCAATACCGCGAAATGGCGGCGTTCGCCCAGTTCGCGTCCGATCTCGATGCCTCGACCCAGCGCCTGCTCGCGCGCGGCGCACGGCTCACCGAACTCCTGAAGCAGCCGCAATTCACGCCGATGCCGGTCGAGGAGCAGGTGGTGTCGATCTTCGCCGGGGTGCGCGGCTATCTCGACGGTATCGAGGTCGGCAAGGTCACGCGCTTCGAGGCCGAGTTCCTCCGCCACATGCGCAGCCAACACGCCGATGTCGTCGCCGACATCCGCGACAAACGCGAGATCACCAAGGACACCGAGGCCAAGCTCAAAGGCATCCTCGACGCCTTCGCCAAGGCGTTCGCGTAAACGATACCCGGACCGGCGGCCGCCATGCCCAGCCTCAAAGACCAACGCAAGCGGATCACGAGCGTTAAATCGACGCGCAAGATCATGCAGGCGATGAAGATGGTCGCGGCGTCGAAGCTCCGGCGCGCGCAGGAAGCGGCCGAGGCCGCCCGCCCCTATGCGGCCCGGATGGAGCGGATGATCGCGACCCTCGCCGGCGCGGTCGCCGACAAGGCTTCAGCGCCGCCGCTGCTCGCCGGCACCGGCAAGGACGCCGTGCATCTGGTGATCGTCGCCACCGCCGATCGCGGCCTCTGCGGCGGCTTCAACACCTCGATCGTGCGCGGCGCGCGCCGCCATATCCGCGGCCTCCTGGAGGCCGGCAAAACCGTCAAGATTCTGTGCCTCGGCCGCAAAGGCCGCGACATGCTGAAGCGCGAGTTCGCCGACAAGATCGTCGCGTCCTACGATTTCGCCGGCATCAAGCGGATGTCGTTCGACTTCGCCCAACCAGTCGCGGCCAAGGTGATCGAGTTGTTCGAACGGGGCGAGATCGACGTCTGCGACCTTTTCTTCAACCGCTTCAAGTCGGTGATCGCCCAAGTGCTGACACGCCAGCGGCTGATCCCGGCCGAAGTGCCCGAGGTCAAGGACGGCGACGCCAAGACCTTTTTCGAATTCGAGCCCGGCGAGCCCGAGATCCTGGCCGATCTGCTGCCGCGCAACCTGGCGATCCAGATCTATCGCGCGCTGTTGGAAAACGCCGCGAGCGAGCAGGGCGCGCGCATGACGGCGATGGACAACGCCACCCGCAACGCCGCCGACATGGTGGACCGGTTGACGATCCGCATGAACCGCGCCCGCCAGGCGATCATCACCAAGGAACTGATCGAGATCATTTCCGGCGCGGAAGCGGTCTGATCGAGAGGATTTTTCGGAGCACAACCATGGCTACCAACGCTGTCGGACGCATCAAGCAGGTGATCGGCGCCGTCGTCGACGTTCAGTTCGACGGCGGCCACCTGCCGGCGATCTTGAATGCGCTCGAATGCACCCACAACAACCAGCGGCTGGTGCTGGAAGTGGCGCAGCACCTGGGCGAATCGACGGTGCGGACGGTGGCGATGGACTCGACCGACGGCCTCGTGCGCGGCACCGAGGTGGTCGATACCGGCGAATCGATCCTGATCCCGGTTGGACCGGAGACGCTCGGCCGTCTGATCAACGTCATCGGCGCGCCGATCGACGACCGCGGTCCGCTCGTCACCAAGAAAAAGGCGCCGATCCACCGTTCGGCGCCGGCGTTTGTCGACCAATCGACCGAAACCGAAATTCTCGTCACCGGCATCAAGGTCATCGACCTGCTCGAGCCCTACGCCAAGGGCGGCAAGGTCGGCCTGTTCGGCGGCGCCGGCGTCGGCAAGACCGTCATCATCCAGGAACTCATCAACAACATCGCCAAGGCGCACGGCGGTTACTCGGTGTTCGCTGGCGTCGGCGAGCGCACCCGCGAAGGCAACGACCTCTATCACGAGATGGTGCAGTCGGGGGTCATCAAGCTCGACGGCCCCGGCTCCAAGGTGTCGCTGGTCTACGGCCAGATGAACGAGCCGCCCGGCGCGCGGGCGCGCGTCGGCCTGTCGGCGCTTGCCGTCGCCGAGTATTTCCGCGACGAGGAAGGCCAGGACGTGCTGCTCTTCATCGACAACATCTTCCGTTTCACCCAGGCCGGCTCGGAAGTGTCGGCGCTCCTCGGCCGCATCCCGAGCGCGGTCGGCTATCAGCCGACGCTCGCGACCGACATGGGCACGCTCCAAGAGCGCATCACCTCGACCAACAAGGGCTCGATCACCTCGGTGCAGGCGATCTACGTCCCCGCCGACGACTTGACCGACCCGGCGCCGGCGACCTCGTTCGCGCACTTGGACGCAACCACGGTTTTGTCGCGCCAGATCGCCGAGCTCGGCATCTACCCGGCGGTCGACCCGCTCGACTCGACCTCGCGCGTGCTCGATCCGCGCATCGTCGGCGAGGACCACTACAAGACCGCGCGCGACGTGCAGCGGGTGCTGCAGACCTATAAGTCGCTTCAGGACATCATCGCGATCCTCGGCATGGACGAGCTCTCCGAGGACGACAAGCTGACCGTCGCGCGCGCCCGCAAGATCCAGCGTTATCTGTCGCAGCCGTTCCATGTCGCCGAGGTGTTCACCGGCCTGCCCGGCGTGTTCGTGCCGCTCGAGGAGACCATTCGCGGCTTCAAGGAGATCGTGTCGGGTCAGCATGACGACCTGCCCGAGGCGGCGTTCTACATGGTCGGCACGATCGACCAGGCTGTCGAGAAAGCGAAGCGGATGGCGGCCGAAGCCGCCTAGGCACCCGCTGCGCCCAACTGGGAACCCCCATGGCCGACAAGATCGCCTTCGACTTGGTATCGCCCGACCGGCTCCTGGTTTCGACCGAAGCCGAGATGGTGGTGGTGCCGGGTTCGGAGGGTTATTTCGGCGCCATGGCCGGACACCAGGCGCTGGTGTCCTCGCTGCGACCCGGGATCGTCGCCGTCCACGGCGAGGGCGCCGAGCCGGTCCGCTATTTCGTCCGTGGCGGCTTCGCCGAGGTCACGGCCGAGCGCTGCACGGTGCTCGCCGAGCAGGCGGTCGAAGTCGACGCCCTCGATCGCGCCGCGCTCGACCAGCAGCTCAAGGACGCGCGCGAGGACCTGGCCGACGCCACCACCGACGACGAGCGCCACCGCGCCCATCACCTCGTCAGCCAGCTCGAAGAGCTGATCGCCGCGCTCGGTTAGGGCCGCGCGCCGCCAGGGCCGCCGGCTGCCGCCGGCCTTTCCTCGGTCGGATACTGTCGCCTGCCGCCGCACTTAGGGTTCGCCCGAGGTTGTGGACGGGCCGCGATCTGACTAACATTCGCCGATAACAAAAAGTACGCAGCAGTACGCCTGGGGTCTCCTGTAGGTCGTAATACGGGGGAGGTAAACGATGGGACGGCATTGGACGCTCGCCGATATCGCGTGGGAGGCGTTCGATCGCGCGAAGGTCGATCCCGACCTCTTGCTCGCCGTCAAGGCGGCGGCGATGGTCGAGCACCATAGCGACGACTACGTCACCTATCTCTGCAACGTGTTCCATGACGATCCCGCGTTCCAGGACGCGGCGCGCGCGTGGGGGGCGGAGGAAGTGCAGCACGGCATGGCGCTCCGGCGCTGGGCCGAGCTCGCCGACCCGACCTTCGACTTCGACGCGAGCTTCGCGCGTTTCAAGCAGGGCCACATCCTACCGCTCGATGCCACCCAGTCGGTCCGCGGCAACCGCACCAACGAGCTGGTCGCGCGCTGCGTGGTCGAGGTCGGCACCAGTTCGTTCTACAGCGCGATGCGCGATGCCGCCGACGAGCCGGTCTTGAAGCAGATCTGCGCCAAGATCGCCGGCGATGAATTCCGCCACTACAAGCTGTTCTACTCGAATTCGCAGCGCTACCGCGACGCCGAGCGGTCGGGCCTGTGGGACCGGGTGCGCGCCTCGCTCGTTCGGCTCGCCGAGAGCGACGACGACGAACTCGCCTACGCGTTCTACTGCGGCTCCGGCGCGCCCGGCCCCTACGAGCGCCGCGCCTTCAGCCGCGCCTATGCCCGGCGCGCCTTTCCGCTCTATCGCTACGGCCACGTCCAGCGCGGCCTCGGCATGGTGATGAAAGCGGTCGGGATCGACCCGCAGGGACGGATCGCCGAGGCGGTCACCCGCGCCGCGTGGTGGCTCTTCCGTGCCCGCGTCCGCTACCTGGAGCGGGTCGCGGCTTGAGCGGGCCGGCGGGTGGTTGCCTTATGCCGCGGCCGCCGACAGCGCAGGCGTTCGCTCCTCGAAAACCTTGCCACCGTCCGGTTCGAGGAGCGCGCCGTCACAGCGAACGTCGCTGAGGATTGGTTTGACGACCCTCGATTTCGGTGCACACAATAGCTCGCCCGCGCTTAGCGCAGGTTCCCGCTGCCGATCGCAGAGGCATGCCAATGGTCGAGACTAGCAGCGCATCGCTCAAAGCGCGGATGGCGGCGGGCGAGACCGTTTTCGGCACTTTCGTCTTTCTGCCCGACCCGGGCGTCGTCGAGATCCTCGGCCTCGCCGGGATGGATTACGTCATCATCGACCTCGAGCACAGCCCGAAGAACTGGGAAACCGTCGCCAATATGGTACGCGCCGCGCTGCTGTACGGGATCGCCCCGCTGGTGCGGGTCAGCGCCAACAACGAGAAGGAGATTCTTCAGGCGCTCGAACTCGGGGCCGAAGGCGTTGTCGTGCCGTTCGTTCAGACCGGCGAAGACGCGCGACGCGCGGCGCGAGCGATCAAGTACGCGCCGGCCGGCAACCGCGGCACCTGCACGCTGACCCGCGTCGCACACTATGGCGGACTCCGATCCGGCTATCTCGACCACACCCAGCGCGAAAACGAACGGGTGTTGCTGGTTGCACAAGTCGAAGACACAACCGCGGCCGACAATATCGTCGACATCGTCGGCGTTGATCCTGGTCCGGACGTGATCTTGATCGGTCGCTCGGACCTGGCGTCGTCGATGGGCCGGCCGGGTCAAGTGAACGATCGGGCGGTAGTCGCCGCCACCGAGCGCATTCTCGATGCGATCCAACGCGCGCCTGGCGGGTTCCGCACCGCGGCGATTGGGGCCTATGCGCCAAGCGACGTCGGCGAATGGCTAGCCAAGGGCTGCCGTTTTTTCTTCTATGCCGCCGACGGCCTCATCCTGCTGAACGCCGCCAAGGAGGCGGTCGGCGCATTCCGGCACGCGGTAAAGGCCGTGCCAGCGGGGAGAAAAGTCGCCGCCGGCTGAAGCCGCCAGCGCGGAACTACGGACAAGGAGACGAAAGATGGTCGACGTCATCGCCCACGCCAAAGTGACGGATGTAATCTACGCGCAGCTTTCGACGGATGCGGACCTCTACAAGGAGATCATGGAGATCGCCAAGCGCGAGAACATCAAGACCGGGCTCGTCTTGAGCGTCGTCGGCGGCCTTCGGGCGGCGCGGCTCAGCATGCCGGTCAAGGCGACCGATCCCGACTCGCCGCCCGGGGTCCTGGAGCTCAAGGGCATGATGGAGTGCAGCGGCTTCGGCCACATCGGCCATAACCTCGACACCTACGACAGCGCGAAGACCTCCGGTATCTACTACAAGGAGGGAGAGCCCCATCTCCACGTCCACCTCACCGTGACCCATGCCGGCACGTGCTACATGGGCCACCTGATCGAAGGTACCATCGTTCGCTCGCTCCACCCGAAATCGCACTTCACGATCACGTTGGCGAAGACGGAGGGCGCGGAGCTCTTCATGCGCGTCTCCAAGGAGCGGACCGAGAAGTATCCGCGCGGCATTCCGACGCACGACCTACAGCAGGTTTAACCGGGAGCGAACCAGGGAGGACTGGATATGCGAAGCATCAAGCTTAGGGCAGTACCGCTCGGCATCGGTTCGTTGGCGCTCGCGGCGGCGTTGTGGCCGGCGGCGGCGCCGGCGCAGCAGCAGCTCGTCTATGCCAACGGCTACGCCAAAACCCACGTCCAGGTCGGCGTCATCGCCGACGAGTGGATCAAGCGGATCGAGGACGCGACCCAGGGCCGCGTCAAGATCCGCCACGTCGCCGGCGGCGCGCTGTTGAAGCCCGAGAACATGCTCGAGGGCATCCGCGGCCGCGTCGCCGACATCGGCTCGATGGTGGCGTCGTTCTTCCCCGGGCAGCTGCCGATCGCGGCGACGCTTGCCGGCACGGTCGACGTCGACCTCGGCAACAAGATCGACATGAAGGGTGTCACCGCGATCACGATGCGGCTCTCGGAGGAGTTCGAGCCGTTCAACGGTGAGTTCCACAAGCTCGGTGTGCGACCGGTCTATTGGGTGCCGACGCCGCCCTACGGCATCATCGCGACCAAGCCGATTCAGGCGCTCGCCGACTTCAAGGGCAAGAAGGTGCGGGCATTCGGCCCCAACCTGCCGAAGCTCCTCGAGGCCGCCGGCGCCGCGCCCTTGGCGCTCGCTTTCGGCGAGATCTACACGAGCCTCCAGACCGGCGTCATCGACGGCGCGCTGACCGACCCGCCAGCGATGGTGACTGGGCGCTTTGGCGAGGTCGCGAAGCACGTCGTTAAGACCGGCCCCGGCGACGGCGCGCTCACCGCGATCGCCCCGGTCGTCTACTTCTTCAATAACGAAAGCTGGACCAAGCTCTCGGCCCAGGATCAGGCGGCGGTCCGCAAAGTGAGCGCCGACATGATCCTCTACGGCGTTGAGACCATGATCGCGAGCGAAAAGGCCGCGCTCGCCGACCTCCAGAAGCAGGGGGTGTCGGTCCGCCACCTCTCCGCCGCGGACGTCGCCACGCTGGCCAAGACGGCGCCGGACTTCCTCAAGATCGCCGAGGACTCGATCAACGAGAAAGGCCTCCCCGGCACGGCGATCCTCAAGCGCTACAAGGAGCTTGCCGCTGATTACATCTCCGGCAAGTGGAAGCCGTTCTAGGCTGAACGTCGAGCGCACGGCCGCACCCGGCGGCCGCGTATGAAAGCTCCCTCCCCCGCCGAACGGGGGAGGGCAGGGTGGGGGCGGAGAGCGTGGCGGCGAAGCTTGAACGAGCTTGGATCGGCGCTCTCCGCACGTGCGCGAGCTTAAGCGGCCTCGGCCTCTTCCTCCTCGCGGTCATGATCACCAGCGACGTGTTGGTGCGGTGGCTGACCGGCCGTCCGATCATCGGCGTCTTCGAGATCGCCGAAGTGCTGTTCGTGCTGGTAACGTTCTTAGCGGTCGCGCTCGTCTACCAAGACGACCGCCAGCTCCGGGTCGATGCGCTGAGCGGACTCGCCCGCGGCCGCACCGCCGCCTCGCTCCGCCTCCTCGACGGGGTGGCGGGGTTGTTGTTCTTCGGAGTCGTGGTGTGGACGGGCGGGGCGGAATGGCTCAAAGCCTACCTCGGCGGGTTTTTGCGGCGCGGCTTGGTCGAAATCCCGAGCGCGATCCTCTTGGGGTTCATCGTGTTCGGCTCGCTCCTCCTCTGCGCCGTGCTGCTCGCGATCGTCGCCGCGAGCGTGAGGCGGCTGATCGCGCGCCCCGGAAAAGGGGCGGCGGACGCCGCCGGGTGAGGCCCTTGGATCCTACCGCGCTTTCGCTCCTCGCTGCATTCACCCTCCTCGCCGTCCTGTTCGCGGCCGGTGTCCAGATCGGGGTCGCGCTCGGGCTCGCCGGCATGGCCGGGTCGATCCTCTTCACCGGCAACTGGTCCTCGGGGCTCAACCTGCCGCTCTTGCAGAGCGTCGACGTCTCGAGCGCCTATGCGCTAATCGTAATCCCGCTGTTCGTCGCGCTTGGTTCGCTCGCCGCCGCGGCCGGCATCACCACCGACCTCTTCACCGCGTTCTACCGCTGGATCGGACGGATCGCAGGCGGCATTGCCGTCGCGACGATCGCGACCGGCGCGGCGATGGCTTCGATCACCGGCTCGAGCGTCGCCTGCGCCGCGGCGATGTGCCGGATCGCGATGCCGGAGCTTCGGCGCTACAAGTACGCCGACGAGCTCTCGGTCGGCGCCATAGCGAGCGGCGGCACCATCGCCATCATGATCCCGCCGAGCATCACCTTCGTCATCTATGCGATCTTCGCCGAGGCCTCGATCGGCAAGCTCCTGATCGCGGGGATTCTCCCGGGCCTCATGATCGCCACGCTTTATGCTCTGGTCATCGTCGCCCGCTGCCGCCTCGATCCCGCGCTCGGGCCGGCCGGTCCGCGCTTCAGCTCGCGCGAGCGGCTCGCTGTCCTGCCGGCGGTCGTCCCGTTTTTCGCGATCGTGCTTGTGATCCTCTTGGGCATCCTCACCGGCGTGTGGACGCCGGTTGAATCGGCCGCCGCCGGGGTCGTGCTGGTGCTGCTGATGGGCTTGTGGCGGCGTCGCCTATCGCTCAAGAGCATCGCCGATGCCTTCATCGACGCGGTCGTGACCTCGGCCTCGGTAATGATGGTCGTCATCGGCTCGCTGGTGTTCAGTAACTTCCTCGCCTTGAGCGGCTTCAGCGAGATGGTGACCAGCGGGATCATGGGCCTCGGTCTGTCGCCGTTCCTTTTGTTCGTCATGTTCGTCCTCGTCTATCTGGTGCTCGGCTGCCTGATGGAGGTGACCAGCATCCTCGCGCTCACGATCCCGCTCGTGGTGCCAATCGTCACTGCGGTCGGCTGGGACCTGGTGTGGTTCGGGGTGATCGTCGTTTCGATGATGGAGGTGGCCGCGGTGACGCCGCCGGTCGGCCTCAACCTGTTCGCGGTCAAGGCCTCGGTCCCCGACGTCAGCCTGCCGACCATCGCCCGCGGCGCGCTGCCGTTCTGGCTCATGAACATCCTCGCCGTCTTTATCCTCTACCTCCTCCCGGGGATCGCCTTGTTCCTACCGGGACTCATGTAGCGCAGCAGGGGGCTCGGCCGATGCGGGTTGCCGCCGACACCTTGCGCCGCCAGCTCGACACGATCTTCCGCGCCTGGGCGATGCGCGCGGAGAACATCGCGACGACCGTCGAGGCGATGGTCGAGACCGACCTCCGCGGCGTCGATTCGCATGGGATTGCGATGCTGCCGCTCTATGACGAGCTGCGCCGGCAGGGGAAGCTCCGCTTAGATGCTTCGCCGCGGATCGTGCGCGAGACCGGGGCGACGGCGCTGATCGATGCCGGCGCCGGCCTCGGCCACCCGGCGGCGGTTTTCGCGATGAACCTCGCGGTCGACAACTGCCGCCGCACGGGTGTTGCGGTCGCCTCGGTCTTCAACTCGCACCACTTCGGCGCCGCCGGCGTTTACGCCAAGATCGCGGCCGACCGCGGTGCGATCGGCATGGTCACGAGTTCGACCCGCTACATCGCGGTGGTGCCGACCTTCGCCGCCGAGCCGGTGATCGGCACCAACCCGATCGCTTTCGCGGCGCCGGCCGGACGGAACCCGCCGTTCCTTCTCGACATGGCGACGAGCACGGTCGCCGCCGGCAAGGTCAAGGTCCACAAGTTGAACGACCTTCCGGTGCCGTCCGGCTGGGTCGTCGACGACCGCGGCCGCCCGGTGACCGACGCCGGCCAGGCGGTAAGCGCGATCTTCGAGGGCGCCGGCGGCGGCCTTTCACCCCTGGGCGGCTCGCGCGAGCAGGGGGGTCACAAGGGCTACGGCCTTGCGGTGATGGCGCACATCCTCGCCGGCACCTTGAGCGGCGCCTCGTTCTCGCCGATCCGCGACCGCACCCAGCGCCCCGATGACCCCGACAACATCGGCCACTTCTTCCTCGCGATCGACCCGGGGGCGTTCCGCGCGGCCGAGAGCTTTAGCGACGACCTCGACCAGGTAATCGACGTGCTACACGGAACACGGCGCGCGGACCCGGGCCAGCCCGTGCTGGTCGCTGGCGAGCCCGAGCTTGCGATCCGCGACGAGCGGCTCAAGGCCGGCGTCCCGATCCCGCCCGCTCTAGTCGAGCAAATCCGCAAGATTGCCGAGCGTGCCGGCGCCGCTTTCGTGCTCGAGAACGCTTGACCTTCCTAGGTTGTTCCGTAGTACCGCGCTGCATACGCCGGCGTGATGTAGCCCTCCTTTAAGTCTGCCTCGATCGCCGCGCGCGGCCGCCGTTTGGGGTCGCCGTAGCCGCCCCCGCCCGGGGTCTCGACCGTCAGCGTGTCGCCAGCGCGGAACGGGATGTTGTCGTCCTTGACGAGGAGCGGCGGCGCGTACGGCGCGCCACCGCAGACCATCGCAATGCGGGCGGTTGCGGCGGAGCCTCCGCCGCCGACCCCGAACGGCCCGCGCTTGGCGCGGTCGCCCAGGACCGAGAGCGTCGCTTCGCCGCGAAGGAGTCGCACCTTGTAGCGGACGCCGAGGCCGCCGCGGCTGATCCCCGGGCCGCACGAATCGGGCCTAAGCGCGTACTCCTCGAACAGCACCGGCGTCTGCTGCTCGACGACTTCGAGCGGCGGAGTCTTGGCGAGCCCGACCGAGGTGCAGGCATTCGAAATACCGTCGCCGCCGGCGTAGCCGCCGTGGCCACCACCCGAATAGAAATAGAAGATGTAGCGCCGCCGCTCGCGCGGATCGTCGCCGCCGATCGCGACGTTGACCGAGGTCCCGACCGGGGCGCCGTGGAGCCGCTCCGGGATCGCCTCTGCCATCGCGCCGAACACGACGTCGGCGATCCGCTGCGACACTTCGGCCGCCGAGCCCGAGACCGGCTTCGGATAGCCGGCGTGGAGGAACGTCGTCTCAGGCGCGATCACCGTGAGCGGCGCGAAGCAGCCAGCGTTCATCGGGATGTCGGGATAGACGTGCTTGAAAGCGAGGTAGACGGCGGCCGTCGTGGTCGCGATCACCGCGTTCATCGGCCCGCGGCAGGGCGGTGAGCTCCGGCTGAAGTCGAAGACGATGCCGTCCGCCCTGACCGTCATGTCGAGGCTGACCGCAAGCGGCTCATCGTCGACGCCGTCGTTGTCGAGCGCATCGCCGAAGCTATAGGTGCCGGGGCGGATCTCGGCGATCTTCTCCAAGACGAGCGCCGCCGACTTCTCACGGAGCGTCGCAATCGCCTCGTTGAGCACTGGGGCGCCGTAGTCCGCGATGAGCTTCTCGATCTGCTGCTCGCCGACCTTGAGCGAGGCGACCTGGGCGTGGAGGTCGCCCAGGCGCTGGTCCGGCACGCGGACGTTGTCGAGGATGATCGCGAGGATGTCCTCGTCGAGCCGCCCTTCGCGGTAAAGCCGGACGCCCCGGAGCCGGAGGCCCTCCTGCTGCACCTCGACGGCCTTGGTGACGTAGCCGCCGGGCACCGCGCCGCCGATATCGGGCCAGTGGCCGCTCGATCCCAGGAAGCAGAAGAGTTCGCCCGCAAAGAATACCGGGGCGATCATCTTGACGTCCATGAGGTGGGTGCCGCCGAGATAGGGATCGTTGATGATGTAGATGTCGCCGGGCCGGTGCCCGCCGCGACCGGCGATGGTCGCGACCGCGAACTGCATGGCGCCGATATGGATCGGCATGCCGGTCGAGCCCTGGGCGATCAAGAGCCCGCTCTCGGCGGCGTAGAGGCCCGAGGCGCGATCACGTCCCTCCGAGATGATCGGCGAAAACGCCGCGCGGTCGAAGACGACGTCCATCTCCTCGGAGATCTGCTGGAAGCGGTTCTGGAGCACGGTCAGGGTCACCGGGTCGAGCATGGCGTCACTCCGCGGGGCGGTTGATCTCGATGTTGCCGTGGGTATCGATGCACGCGGCCCAGCCGGGCGGAACGAGCGTCGTGGTGTCGGCCTGATCGATCCGCGCCGGCCCGTCGAGCGCGATGCCGCGCGGAAGCTTCCAGCGCGTGAAGATCGCCGCCTCGACCCAGCGCCCGTCGATCATCATCCGGCCCCGGGCGGAGGGGGCTCGGTCCACCCCGCCGCTGTCAGGGACCGGAATCTTAATGCCGACCTTGCCGGTCCGGGGCGCGGCGGCCCGCAGCCGCAGGTTGATGAGGCGGACCGGCGCGTCGGTCACGGCGACGTCATAGAGCTTCCGGTATCCCTCCTCGAAGCGGCGGCGGAGCTCGGCCCCCGAGACCGCGGGTGCGCCGGCGTCGATGACGACGCGATGCGTCTGCCCCTCGTACTGCAGCGCCGCCTCGTAGGTGAGCGCGACTGCCCCGCGCTCGATCCCGTCGTCCGCCATCACCGCCATCACGCGCTCGACCATCCGCTGGTAAAGCCGGCGGATCTGGTCGGCATCGACCTCGTCGACCCGGCGATGGACGCTCCAGGTGTCGTCGTAGCGGACGTCGGCGAGGAGACAGCCCAGGGCCGACGTCACGCCTGGCCAGGCCGGCACGACGACGCGCGCGATCGCGAGTTCTTCGGCGATCTGGCAGGCGTGAAGCGGGCCGGCGCCGCCGAACGGCACCAGCGCGACCGTGCGCGGGTCAATCCCCTTGGCGAGCGCGATCTTCTTGATCGCACCAGCCATGTTGCCGTTGACGACCTTGAGCGATGCCTCGGCTGCGGCCTCGGCGTCGAGTCCTAGCCTTCGCCCGAGCGCGGCGAATGCGGCGCGCGCGGTTGGGAGGTTCGCGGCGGTTCCAGGGAGGACCTGCTCGATGTCGAGGCGCCCCAACACGGCGTTGGCATCGGTCACCGTCGGCAAGTTGCCGCCGAGCCCGTAGCAGATCGGGCCGGGCCGGGCGCCGGCGCTCTCGGGGCCGACGCGGAGGAGGCCGGCGCCGTCGACCCGGATAATGCTGCCGCCGCCGGCGCCGATCGTCTCGATGTCGATCATCGGGATGCGCGAGGGGACGCCGTAGTCGAACTCTTTCTCTTCAGCCAGCACCGGCTCGCCGTCCTGCACGAGGCCGACGTCGAAGCTCGTTCCGCCCATGTCGGCGGAGACGACATTGTGCGCCCCGAGCTGGCGCCCGATCCAGGTCGCGGCGATAACGCCGGCGGCCGGACCCGAGAGCACGCTCCGGCACGCGCTCCGCCACGCGTTCTCCGCGGTAAGCGCGCCGCCGTTCGACTGCATGATGCGGAAGGGCTTGGCAAAGCCGGCGGCACGGAGCTGGGTTTCGACCCGGCCGAGATAGCGGTCGAGGAGCGGCTGCAGGTAGGCGTTGATGACCGTCGTTGACGTGCGCTCGAACTCGCCGACCTCCGGCAAGACCTCGTGGCTCAGGCTCACGTAGCGGTGGTCGAGGATCCGGGCGAGCACCGCCGCGGCCGCGACTTCGTGCGCCGGATTGGCGTAGCTGTGCATGAAGACGATCGCGAATGACTCGACGCCGTCGGCGGCGAGTTGCCGGGCGGCGCGCTCGACCGCGGCCGCATCGAGCGGAACGAGCACGTTGCCGTTCGCCTCGATCCGCTCCGGCACCTCGGCCCGGAACGCCCTCGGCACCAGCGGCGCGAACTGCCCTACCATGCCGTAGGGCGCTGGCCGGGTGCGGCGGCCGAGCTCGAGGATGTCGCGAAAGCCGCGCGTGGTGATGAGGCCGGTCTTCGCGCCTTTGCGCTCCAAGAGCGCGTTGGTGCCGACCGTCGTGCCGTGGACGACGGTCTCAATCGCGGCGAGCGGCGCCAAGGCCTTAAGCCCGGCGATAAACCCGTCCGCTTGGTTCGCGGTCGTCGATACCTTGCGGACCCGGATTTCGCCGGTCTCGCGGTTCAACAGCACGACGTCGGTGAAGGTGCCGCCGACGTCGACGCCCGCAAGCCACGCCATGGTTGACCTATTTGAAACCAGCCGTCAGAAGTGAGGAACAAAGGATCTAGATCGGCTACATTCGCGCACCATGACGCCTTCCATGCAACGACTTTCTTCTCAGTTTCGGCGCCGGGCAACCACCGCACGACTGCTGCGAGGCTTGACATGGCGCTAGGCGCCGCCGCGCCGCCGTCGACGACCGCGGGCGTCTGGCGCTGCCTCGAGAACATCCGGCGCCACGATGGGTTGCTCAAGGCGATGATTACGGTCCTCGAGGAGGACGCACTGCGCGAAGCAGCAGCGCTCGATGAAGCAGCAAGCGGCGGCGACACGCGCGGCCTCCTCCACGGCATGCCCGTGACCCTCAAGGACGTAATCGACACCGCCGGGGTTCGTACCACGAGTGGTTCGAAGTTCTTCGAGCACCACGTGCCGGCCGTGGACGCCGAGGTGGTGCGGCGCCTCAAAGCCAACGGTGCGGTCATCATCGGCAAGGTCAACTTGCACGAGTTCGCATACGGCGGCACGACGCAGAATCCGTTCTACGGCCGCTGCCGCAACCCGTGGAACCCGGATTGCATCCCGGGGGGGTCGAGCGGCGGCTCGGGGGCGGCCGCTGCCGCCGAAATGTGCATCGCTTCGCTCGGCACCGACACCGGCGGCTCCGGGCGCATCCCGGGGGCGCTCAACGGGATCGCGGCGCTTCGGCCGACGGTCGGACGCATCTCGAACCGTGGCGTTACCCCGGTGAGCCAGCCCTTCGACACCCTGAGCCCGATGGCGTACCGGGTCACGGACGTCGCGCGCGTGTTTGCGGCGATCGCCGGCTACGACCCAAGCGATCCGATCTCGGTCGACCGGTCGGTCGAGAATTTCTTGCCCGGCCTGGGCGAGGGCATCGGCGGGGTCCGCATCGGCCTGCCGCGGGCGTTCTTCTTCGAGGAGGTCGAGGCCGACGTCCTCGCGCCGGCGCGCGCGGCGATTGACGTCCTCGAAAGGCTCGGCGCGCAGGTGGTCGCGATCGACGTCCCGGGAGCGGCGGAAGCGAA
Organism: Alphaproteobacteria bacterium; assembly: GCA_016869275.1. Taxonomy (GTDB): domain Bacteria; phylum Pseudomonadota; class Alphaproteobacteria; order SHVV01; family SHVV01; genus SHVV01. Next base: position 3,898 of record VGEO01000051.1, on the reverse strand, counting down.
GGACCAGTTCGAGAAGATCTTCCACACCGACTGCGCCGACTTCCACCGGCAACGATTCGCGACGGAGCGAGAGAAGTTCGGCAAGGACACCGCCGAGCGGCTGGCAATGGGGACGGAACGGAAGGGCATCGACTACGCCGCCGGGATGCGCTGGATGGAGGCGTGGCGGCGCCGGCTCGCGCTCGTATTCGGCGAGGTCGACATCGTCGCCTCGCCGGCGACGCCGGTCGCGGCGCCGCCGATCGCCGAAAGCGAGCAGACCACCGCGGTCACCCGGCGCCTCACGCGCTTCTGCTATCCGTGGTCAATCGCCGGCACCCCGGTCCTCGTCGTGCCGTGCGGCTTCAATCGGGCGGGCCTCCCAGTCGGCCTGTCGCTGGCGGCGGCCTGGTGGCAGGAGCCGCTCCTGTTCCGGGTTGGCGTCGCCTACCAGGCCGCGACCGACTGGCACACCCGCCGCCCGCCGCTGTTGGGCGCGGCTTAGCCGATCGCCCGCGCCGGAGCCGTTGCAAACAAGGGAGCTAGCCCATGACTACCGGAACGCTGGAAGCCCGCATCTTTCGCCTCGAGGCGATCGAGGAGATCAAGCAGCTGAAGGCGCGTTATTGCGCCTACTGCGACCGCGGGTACGACGCCGACGCGCTCGCCGACCTGTTCGTCGCCGACGCGGTGTGGGACGGCGGGCGCAAGCGCGGGCAGCAAGTGGGGCGCGAGGCGATCCGAGCTTTTTTCAAGGGGATCTCGGCGAAGATCACGTTTGCCGGCCACCTCGTCGTCAACCCGATCATTGCGGTCGAGGAGGATACGGCGGTCGGTCGCTGGCGCATGCTGATGCCGTACATGACCCGCGAGGCGGGGCCCGAAACCGCGCGCTGGCAGCTCGCCGACTACGAGGACGCGTTCGTCAGGGTCGAGGGCCGCTGGAGGTTCAAGCGCCTCAAGGTCGCGCTCACCGCGCTCGATCCCGCCTCCGGCCGCTGGGTCGAGGTGTGAAGCGAGGGCTCCCCGTGCCGGGCGTTGTCTCGTATTCTTGTCTCAAGCGCGTGAGTCGGCCTCATTCTTCGACAGAGTCAGGATGAGGCATAGAAAACGGTCCTCACGGGAGCTTGCCGGACCATAGGGCCTCGCGGAGAGCAGTCGACATGACGCAGAAATCACGCCGCCGCCGGACCAAGGCGGCCGAGATCCGCGGCCGCCTCACCCATCCGGTGATCGACAGCGACGGGCACGTCATCGAGTTCGTGCCGGCGATCATCGACTACGTGAAGAAGTTCGGCGGCGGCACGCTCGCCGACCGCTACGTCGCGTTCCTGAAACGCGGGCCCGCACACAGCTTCAATATCGGCGGCGACCGGAGCGCCTCGGGTTGGCACAAGATCACGCCCGCCGAGCGCCGCGAAAAGCGCGTGGTGCGCCCCTCGTTCTGGCTGTTCCCCGCTGCCAACACGCGCGACCGCGCGACCGCCATGCTGCCGCGGTTGCTGAGGGAGCGTCTCGATGACATCGGCATCGACTTTCTCATCCTCTACCCGACGCTCGGCATCCATCTGCTGCGGCACCCGGACTCCGACCTCCGACGCCTCGGCTGCCGGGCTATCAATGCGCTCCATGCCGACATCTTCCGCGAACACGCCGACCGCATGACCCCGGCGGCGATCATCCCGATGCACACGCCGGCCGAGGCATTGGATGAGCTCGAGTTCGCGATCACGGGGCTCGGCCTCAAGGTCGCGCTGATCGCGGGCGGCGTGTCGCGCCCGGTTGCGGAAGTGGCCGCGCGCGCGCCGGACCTCGCCCGCCACGGCTTGTGGGTCGACAACCTCGCCCTCGACAGCGCCTACGACTACGACCCGGTGTGGGCCAAGTGCGTCGAGCTCAAGGTCGCCGCGACCGCGCACAGCGGCAGCATGGGCTGGGGGCCGCGCACTTCGCCGAGCAACTTCATCTACAACCACATCGGCCACTTCGCTGCCGCCGGCGAGGCGTTCTGCAAGGCGCTGGTCCTGGGCGGCGTGACGCAGCGCTTCCCTGCGCTCAACTTCGCGTTCCTCGAGGGCGGCGCCGCCTGGGGCGTCGACCTCTACAACCGCCTGATCGAGCACTGGAGGAAGCGCGGCCGCCGGGCGATGGAAGAACGCATCGATCCGGCACGCCTCGACGGTCGAGCGCTCGCCGACCTGTTCCGGCGCTACGGCGGCGCGCTGGCGGACGGTCGCCTCGATGCAGTTGGCCAGAATGCCGGTAACCCATACGAGCCGACCGAGGATCGCGCGGAGATCGATGATTGGTCGCACCTTCGGATCGAACGGGCCGAGGACCTCTACGACCTCTTCGTGCCGCGGTTCTTCTTCGGGTGCGAAGGCGACGACCGGATGACGGCAGTTGCGTTCAATCGCCACCTCAACCTTACCGGCGCGCGGATCAACGCGATCTTCGGCTCCGACATCGGCCATTTCGACGTCGCCGATATCGCTGCGGTGCTCGAGGAGGCTTACGAGATGGTCGAGGACGAGCTTCTGACCGAGGCGAACTTCCGCGACTTTGTCTTCGCCAATCCGATCGCGCTCCACGCCGGGATGAATCCCGCGTTCTTCGAAGGCACGATCGTCGAGCAGGCCGTCGCCACCCATGCCGCTCCTCGCCCGGCCCCCTTTCGACAAAGGGATGGAACGAAAACTAGCTAGGTGTGGAGCCTCAACAGGTTGTTCCCGGTGATTCCGAGTCGGCTGATGGGGGGGCATGGATCCGATACCGCTGTGAGGTCGATGCCAGTTGTATCGATGGAGCCAATGTAGCAGCTCGGCGGAGCGCTGTTCGGAAGTGTCGTAGGCGCGGGCATAAGCCCATTCGCGCAAGCTGGTCTGGATGAAGCGCTCGGCCTTGCCGTTGGTCTTGGGCGTGTAGGGCTTGGTGAAGATGTGTTTGAGGCTGAGCCGCTTGCGCGCCCTGGCGAAGGCTGTAGAGCGATAGCACGAGCCGTTATCGGTCATGACCCGCTGGACCCTGACACCGAGGCTTTCGTAGTAGGTAATGGCGGCCTCGAGGAAGGCTACGGCGCTGGCTTTCCGCTGGCCCTGCATCACCCGGCTGAAGGCGATGCGGGAGGCATCATCGATGCAGACATGGACGTACTCCCAACCGATGCCGTGATGTCGATTGACCACGCCAGGATGGCGTCCGGTGATGCGGTGCCCGACCGAGCCGATCCGGCCGAGTTTCTTGATGTCGAGATGGATGAGTTCGCCCGGGTGCTCGCGCTCATAGCGGCGGACCGGCTCAGCCGGCTCGAGAGCACTCAGCCGATTGATCCCCAAGCGTTTCAGGATGCGGCTGACGGTGGCGGGGGAGATGCCGAGTTCAGCGGCGATCGCCTTGCCGGTCAGGCGCTGACGGCGCAAGGCTTCGACTTGGACGATGATCGGTTGCGGAGTGGGTCGATAGAGCTGGCGCGGCCGGGAGCTGCAATCGGCAAGTCCGGCCGCCCCTTCGACTTGGTAACGTCTGACCCACTTGCGAACGGTACGCGGGCAGACCCCTACGGCTTCGCTGACGGCCTTCGGGGTCTGCCCGCTGGCCACCAGCGCGACAATCCGCCCTCGACCGTGCGGCGTCAGGTGGGCATTCTTGTGGATGTTCATCCGGTCCTTCTTTCCTGGATCACTGAGGCTTCGACACCTTCAGCTTCTCCCGGAAGGGACCGGATGGACAACCTATTGAAAGCTCACAGCTAGTCTAGCGGACGCGGGTTTTGAAGAGCGCCCTGAACGCCTTGATCACGTCGCGATAGACCGCGCGCTTGAACGACACCGTGAGTGCCGGCAGCTCGTCGGCGTCGAGCCAGCGCCACGCCGTGAACTCGGGCTCATGGTGGGCATCCAGCCGGATATCGCGATCGCGC
>VGEO01000050.1 GCA_016869275.1 Alphaproteobacteria bacterium | reverse complement strand
CCGCTCGCGCCCGACGGCGGCCGCGAGATCGCGCGCCGGTCGCGCGGCTCGCCCCGGATCGCGGTCCGGCTCCTGAAGCGGGTGCGCGATTTCGCCACCGTCGCCGGCGTCCGCGACATCGACGTCGCCGCCGCCGACGCGGCGCTGGCGCGGCTCGAGGTCGACCGGCTCGGGCTCGATGCCATGGATCGCCGCTACCTGTCGCGTATCGCCGAGACCTACGGCGGCGGCCCGGTCGGGGTCGAAACCCTGGTCGCGGCGCTGTCGGAACCGCGCGATGCGATCGAGGACATCATCGAGCCGTTCCTGATCCAACAGGGGCTGGTGCAGCGCACGCCGCGCGGGCGGATGCTGCTGGCGGCGGCGTACCAGCACCTCGGCCTGCCGGCGCCGGCGCGGCCGGCCGGTCAACTCGAGCTCTTGGAGGGCGTCGGCCCCGACGACGCCGCGAGCGATGGTTGACGCCACCGTCGGCGCCATCACCGGGGCGGTCCACGTGCTGCCGATCCGCGTCTACTACGAGGACACCGACGCCAGCGGCATCGTCTACTACGCCAACTACTTGCGCTTCATCGAACGGGCGCGGACCGATTTCCTCCGCCTCGCCGGGGTCAGCCACTCGCGCCTGTGGGACGAGGACGGTCTCGCCTTCGCGGTGCGTTCGTGCTGGCTCGAATATCTGGCGCCGGCCCGGCTCGACGATCAGGTCGAAGTGCACTCCCGTCTGACCGGCCTCGGCGGCGCCACGCTCGATGCCGAACAGATCGTGCGCCGCGACGGCGCCGAACTGGTGCGGAGCCAGATCCGCATCGCCTGCGTCAACCGCCACGGCCGTCCGGCCCGTTTACCGCGCCCGGTCCGCGCCGCCCTCGAACGCTTCGTACCGTCACAAGGATAGCGAATGGAAAACCAAGCCGCCGTTGCCGCCGCCGCCCTCGCCGGGTCCGTCTCGAGCGACCTTTCGATCTGGGCGCTGATGCTGCGGGCCGACATCATCGTCAAGATCGTGATGGCGCTGCTGCTGCTGGCCTCGATCTGGAGCTGGGCGATCATCTTCGACAAGATCATCCGCTTCCGGCGGCTCGCGGGCCAGGCCGATCAGTTCGAGACCGAGTTCTGGTCGGGCGGCTCGCTCGAGGAGCTTTACGACAAGCAAGCCGCGGCGCCGCGCCATCCGATGGCGACGCTGTTCGCCGCGGCGATGCGCGAGTGGCGCCGCTCGACCGCCAAGGGCCTACACGCCGACGACACGCTCCGCGCCGGCTTGCACGAACGCATCAGCCAGGCGATGCAACTCGCGCTGGCGCGCGAGGTCGCCGGGCTCGAACGTTACATGGGCTTCCTCGCCACCGTCGGCTCGACCGCGCCCTTCATCGGCCTGTTCGGTACGGTGTGGGGCATCATGAACAGCTTTCAGTCGATCGCCGCCACCAAGAACACCTCGCTCGCGGTGGTGGCGCCCGGTATCGCCGAGGCGCTGTTCGCGACCGCGCTCGGCCTGTTGGCGGCGATTCCGGCGGTGATCGCCTACAACAAGTTCTCGAACGATTTGGGCCGCTACGCCACCCGGCTCGAAGGCTTCGCCGGCGAGTTTCAGGCAATCCTCTCGCGCCAGCTCGACGAACGGGTGCGCTGATGGCGGTCGCCGTTCAAAGCCGGCACGCGCGCGGCTCGGTCCGCCAGCGCTACCGCCCGATGGGCGAGATCAACGTGACTCCGTTCGTCGACGTGATGCTGGTGCTGCTGGTGGTGTTCATGGTGACGGCGCCGCTCCTGACGGTCGGGGTCTCGGTCGACCTGCCCAAGACGGCGGCGCCCGCGGTCCAAGGCCAGGACGAGCCGCTCTCGATCTCGGTCAACGCCAAGGGCGAGATTTTCCTCCAGGAAACCGCGGTCGCGATCGACGAGCTCGTGCCCAGGCTCCGCGCCATTACCGCGCGCAAGCCGGACCAACGCATCTTCATCCGCGGCGACCAGTCGATCGCCTATGGGCGCGTGCTCGAAGTGATGGGCACCATCACTTCGGCCGGCTTCACCCGGGTCGCGCTGATCGCCGATGCGCAGGCCGCGGTGGTGCAGCAGCAGCGCGAGCGTGGCCGGGCGCGTTCCGGGACCAACCGCTAGCCGCGACCGCCCGTGCAGCGCAGCGTCATCATCTCGTCGGTCTTCCACGCGGCGGTCATCGCTTATGCCTATTTCGGGCTGCCCGATCTGTTCGCCTCGCGCCAGCCGATGATGAACGCGCCGATCCCGATCGAGGTGATGACGATCGGCGAGGTGTCGAAAGCGCCGCCCAAAAAAGAAGAACCCAAGCCCGAGCCGCCCAAGCCCGAGGCCAAGCCCGAACCGCCCAAACCGGAGCCGCCCAAGCCCGAGCCGCCCAAGCAGGCGGCGCCGACCCCGCCACCGCCGCCGCCACCGCAAGTCGCGGCGCTCCCGCCCGAACCGCCCAAGCCCGATCCCAAACCCGCAGCCAAGCCCGCGCCCGAGCCGATCCCGATCCCGGAGGTCAAGCCGGCGCCGAAGCCCCAGCCCAAGCCGGTCGAGGAGGCGAAGCCCGCGCCGCCGCCGGTCATCGACGCGCCCAAGCCAAAACCGAAGCCGAAACAGCCGGAATTCGACCCCAACCGACTGGCGGCGCTGCTCGACAAAAAAAAACAACAGCCGACGCCGCCGGCGCAGCCCGAGGAAAAGCGGGCGCCGGCGGTCGAGAACATCCAGATCAAGCGGCCGACGCCGTCCTCGACGCTGGCGACCAGCGCGCAGCCGACCATCAGCGAACTCGATTTCATCCGCCGCCAGTTTCTCGAGTGCTGGTCGGTGCCGGGCGGCGTGCGCGATATTCAGTCGATGCGCGTGACGATTCGCATTCAAGTCGGAAGCGACGGCGCTCAGATCGGTCCGCCCGAGATCGTCAAGCGCGTCGGCGCCGGTTTCGGCAACGAGCAGTTCTATCGTACGTTCGAGGAGAGCGCGCTGCGCGCGGTCCGAATCTGCAACCCGCTCAAGCTGCCGCCGGGCGATCCCGGGCGGTGGCGCGATCTTGAGTTTACGTTCGATCCCAAGGATATGTTGGGGTAAGCCTGTCCATGACGCTCTGCGAAGGACCATCCATGACCAAGGTTGCGGCCCTCATCGGCCTGATCGTCGCGCTCGCGGCCGCACCGGCCGCGGCCAAGGTCGAGATCGACATCACCAAGGGTAACGTCAAGCCGCTGCCGATCGCGATCGCGCGGTTTCTGGGCGCGAGCCCGGACACCAACAAGGTCGGCGCCGACATCGCGCAGGTGATCGCCGCCGATCTCGAGCGCTCCGGGCTGTTCGCGCCGATCAAGGAACAGGCCTTCATCCAGAAGCCCGAGCAAATGCAGGTGCGGCCGCGCTTCGCCGATTGGCGCGCGATCGAGGCGCAAGCGTTGGTGACCGGCAGCGCCGAAGCGAAGTCGGACGGCAAGCTCCACATTCAGTTCCGGCTGTGGGACGTGTTCGGCGAGACCCAGATGGCCGGTTTCGTCTACACCTCGACCCCGGCCAATTGGCGCCGCATCGCCCATATCGTCGCCGACGCGATCTACAAGCGCATCACCGGCGAGGACGGCTATTTCGACACCCGCGTCGTCTACGTGTCGGAGAGCGGGCCGCGCGATCGCCGTCAGAAACGGCTCGCGATCATGGACCAGGACGGCCACAACCACCGCTTCCTCACCGACGGTTCCTACCTCGTACTGACGCCGCGCTTCTCGCCCAAGCGTCAGGAAATCATCTACATGTCGTATTTTCGCAACAAACCGCGGGTCTATATCTACGACATCGATTCCGGACGTCAGGAAGTGCTCGGCGATTTCCCCGGCATGACCTTCGCGCCGCGCTTCTCGCCCGACGGCGATCGGGTGGTGATGAGCATGGCCGAGCGCGGCAACTCCGACGTCTACGTGATGGACCTTCGCACGCGCGTCACCGAGCGGCTGACCGACAACCCCGCGATCGACACCTCGCCCTCGTTCGCGCCCGATGGCGGCCAGATCGCGTTCAACTCCGATCGCAGCGGCACGCAGCAGCTCTATGTCATGCGCGCCAACGGCGGCGACCAAAAGCGCATCTCGTTCGGCGAAGGGCGCTACGCCACCCCGGTGTGGTCGCCGCGCGGCGACCTGATCGCCTTCACCAAGATCCATCAAGGCAAGTTCTACATCGGCGTGCTGCGGCCCGATGGCGGCGGCGAGCGCCTTCTCACCAACGGCCAAGCCTTTCTCGACGAAGGCCCGACCTGGGCCCCGAACGGCCGCGTCCTCATGTTCTTCCGCGAAAAGGAAGGCGGCGGCCGCGGCGCGTCCGACACCCGCTTGTGGTCGGTCGACCTGACTGGTTATAATGAACGCCCTGTGTTGACTCCGGCCGATGCCTCGGACCCGGCTTGGTCGCCGTTGTCCTTGATTCAGTAGGGTTTGATGCGTATATTCTGCCCGCGAACTCGCGGAAACGGCGGGATACGGCGAATTAACGCGCCCCGGATCAAAAAATGGGTTGTATTTCTTTAAGGGTAATACCCGCGGTAAGACGCAATACAAATGTCCAATCTAAGGAGGGGCTTTAATGCGCCTTAAGTTCTTCAGCCTTCTTGCGGCCTTGGTCCTACTCGCCGCATGCGAAACGCCGTCCGAGCAGGCCGGTGCCGGTCGTGGGACCGGCGGAGCGACCACCGCACCGGCGGCGAGCGCCGGAACCGGGTCGACCGGTGCGGCCGGTGCGACCGGTGCGGCGACCACCCGCCGTCCGTTGTCGGAGCAGTTCGCTCAATTGGGCGATCGCGTGTTCTTCGACTACGATAAATTCAACCTGAAGCCCGAGGCCCGCAACAAGATCAACGACTGGGTCAAGCTCCTGCGCGAAAACGCCCAGGCGACGATCCTGCTCGAGGGCAACTGCGATGAGCGCGGCACGCGCGAGTACAACTTGGCGCTCGGCGAGCGGCGTGCGAACTCGGTCCGCGACTACCTGATCGGTCTCGGCATTCCCGCCAATCGGATCACGACGATCTCGTACGGCAAGGAGCGTCCGATTGCGACCGGCTCGAACGAGGCGGGGTGGGCGCAGAATCGTAACGCCCGCATTGTCGTGAACTGACGCCGTATTCCGCGACTGACTTCGGGCCCGTCCCGACCGCCGGCCTCGGCTGGCGGTCGGGGCGGGCTCTTGATTCCGAGCGGCCGCGGTGCGATCACATTCCGGCCGCATTCGGGCGTTATCGTTCTCGAACGATGATCCCGATCGAACAGGGAAAAGCAGCATCGTGATCAGCCGATCGTCCCTCGCCACCGTCGTCCTTCTCATCGGCGGCATCGCCGCGCTCGATCTTTCTTCGGCCGCGGCGCAGTCGCGCAACGAGTTCCTCCAATTGCTCAAGCGCATGGAAGCGCTCGAGGACAATCTGAGCCAGGTCCGCCGCCAGGCCGGCATCCCCGAGCCGGCCCGCGCCGCTGTCACGGCGGCGCCGATAACGACGGCACCGAGCGAGTCTTACGAAAAGCTGTTCGAGCGCCAGGAGGCGATGCGGGCCGAGGTCGACGCGCAGATCCGCGAATTGACCGGTGCGGTCGAGAAGATCGCGTTCGAGGTCGATCGGCTCACCAAGCGCATCGACAAGATGGTCAAGGACGTCGATGTGCGCCTGGCCGATCTCGAAAAAGGCACCGCCGCCGGCCGCGAGTCGAGCGGCCCGCCGACCGCGCAGCCGGCTCCGGCGCCGCAGCAGACCGCGGCACGGCCGCAGCCGGCGCTGCCCGATGGCACGCCCAAGGAGCAGTACGACTTCGCCTACGGGCTGCTCCGCCAGCTCGATTTCGACCGCGCCGAACGCGCGCTCAAGGCGTTCCTCGAACGCAATCCCAGCCACGAACTCGCCGAAAACAGCCGCTACTGGCTCGGCGAAACCTATTTCGCGCGGAAGAACTATCAGGCCGCCGCCGAGACCTTTCTCGACGGATACAAGCGCAACCGCGACGGCCGTAAGGCGGCGGACAATCTCCTGAAACTCGGAATTTCGCTCACCCAGCTCGGCCAAAAGGCCGAGGCCTGCACGACGTTCCGCGAGCTGCAGTCGCGGTTCGGGGCGTCCGCCAAGGACGTCCGCGACCTCGCCTCGGCCGAGCAGAAAAAGGCCGGCTGCACCTGAGCGCGCGGCGCGCGAACGAAGCCGGTCCGATCGGCGAAGCCGCGTTCGCAGCGATGATGGCCGGGGTCGGGCCATGGCCCGATCGACCGCGCGTCGCGGTCGCGACCTCGGGCGGGGCCGACAGTCTGGCCCTCGCCTTCCTGGCGGCACGCTGGGCGACCCGCCGCGGCGGGCGCGCCGATGCCCTGATCGTCGATCACGGTCTGCGGCCCGACGCCGCGGCCGAAGCCGGAACGGTGGCGCGCTGGCTGGCCGCGCGTGCGATCCCATGCCGCATCCTCCGCTGGCGCGGTCCCAAGCCGGGCACCGGAATCCAAGCGGCGGCGCGCACGGCGCGCTACGCGCTCCTCGAAGAATGGTGTCGCGCGCGCGCGGTCCTCGATCTCTTGGTCGCCCACACCGCCGACGATCAAGCCGAGACCGTCCTGCTTCGCTTGAGCCACGGCACCGGCCCCGACGGGCTCGCCGGCATGAGCGCGCTCGCCGAGCGGCGGGGCGTTCGACTGGTGCGGCCGCTGCTCGGGACCGCGCGGGCCGCGACGCGTGCGACGCTCGCTGCCGCCGGGCAGCGGTGGATCGAGGACCCGTCCAACGAGGATCCGCGTTTCGAGCGCGTCCGCCTCCGCCGCTGGTTGGCGGCGGCGCCGCGCGGGCTCACGGCGGGCGCGTTGGCCGACGCCGCCGCCGACTTAGGACGCGTCCGCGCCGGCCGCGACGCCGCGCTTGCCGCGCACCTCGCGCGCACGGTCGCGCTCGATCGACGTGGCTTCGCCCGGATCGATCAACGCCGTTTCGGTGCGACGAGCGATTCGATCGGGACGACCGCGCTGGCCCGGCTCGTCCGTACGATCGGAGCGGCCGACCACGTCCGGCGGCGCGCCCTCGAGCCGGTATGGCGGGCGATCCGCGACGGCACGCTCGGCGCCGGGCGCACCGTCGGCGGGTGCCGTTTTATCGCCGCGGGCCCGACCGTCCTCGTTTGCCGCGAAGCCGGACGTTTGGTCGACGTAGCGCGTTTCGACGGACTCCCAACCCTCTGGGACCGGCGCTTCACGCTGGCCCTTGCCGGAGAGCATCGCCGGCGCTTGCGCCTGACGATCGAGGCTCTCGGCGACGCGCCGGCGGCGCGCCTCCCCGCCGCGGCCGCGGCAGTGCCGCCCGCGGTTCGCGCCGCATGGCCGGCGCTCCGGCGCGGCGACCGCCTGGCCGCGGTGCCCCATCTCGGCTACATCGACCCCGATTTCGCAACCTTGCTCAGGGGCTTAGCGGTAAGGTGGACGCCCCCGGCGCCGCTCGCGTCGGCAACCTTTGCAGTTGTAACTGGCCCCAAGCGTATTATCTAATTGGGCGTGGTTCCGCCCGGTCGCGTGGTGCGGGGCTTTAGCGCTTCAAGGCGGAACAGGAATACCCCAGCCCGTGACGAATTTCGGCAAGAACTTGGCGTTGTGGGCGATCATCGCGCTCCTGCTGATCGCGCTCTTCAACCTGTTCCAAAGCCCGTCGATCCGCGGCCCGGTCGCCAACTTGGCCTTCTCCGAGTTCCTGGCCGAAGCCGAGGGCGGTCAGATCGCCGACGTCACCATCAAGGGCAATTCGATCTCCGGCCACTTCGCCGACGGCCGCTCGTTCGCGACCTATGCGCCGAACGACCCCAACTTGATTTCGCGCCTCCACGCCAAAGGCGTCCGCATCAGCGCCGCGCCGGTCGATGACGGCGTGCCGTCGCTGTTCGGCGTCCTGGTCTCGTGGTTCCCGATGCTGCTCCTGATCGGCGTCTGGATCTTCTTCATGCGCCAGATGCAGTCGGGCGGCGGCAAGGCGATGGGCTTCGGCAAGTCGCGCGCCCGTCTCCTCACCGAGCGCCAGGGCCGCGTCACCTTCGAAGACGTCGCCGGCATCGACGAAGCCAAGGAAGAGCTCGAGGAGATCGTCGAGTTCCTGAAGGACCCGCAGAAATTCCAGCGCCTCGGCGGCAAGATTCCGAAGGGCGCGCTCCTGGTCGGCCCGCCCGGCACCGGCAAAACGCTGCTGGCTCGCGCCATTGCAGGCGAAGCCAACGTGCCGTTCTTCTCGATCTCGGGCTCGGACTTCGTCGAGATGTTCGTCGGCGTCGGCGCCAGCCGCGTGCGCGACATGTTCGAGCAGGCCAAGAAGAACGCGCCCTGCATCGTCTTCATCGACGAGATAGACGCGGTCGGCCGCCATCGCGGCGCCGGCCTGGGCGGCGGCAACGACGAGCGCGAGCAGACCCTGAACCAGCTCCTGGTCGAGATGGACGGGTTCGAGACCAACGAGGGCGTGATCCTGATCGCCGCTACCAACCGGCCCGACGTGCTCGACCCCGCCCTGCTGCGCCCGGGTCGCTTCGACCGCCAGGTCGTCGTCTCCAACCCCGACATCGTCGGCCGCGAGAAGATCCTGAAAGTCCACATGCGCAAGATTCCGATGGCGCCCGATGTCGATGCGCGCGTCATCGCCCGCGGCACGCCCGGCTTCTCGGGCGCCGATTTGGCCAACCTCGTCAACGAGGCCGCGCTGTTGGCGGCCCGTCGCGGCAAGCGCGTGGTCGGCATGGGCGAATTCGAGAGCGCCAAGGACAAGGTCATGATGGGGACCGAGCGGCGCTCGATGGTGATGAGCGAGGAGGAGAAGCGCCTGACCGCCTATCACGAAGCCGGGCACGCGCTGGTCGCCTTGAACTCGCCCGCGCACGATCCGCTGCACAAGGTGACGATCATCCCGCGCGGGCGCGCGCTCGGCGTCACCATGTCGCTGCCCGAGAAGGACCGCTACGGCTACTCGATCCGCGAGCTCAAGGCGCGCCTCGGCATGATGTTCGGCGGCCGCGTCGCCGAGGAGACCGTGTTCGGCCTCGAGAATGTCACCACCGGCGCCGCCGACGATATCAAGCAGGCGACCGCGCTGGCGCGGCGCATGGTGACCGAGTGGGGCATGAGCGAAAAGCTCGGCCGCCTCCGCTACAACGAGAACGAGGAAGAAGTGTTCCTCGGCCACTCGGTGACGCAGCGCAAGAACATGTCGGATGCGACCGCCAAGCTGATCGATGACGAGATCCGCCGCGTCGTCGACGAAGCCGAAGCGTTCGCCCGCGGCGTCATCGTCGAGCGCCGCGCCGATCTCGACACCGTCGCGACGGCCTTGTTGGAGTACGAGACGCTCTCCGCCGACGAGATTCGGGCGTTGCTGCGCGGCGAGACCATCCACCGGCCCGAACCGCCGCCGGCGGCCGGCGACACCCCGGGCGCTTCGGCGGTGCCGACCACCGACAAAGGTCTCGGCAAGAAGAAGCCCGATCTCAACAATCCGGAACCGCAGCCCGGCGCCTGACGGCGGCGAATCACGCCGGACGGCCACCATGATCGGCGCGAACGCCGGCATCGCTCCGGACACCGTTCTCTATCTTGCTCCCCATGAGCTGATCGACGCCGGCCGCGCCGCTTCGGCGGGGCCCGGCGATCGCCGCGGGACGCTCGCCGGCGGACCGCTCGCCTTTTCCCGCCTGCGGCTCTCGTGGCGCCGCCCCGGCGATGTCGCGCGCCACGCCGTACTCGGCCTCGACGACTTCGAGGCCTGGGCGCGCGCCCGTGACGGCGATGCGTTGGGGGCGCGCGCCGAGGAGACGTTCGCCCGGCTCTCGGCCCGCCGCGCGCCGTGGGCCGGCCTCGCCCTCGACCGGCCGCTCGTCATGGGCGTCGTCAATGTCACCCCCGACAGTTTCTCCGACGGCGGCCGCTTCTTAGACCGCCAGGCCGCGATCGACGCGGGCCGCCGCCAGCACGAGGCCGGGGCCGATGTCATCGACATCGGCGGCGAATCGACCCGACCCGGCTCCGATCCGGTTGCGGTGGACGAGGAGCTGCGGCGCGTTGTTCCGGTGATCGAGGGCCTCGCGGGCGTTCCGGTCCCGCTTTCGATCGATACCCGCCGCGCGCGCGTGATGCGCGAGGCGCTGGCCGCCGGCGCGCGGATCGTGAACGACGTCTCCGCGCTCAGCCACGACCCGGAGGCGCTCGCAACGGTGGCTGCGGCCCAGGCGCCGGTCGTCCTGATGCACAGTTTGGGCGAACCGAAAACAATGCAGCGCGATCCCGCCTATGTCGACTGCGTCTACGACATCTACGATTATCTCGAGGCCCGGATCGCGGCCTGCCTCGCCGCCGGGATCGCCCGCGATCGGGTGCTGGTCGACCCCGGGATCGGCTTCGGCAAGACCGTCGCGCACAATGTCGCGCTGCTGCGCGGGCTTGCCACCTATCACGGCCTCGGCTGCGGCGTGATGGTCGGCGTTTCGCACAAGAGCTTCATCGCCGCGCTTTCGGCGGGCGAGCCCGCCGACCGCCGCGTGCCCGGATCGCTCGCGGCCGCGCTCTGGGCGCTCGGCGCGGGCGCGCAGGCGATCCGGGTCCACGACGTCGCCGAAACCCGCCAAGCGGTCCAGGTGTGGCGCGCGCTGGCCCTGGCCCGCGCCCAAGAATCCGCCGGAAGTCGTTGAATCGGCTCGAACAAACGTGAAAGCCGGCGCGATTTCGGTTATCGTGCCGGCAGCACTCCTGACGACCGAGGGCGAATGGGACGATATTTCGGAACCGACGGCATCCGCGGGCGCGCCAACGTCGAGCCGATGACGGCGGAAACCGCGCTCAAAGTCGGCATGGCCGCCGGCAGCCGTTTTCTGAACGGCGATTACCGTCACCGCGTCGTCATCGGCAAGGACACCCGCCTCTCCGGCTATCTGCTCGAACCAGCGCTCACCGCCGGCTTCATCAGCGTCGGCATGGACGTGGTTCTGGTCGGTCCGATGCCGACGCCGGGCGTCGCCATGCTGACGCGCAGCCTCCGCGCCGATTTGGGCGTGATGATCTCGGCCTCGCACAACCCCTATTACGACAACGGCATCAAGCTGTTCAGCCCCGACGGCTTCAAGCTCTCGGACGAGGTCGAGAACGACATCGAGGCGCTGATGACGGGCGCGGTGCCGATCACGACCGCGCCGTCCGATCGCCTCGGCCAAGCCCGCCGCCTCGACGATGCGCCCGGCCGCTACATCGAGTTCGTCAAGAACACGTTCCCGCGCGGGCTCACGCTCGAGGGTTTGACCGTCGTCGTCGACTGCGCCCACGGTGCCGCCTACCGTGTCGCGCCGATGATTTTCCGCGAGCTCGGCGCGACCGTGTTCGCGATCGGCACCGCGCCCGACGGCTTCAACATCAATGCCGGGTGCGGCTCGACCGCGCCGGACGCGCTCGAGGCGGCGGTGATCGAGCACCGCGCCGATCTCGGCATTGCGCTCGACGGCGACGCCGATCGGCTGGCGATGGTCGATGAGCGCGGCGCACTGCTCGACGGCGACCAGCTGATGGCCCTGATCGCGGCGTTTTGGCAGCGGACCGGCAAGCTGGTCGGTGGCGGCATCGTCGCGACGGTGATGTCGAACCTCGGCCTCGAACGGTACTTGAACGGCCTCGGCCTCGCGCTCGCGCGCACGCCGGTCGGCGATCGCTACGTCGTCGAGCACATGCGCAAGCACGGATTCAACATCGGCGGCGAACAGTCCGGGCACATGGTGCTCACCGATTTCGCCACCACCGGCGACGGGCTGATCGCCGCGCTGCAGGTGCTCGCGGTGCTGGTCGAGCGGCGCGAGCCGCTCAGTATCGTCGGCCGCGTGTTCCCGCCGCTGCCGCAAGTCCTGAAGAACGTCCGCATTGCCGCCGGCGCGCGCGGCAGCGTGCTCGATGCGGCCGCGGTGCGCGGCGCGCTCACCGCCGGCGAAGCCAGGCTCGGCGCCAGCGGCCGGATTCTCCTGCGCGCCTCCGGCACCGAGCCCTTGATCCGCGTCATGGCCGAGTGCGAGGACCGGCGCCTCATGGACGCCGTCGTCGCCGACATCGTCGCTGCCGTCGAGCAGGCGGCCGGTCCCGCCGCGGCGGCCGAATAAGGGCCGTGCGCGGCCGCGTCCTCATTGTCGCCGGATCGGATTCGGGCGGCGGCGCCGGCATTCAGGCCGATATCAAGGCGGTGACCGCGCTCGACGGATTCGCGGCGACCGCGATCACGGCGTTGACGGCGCAGGACACCCTGGGCGTCCACGCCATCCACGACGTGCCGCCCGCCTTCATCGCCCAGCAGATCGCGGTCGTCCTCGCCGATCTCGGCGCCGACGCAATCAAGACCGGGATGCTCCCTACCGCGGCGGTGATCGCGACCGTCGCCGATGCCCTCGCCACGTATGCCCGCGCGATCCCGCTCGTGGTCGATCCGGTCATGGTCGCGAAAGGCGGCGCCCGCCTGCTGGCGGCCGATGCGACTCAGTCGCTGATCGCGCGTTTGCTGCCGCGCGCGGATGTGCTCACCCCGAACGCGCCCGAGGCCGCGGCGCTGACCGGGCTCGCGATTGCAACGCGCGCGGACCTGATCGCGGCCGCTAAACAACTCCGCGCCATGGGCGCCCGCGCCGTGCTCGCCAAGGGCGGCCACCTGCCGGGCGCGACCGTTGCCGACGTTTTCGTCGACGATGCCCGTCTCGAGATTCTCGAATCGCCCCGGATCGAGACGCGCAGCACCCACGGCACCGGCTGCACGCTGGCG
Organism: Alphaproteobacteria bacterium; assembly: GCA_016869275.1. Taxonomy (GTDB): domain Bacteria; phylum Pseudomonadota; class Alphaproteobacteria; order SHVV01; family SHVV01; genus SHVV01. The sequence goes on along the minus strand of VGEO01000050.1, from coordinate 9,810 downwards.
TCGGCCATCGCCGTCGGCCTCGCTCAAGGCTTGGATAAACTCGATGCCGTCCGCCGCGCTCGCGCCTACGTTCACGAAGCGCTCCGTACCGCCCCCGGCTACGGCCGCGGTCACGGCCCGTTGAACCACGCCCATACGGTGCGGCCGTTCTGATGCGCCACGCCTGTGCGCAAGCCCCTCCCCCTGTTTGCACTAACGGACTGACATAAGTCCCGTTCCAGATCGCCCCCTCTATCGCATTGATCGAAAGGGGGCACACCCTCGAAGCTCCCTCCCCCGCGGAGCGCTATCGTGTGCACACATCTCGCAGCTTGGGTCTCCCTCCCCGCGCCGAGCGGAGCAGTCCTACATGCTCCCTCCCCCGCTCCGGCTCCGCGGGGGAGGGAGCATTCAGGGATGTGCCCCCTTTACCTCGAGGGCGAGATCGCGGTCTGACGCCGGCCGGGGGCCATTCCGGCGTTGCCTTGCCTCGTTCTATAGTGGCGCATGGCACCCATCATCGTCATCGCCGATGCGGTCACCGCCGCCGACATCGCTGCGGCCAAGGCGCTCAGCCTCGAGTACGCGCAGTCCTTGGGCTTCAGCCTCTGTTTTCAGGGGTTCGATCGCGAGCTTGCGACGTTTCCAGCGATGTACGCGCCGCCCGCCGGCGCGCTCGTGCTGGCGCGGGTCGATGGCGAAGCGGCCGGCGCGGTCGGCCTGCGTCCGCTCGGGGACGCTGGCGATCGCACCTGCGAAATGAAGCGGCTCTACGTTCGTCCAAGCTTCCGCGGCCTCGGGCTCGGCCGTGCGCTCGCGCAAGCGATCGTCGCGCGCGGCAGCCGCCTCGGTTACCGCCGGATGAAGCTCGATACGCTCGCCTCGATGCAGGCTGCCCACGCGCTCTATGAAGCGCTCGGCTTCGTGAGTTGCGCGCCCTATGACGACAACCCCATACCCGGTGCCCGCTATCTCGAACGGGCGCTGGTGCCCTCGGTCGTCGGTCACCCTGCATGAAACACACGATCGCCGTCATCCCGGGCGATGGCATCGGCAAAGAGGTCATCCCGGAGGGCATGCGCGCCCTCGACCATGCCGGGCGCCGTTTCGGCGTCGAGTTCGCGTGGCAGAGCTTCGATTGGAGCTGCGAGACCTACCTGAAGACCGGGCGCATGATGCCGGCGGACGGGATCGACATCTTGCGCGGGTTCGACGCGATCTTCCTGGGCGCGGTCGGGTTTCCGGGCGTCCCCGACCACGTCTCGCTCTGGGGTCTCTTGATCCCGGTGCGGCGCGCGTTCGACCAGTACGTCAACCTGCGCCCGGTGCGGCTTCTGCCCGGGCTCAAGTCGCCGCTCGCCGGCCGCGGCCCGGCCGATATCGATTTCATGATCGTGCGCGAGAATACCGAGGGCGAGTATTCCGAGATCGGCGGCCGCTTGAACGCCGGAACCGAGCGCGAGGTCGCCATTCAGGAGGCGGTTTTCACCCGGGTCGGCGTCGATCGCGTCCAACGCTTCGCCTTTGACCTCGCGCGTCGGCGCCGCAAACATGTGACCTCGGCCACCAAGTCGAACGGCATCATTCACACCATGCCGTTTTGGGATGAGCGGTTCGCGGCGAACGCGAAGGACTTCACCGACGTCCGGACCGACCAGTTCCACATCGACATCCTGACCGCCCACTTCGTCCGCAATCCGCAGTGGTTCGACGTCGTGGTCGGCTCGAACCTGTTCGGCGATATCCTGTCCGACCTGGGGCCCGCGATCGCCGGCGGCATGGGAATCGCGCCGTCGGCCAACTTGAATCCCGAGCGCAGCGCGCCCTCGATGTTCGAGCCGGTGCATGGTTCCGCCCCCGACATCGCCGGGCGCGGCATCGCCAACCCGATCGCGACCGTGTGGTCGGGGGCGATGATGCTCGAGCATTTGGGCCACGCCGAAGCGGCCGCTGCCGTGGTGGCGGCGATCGAGCGGGTGGTGGCCGAGGGCAAAGTGCTCACGCCCGACTTGGGCGGCCGCGCGACGACCGCGGACGTCGGCGCCGCGATCGTCGCCGCGATTGCGTGAGACCGCCCGCCCTCGTCGCCCACGCCGATTGGAGCGCGAACCCCGAAAAGCGCTGGTGCTGCATCGCCGTGCGCGACCGGCACGGCGCCTATCGGGTCGAGGCGCCGGGGCCGGTCGGGCCGCTTGGCGATTTCTTCGCCCGGCTCCGTGCCCGCGCCGACCGGCGCGCGCGCCTGCTGGTCGGCTTCGATTTTCCCCTGGGCCTCCCGCGCACTTATGCCCGCGCCGCCGGGATTCGCAGCTTCCGCGCGTTTCTCGGCCAAGCCGGCCGCGGCCGCTTCCGCGCGTTCTACGACGTCGCCGGAAGCCCAAGCGACATCGCGCTCGAGCGTCCGTTCTTCCCGGCCCGGGCCGGTAAGAAAGGCGAGTTCGGGCAGCGGCATCTGATCGCCGGGCTCGGGCTCAGCGACAAAGCCGGTCTCTATCGCGCGGTCGACTTTGGCCGCGGCTATCGCCCCGACGCCGCCGCGACGTTTTGGACGCTGGGGCCCAAGCAAGTCGGCAAGGCAACCATTGCCGGCTGGCGCGACCTGATCGCACCGGCGCTCCGCGCCGACGCCGCGATCGCGCTGTGGCCGTTCGACGGATCGTTCGGTCGTTGCCTGAGGGCGGGCGCCATCACGTTGGTCGAGGCCTATCCGGCCGAGTACTACCGCCACCTCGATCTGCCGCTGGTTCGGGCCGGCTCGAAACGGGATCCTGCCGCCCGCCGTCGGCAGCAGCCGGCGATCGTCAGGTGGACCCGTGCGAACGGCGTCGCGCTCGCCCCGGCGCTCCGGCGTGCGCTCGGGCACGGATTCGGGAACCGGGCCGACGGCGAGGATCGTTTCGATGCCGTGGTCGGAACGCTCGGGATTCTCAATGTTGTTCTCGGCAATCGCGCGCCCGGCGAGCCCGACGACCCGCTGATCCGGCGGGTCGAGGGGTGGACGCTCGGACAGTTGCCTTAGCGGTTGTGAAAGCTTCGCACTTCTTTTCGTTGACTCTGGCGCGATCCTCCCTAAATTCCGCCGCGGGACACGGCCCCCCAACGGGCCGCGCCTCTTCTGTAAGGGAGAGACTGCCATGAAGCCGAACCTGCGCCCGAAGAATCCGCATTTTTCTTCCGGGCCGTGCCCGAAGCGACCCGGCTGGTCGCTCGACGCCCTCGCAGAAGCCTGCCTCGCCCGCTCGCACCGCTCGAAAGCCGGCAAGGCCAAGCTCCACGACGTCTTGAACCGCTCGCGCAAGCTCCTGGGCCTGCCCGAGGGCTATGTCATCGGCATCGTCCCCGGTTCCGACACCGGGGCCTTCGAAATGGCGCTGTGGTCGCTCCTGGGCGCGCGTGGGGTCGACGTGCTGGCGTGGGAAAATTTCAGCCTGGTGTGGCTCGCCGACGTCGTCAAACATCTGAAGCTCGACGACGTGCGCGAGTTCGTCGCGCCCTATGGCGAATTGCCCGATCTCGCCAAGGTCGACAGCGACCGCGACATCGTCTTTACCTGGAACGGCACCACCTCGGGCGTGTGCGTGCCGAACGGCGACTGGATCGAGGCCGATCGCCAGGGGCTCACCATCTGCGATGCGACCTCGGCGATCTTCGCGATGCCGCTCGCCTGGGACAAGCTCGATGTCGTCACCTACTCGTGGCAGAAGGTGCTGGGCGGGGAGGCCGCGCACGGCATGATCGTGCTCTCGCCGCGTGCGATCGCGAGGCTCGAGTCCCATACGCCGCCGTGGCCGCTCCCCAAGGTGTTCCGCCTGACCGCGACCGGCAAGTTCAACGCGGCGATCTTCGCCCAGGCCGACACCATCAATACGCCCTCGATGCTGTGCGTCGAGGATGCGATCGACGGCCTCAAATGGGCCGAGAGCGTCGGCGGGGTCGCCGCCCTGATCCGGCGCTCGCGCGATAATTTCGCGGTGCTGGAGCGTTGGGTCGAAACGACGCCGTGGGTCGATTTCCTCGCCGCCGATCCGCGGTCGCGGTCGTGGACCTCGGTATGCCTGAAGATCGTCGAGCCGTGGTTCCTCGCGCTCGACAACGAGCGGCGCTGGAAAGCGATCCAGGACATGGCGGCGCTGCTCGAACGCGAGAACGCCGCGCTCGACATCAACGGCCACCGCGAAGCTCCGGCCGGCCTGCGCATCTGGACCGGGGCCACCGTCGAGAAGCGCGACGTCGAGGCGCTGTTGCCGTGGCTCGACTGGGCGTTCGCCGAAGTTCGCGCCGCCCACGCCCGCGCCGCTTAACTGCTTCGGGAGAAATTGCCATGTCGAAAGTCCTGATCACGGACGCCCTGAGCGCGCGCGCGACCGAAATCTTCCGCGCCCGCGGCATCGAGGTCGACGAGCGGATCGGTCTCGCCAAGGCCGATCTCGCCCAGGCGATCGCTGATTATGACGGCCTCGCGGTGCGCTCGGCGACCAAGGTGACGGCCGAGGTCCTCGGCCGTCCGGGCCGGCTTCGCGTCATCGGCCGCGCCGGCATCGGCGTCGACAACATCGACGTCGCCGCCGCGACCAAGCAGGGCGTCGTGGTCATGAACGCCCCGTTCGGCAACGCCATCACCACCGCCGAGCACGCGATCGCGCTCCTGTTCGCGGTCGCGCGCCAGATCGGCGCCGCCAACGCCTCGACCCACGCCGGCAAGTGGGAGAAGGCGCGCTTCATGGGGGTCGAGCTCTACGGCAAGTGCCTCGGCATCATCGGCTGCGGCAATATCGGCGCGATCGTCGCCGACCGCGCGATCGGCCTGCACATGAAAGTCGCGGCTTACGATCCCTACCTCTCGCCCGAGCGGGCCAAGGCGCTCGGCGTCGAAAAGGTCGAGCTCGACGAGCTCTACGCCCGCGCCGACTTCATCACCCTCCACACGCCCTTGACCGATGCGACCCGCGCCATCGTCAACCGCGGCTCGATCGCCAAGATGAAAAAAGGCGTGTTCATCGTCAATTGCGCCCGCGGCGGGTTGGTGGTCGAGGCCGACTTGAAGGCGGCGCTCGAGTCGGGCCACGTCGCCGGCGCCGCGCTCGACGTTTTCGCCGAGGAGCCGGCCAAATCGAATCTGCTGTTCGGCATGGAGCAGGTGGTGGCGACGCCGCACTTGGGCGCTTCGACCACCGAGGCCCAGGAAAAGGTCGCGGTCCAGATCGCCGAGCAGATGGCCGACTATCTCGAGGTCGGCGCGGTCGTCAACGCCGTCAACATGCCGGCGGTGAGCGCCGAGGACGCGCCCAAGCTCCGCCCCTACATGCGGCTCGCCCGTCAGCTCGGCAATTTCGTCGGCCAGCTCGCCGCCGCCGCGCCCTTGAAGCGGATCGCGATCGAGTACGAAGGCGCGGTCGCCCAGCTCAACACCCGGCCCTTGACCGCGATCGCGCTCGAAGGCGTGCTCGCGCCGTCGATGGAGACGGTCAACATGGTGAACGCGCCGGTGATCGCCAAGGAGCGCGGCATCGAGGTCGGCGAGACCAAGTACGAGCGCGCCGCCAACTACGCGAGCTTGATCCGGGTCGCCGCCGAAACCGGACGCGGGCGGCTCTCGGTGTCGGGCACGTTGTTCGCCGACGAGCATCCGCGCCTGGTCGAGGTCAACGGCATCGAGATCGAAGCCGAGCTCGCCGCCAACATGTTGTTCGTCACCAACCACGACAAGCCGGGCTTCATCGGCCGGCTCGGCACCGTCTTGGGCGACGCCGGCGTCAACATCGCGACCTTCCATTTGGGCCGGCGCACCCGCGGCGGCGAAGCGATCGCGCTGGTCGAGGTCGACGACGCGATCGCGCCGGCCGTGCTCGACCGCGTCCGCGACCTGCCCCACGTCAAGGAAGCGACGGCGCTGTGTTGTTTCTGAAGCGCCCCCGCCCGCTCGCGCAGGGAGGGAGACCCCAAGCTGCGAGATGGGTGCACACGATAGCCTGCCCGCAGCGGGAGGGCAGGGAGGGGGTTCTCGGCTACACTCCGCGGCCGTCATGAACGCCTACAAGGATAACGGACTGCTGCCCGAAGGGCTGCGCGACGAATTGCCGCCGCAGGCCGGATTCGAGGCCGCGGTCACCGAAGCGCTCATGCGCACGCTCGATGCCAACGGCTATGCGCGCGTCAAGCCGCCGCTGGTCGAGTTCGAAGAGACGCTCTTGATCGGCCCCGGCGCTGCGCTCGCCGGGCAAACGTTCCGGCTGATGGATCCGGTCTCGCAGCGGATGATGGGCGTGCGGCCCGACATGACGCTCCAGATCGCGCGCATCGCCGCGACCCGGCTCAAGCACATCGCGCGGCCGGCACGGCTCTCCTATGCCGGCCAGGTGCTCCGCGTCAAAGGCACTCAGCTCCGGCCTGAGCGCGAGATCGGGCAGGTCGGCGCCGAGTTGGTCGGCGCGGCGACGCCCGAGGCCGACGCCGAAGTCGTGACGGTCGCGGCCGAAGCGCTGCTCGGCGTCGGCGTGCGCGAGCTCTCGGTCGATCTTGTGCTACCGGGGCTGGTGCCGACGATGATCGCCGCGCTCGGGCTCGCGGCCGCGCGGGGCGATGCGCTGCGCGCCGCGCTCGACCGCAAGGATGCGGCCGCGGTCGCGGCGGCGGCCGGACCCGAGCGGCCGCTGTTCGCGGCCTTGATGGCTGCAACCGGGCCGGTCGAGGCCGGCTTGCGCCAGCTGCGCGCGCTTGGCGTCGCGGCGGCCGCGCCGGCGATCGCCGCGCTCGAACGCGTGGTGACGAGCGTCGGCGCCGCGGTGCCGGGCTTGAGCCTGACCGTCGATGCCTGCGAGTACCGCGGCTTCGAGTACCACACCGGTCTCGCCTTCACCTTTTTCGCCAAGGGCGTGCGCGGCGAACTGGGCCGTGGCGGCCGCTACGCGCTCGAAAGCGGCGAACCGGCGACCGGCTTCACCGTCTATATGGATTCGCTCGCCCGCGCGCTGCCGGCGCCCGCCGCCGACCGGCGCCTCTACGTCCCGGCCGGCACGCCGCGCGGCCAGACCGCCGCGCTCCGCGCCCAAGGCTGGCGCACGGTCGGCGGCTTCGATGCCGAGGCCGATCCCGACGCCGAAGCGCGCCGCCTGGGTTGCAGCCATGTCTTGCGCGGCGGTGCCGCCACACCGCTCGGCGGCGGGTGAACCATGGCCAACGTCGCGGTGGTCGGCGCCCAGTGGGGCGATGAAGGCAAGGGCAAGATCGTCGACTGGCTGTCGGAGCGGGCCGAAGTCGTCGTTCGTTTCCAGGGCGGCAACAACGCCGGCCACACGCTCGTCATCGACGGCGTCACCTACAAGTTGAGCCTGCTGCCGTCCGGTATCGTCCGCCCCGGCAAGCTCTCGATCATCGGCAACGGCGTCGTCGTCGACCCGTGGGCGCTCCTGGCCGAGATCGAGGCGCTCCGCGACAAAGGCGTAACGGTGACGCCGGAGAACCTCAAGGTCGCCGAGAACGCGACCCTTATCCTGCCGCTTCACCGCGACCTCGATGCGATCCGCGAGGACGCGCGCGGCACCCGGGTCGGCACCACGCGGCGCGGCATCGGCCCGGCCTACGAGGACAAGGTCGCGCGCCGCGCGGTCCGGCTCTGCGACCTGGCCGATGCGGACGGACTGGGCGCCAAGGTCCAGGCGCTGCTCATCCACCACAACGCACTGCGGGTCGGGCTCGGCCACGCCAAGGTCGAGAGCGACAAGCTGGTCGCCGATCTCCTGGCCGTCGCGCCCCGGCTCCTCCCTTATGCCGATGCGGTCTGGGACCGACTCGCCGGTCTGCGCCGCCGCGGCCGGCGCATACTCTACGAGGGCGCGCAAGGCGCGATGCTCGACGTCGATCACGGCACCTATCCCTACGTCACGTCGTCGAACACGGTCGCCGGCCAAGCCGCGGCCGGCAGCGGCGTCGGCCCCGGTGCGGTCGGCTACGTCCTCGGCATCACCAAGGCTTACACCACCCGCGTCGGCGACGGGCCGTTTCCGACCGAACTCACCGGCACGATCGGACAAACGCTGGGCGAGCGCGGCCGCGAGTTCGGCACCGTCACCGGACGCAAGCGGCGCTGCGGCTGGTTCGACGCGGTCTTGGTGCGCCAGGCGATCAAGGTCGGCGGCATCGACGGCATCGCGCTCACCAAGCTCGATGTGTTGGACGGCTTCGAGACGATCAACGTCTGCGTCGGCTATCGGATCGACGACCGCACCCGGTCGACGTTTCCGGCAACCGCCGCCGAGCAGCGCGGCTTGAGCCCGATCTACGAGACCTTCGAAGGATGGCGCGAGAGCACGCGCGGCGCGCGCAGCTGGGTGCATTTGCCGGCGACCGCGATCAAGTACATCCGGCGGATCGAAGAGCTGATCGAGGCACCGGTCGCGATGCTCTCGACCAGCCCCGAACGCGAGGACACTATCCTGGTCAAAGACCCGTTCGCGGACTAACGCTCCTCGTCGCCGACCTCGCGCGGGGCCTGCCGCGGCAGGTCCATCGCCTCATGGAGCAGCCGCACGACGTCGATGATCGCGCGGTTCTCGTGCGCGATCTTCCGAAACGAAACGAAATGAAATGTCGTCCTTTGCACCCGCGCCGTGCAAGGTGAAGGACAAACAAACCGGGGCCGATGTCAGGACGTTCCCACGCGGCGCCGACCGGAAGCTCGACCACCGACTCGACCCCGCCAAGGCCGTCAAGGTTTCATCGACGGGGGATGAGCGGCGATCGGCGTGAACGTACCCGGGACGCCGGCAAGTTCGCGACGGTCGCGCCGGCTCAGGCCCTCGGCCGCGCCTTTTCGCGCGCGGCGGCGCGCATCGCGCGCTGCAGCTTCTCGAACGCGCGCACTTCGATCTGGCGTACGCGCTCGCGCGAGATGCCGAACTTGCTGCTCAAGTCCTCGAGTGTCGCCGGCTCTTCCTTGAGCCGCCGCTCGGTCAGGATCTCGCGCTCGCGGTCGGCGAGGCCGGCGAGCGCCGCGGTCATCAGTTCGCGACGCTGGCTCAACTCCTGGTCCTCGCCCATCCGCGCTTCCTGGTCGGGTTGATCGTCGACCAGCCAGTCCTGCCACTCGCCGTCGCCGTCCTGGCGCACCGGCGCGTTCAACGAATTGTCCGGCGCGGCCAGGCGCCGGTTCATGTTGATCACTTCCTGCTCGCTGACGTCGAGCTTGGTCGCGATCGTCTTGACCGTCTCCAGCGCGAGGTCGCCTTCCTCGAGGGCGTTCAATTGCCCCTTCATCCGACGCAGATTGAAGAACAGCTTTTTCTGCGCCGCGGTGGTGCCGATCTTCACCAGCGACCACGAGTGCAGGATGTATTCCTGGATCGAGGCGCGAATCCACCACATCGCGTAGGTCGCGAGCCGAAAGCCGCGCTCGGGTTCGAACCGCTTGACCGCCTGCATCAAGCCGACATTGCCTTCGGCGATCACCTCGCCCAGGGGCAGGCCATAGCCGCGGTAGCCCATGGCGATCTTCGCCACCAGCCGGAGGTGCGAGGTCACGAGCTTGTGCGCGGCGGCGCTGTCGTTGTGCTCGCGCCAGCGTTTGGCGAGGACGTACTCCTCCTCCGGCTCCAGCATCGGGAACTTGCGGATCTCCTGAAGGTAGCGGCTGAGGCTAACTCCAGGAGCAATGGCGGGTAGCGAAGCCATCGTCGTTGCGAACGTTGCCCTCTAGGGTTGGGTGTGCCGCATCCAGCACGCACTACGGTGCGGCCGCGGCGTCAGATGCCTATAAATGGCCAAACGCGTACGAATCATCCTAGTATAATGTCTCGCAAATATCGACCAATATCTAATTGGACGGTGATTTGCCGG
>VGEO01000049.1 GCA_016869275.1 Alphaproteobacteria bacterium | reverse complement strand
TTCGGGCACGACCGCAAACAGCCCGATCCGGCGGGGCGCCGTGCTGCGCCGCGCGAGCAAACGCTCGAGCGCGAGCCGCCCATCGACGCTCTGTTCGACCGTGCGCAAGAGCCGGGCCACGCGGTCACCCTCGGGCACGACGCCGCCGTCCGGGCCTTGCAGCCAAAACGTATCGATCGCCATGCCGTCGACCGTGGTGGTGATCTTGGCGTCAACCACGCCGACGCCGGCGAGCGCCATCGCGCCGGCGAGCCGCGCGAACAGCCCGGGTTGATCGGCGGCGTAGAGCGTGAGCTCGCTCACGCTGCGGAAGAGGTCGGCGCGGTGGGCCAGGGCGACAGCCTTGTTGCCGGCATCGGCTTCGCGCATCAGAAGCGCGTGTCGCTCGGCGGTGGGAAGGTCGACCGCCAGCCAGTAGGCGTCATCGAAGCGGGCGGCATGGACGTCGAACTCGCGCTCGCTCCAGTCGGCGAGCCTGGCGCGGACCCCGGCCCGCACCGCCGCGGCGCGTTCGGTCCGCCCCTTGGCCGCGCTGCCCGAGAGCGCCTCCTCGGCGTAGGCGAACAGTTCGCGGAGCAGCTGCCCCTTCCACCCGTTCCAACGCCCAGGACCGACGGCGCGGATGTCGGCGACGGTCAGGATCGCGAGCAGCCGCAGCCGCTCCGGGCTCTGCACCAGCTTGACGAAATCGGTCACGGTCTGCGGGTCCTGAGCGTCGCGTTTGAACGCGTAGTGGCTCATCACCAGGTGGTACTTGACGAGCCAGACGGTGGTCTCGATTTCCTCCGGCGTCATCCCGAGCCGCCGCGCCAGGCGATCGGCGACCTCGGCGCCGATGGCGGAATGATCGCCGCCGCGACCTTTGGCGATGTCGTGGAGAAACAGGGCGAGATAGAGCGCGCGGCGGTACTTGACCTTGGCGACGATCTCGTTCGCGACCGGATGCTCCTCGGCAAGCTTGCCTTTTTCGATCGCGGCGAGGATGCCGATGGCGCGGATCGAATGCTCGTCGACCGTGTACACGTGGTACATGTCGTACTGCATTTGCGCGACGACGCGGCCGAAATCGGGCACGAAGCGGCCGAGAACGCCGGCTTCGTTCATGCGCCGCAGCGCGGTTTCCGGATCGCCGCGCGAGGTCAGGATTTCGAGAAAGAGCCGGTTCGCCTCCTTGTCGCTCCGCAGCCGCTTGAGCAGGCGAAGGTTGCGCGTAATCAACCGCAGTAGCGCCGGATGGATGTCGAGGCCGCGTTCGTCGGCCAGGTGAAACAGGCGGATCAGGCGGCGGGGCTCCGCTGCGAACACGTCGTCGTTGGCGGCGTTCAGCCGGCCGCCATGGATGACGAAGCCGTCGACCTCGCGCACCCCGATCGCGAGCCGCGGCAGGCGCAGGAGCGGCCGCCGCCGATGCAGTTCTTCGAGCGCGGCGCAGAAGATGCGGGTGAGATCGCCGACGCTTTTCGCCACCAGGAAGTAGTGCTTCATGAAGCGCTCGACCCCGGTGGCGCCAGTGTGGTCCTTGTAGCCGAGCCGGCGGCCGATCTCGGGCTGGAGGTCGAGCGTCAGACGGTCCTCGGCCCGCCCGGCGAGGTAGTGGAGTTCGCAGCGGACCGCCCACAGGAACCTGGCGTCGCGCGTGAAGCGGTGAAATTCGCGCGCGGTGAGGCCGCTCTTCTCGACCAACTGGCGCATGTCGTCGACGCGATAGAGATACTTGGCGATCCAATAAAGCGTGTGCAGGTCGCGCAAGCCGCCTTTGCCTTCCTTGACGTTGGGCTCGACGACGTAGCGCGAATCGCCCATCTGGCGATGGCGTTCGTTGCGCTCGGCGAGCTTGGCGTCGATGAAGTCGGGCCCGCTTCCGGCCACGACCTCGCGATCGAAGCGGCGGCGCATTTTCTGGAACAACCCGCGATCGCCGGCAACGAAGCGCGCCTCGAGCACGCTGGTGCGAATCGTGATGTCCTGCTTGGCGTAGCGGATCGCTTCGTCGAGGGAGCGCACGGCATGCCCGACCTTGAGACCGGAGTCCCACAGCACGTAGTAGAGATACTCCACCACTTGCTCGGTCCACGGGGTCGGCTTGTAAGGGTGGAGGAAAAGGAGGTCGACGTCGGAAAAAGGCGCGAGCTGGCCGCGGCCGTAGCCGCCGACCGCAATCAAGGCGAGGTGTTCGCCCGCAGTCGGGTTGGTAGCGCGAAACAGGGTATCGGCGGTGAAGGTGTAGAGCGCGCCGAGCACGGCGTCGATCAAGTCGCTGTGGGCGGCCGCGGTGGCGAGCCCGTCGAGGCCGGCGTCGAAGCGGGCGCGGATCCGCGCTTGCCCGTCGCCGATCGTGCGCCGCACCAGCGCCGCGACCGCCAGGCGTCCGGCGCTCGACTGGGCGCGATCGGAATCGGCAAACGCCGCGAGGGCCGCGGCGAAAGCAGCGCCATCGATCAACTCCTGACGGGTCGGCACGGGAGTCCGCATGACGGCTCCATCTTAAGGTATTTTGCCGACCGGCTCCCCTCCACGAACACCGCACCCGCTCCAACCTCGCTTAAGCTTCATGACCGCCGCCTCGGCTCCGCCGACCCCCTCCGCGTCCGGACGCAGCCTTGCCTTAACCGCCCTGATGGTCGGCGCGGTCGGCCTAGCCTTGACCCCGAACCTCGTTCGTCTGAGCGAGGTCGGCCCGATCGCGACCGGGTTCTGGCGCGCAGTGTTCGCGTTCCCCCTGATGCTGGCCTTGTCCCGCATCGAGCAGGGCCGCGACCCGGTGCCGCCGCCGGCGTTGCGTCCGCGCGACTATGGCTGGCTGGCGTTCGCATCGCTGGCGATGGTCGCCGACCTGATTCTGTATCCGTCGTCGGTGCACTACACCTCGATCGCCAATGCCTCGCTCCTGGGCGGCCTCAATCCGATCATCGTGACGATCGGCGCCGCGTTCCTGTTCGGCGAGCGCATCACCCCGTTGTTCGTCGTCGGGATGGCGATAGCGCTGGTCGGCACCGCGCTCCTGGTCGAAGCCGGGCCCGCGGCACTGGCCGGGTTCAACGCCGGCGACGCCTTGGCGCTCGCGTCGGCCTTCAGCTTCGCGTTCTACACGCTCGGCCTCAAGCAGCTGCGCGGCCGCCTCAAGACCGGAACCGTGGTGGTCTGGAACATGGGGATCGCCGCGCTCTGTCTGTTGCCAGCCGCGGCGATCGCCGGCGAGACGCTGGTGCCGAAGAGCGCCGCGGGCTGGGCGATCCTGGTCGGGTTCGCGGTCGCGGTCGATCTGGTGGCGCGCAGCGCCTACACTTTTTCGTTCGCCCGCCTGCCGGCGTCGTTCAACTCGGTCGGCCTGTTGAGCTCCCCGGTCATCGCCGCGTTGATCGCCTGGGCGCTGTTCGGCGAGGCGCTGAGTTGGCAACAAGGCGTCGCCGCCGCCATCGTTCTCGGCGGCATCGGCATCGCCCAGCGAACGGCACGGTGATCAGTGGATCGTCGCGTCCGTGGCGCGCGTCGCGGTCGCGAAGTACACGCCGACCACGATCAGCGCGAAGCTCAGCGCGTGATAGAGGGCGAACTCTTCGCCGAGGAACCCGACCGCGAAGACGGCCGCGAAAATCGGCGCGAGATAGCCGTAAGCGTTGGCCTTGTTGGCACCAAGCGCGGCGACGCCGCGCATGAAGCAGAAATACGCGCCGATCGACATGAAAAGCGCGCCGTAGATGATCGCGGCCAGGGCTGGAAGGTTGATCCTCAGTGCGCCGTCGCCCACCGCCACTTCCCACGCGAAGAACGGAATCGTGCCGATGAAGCCGGTAACGAACACGCAGCTCAACAAGCTCAAGCGGTGAATCTTGAGATCGCGGATCTTGAGGAGAATCGAGTAAGCCGCCCAGGTGATGACACCGATCATCAGGACGATGTCGCCGGTCGCGATACGAAACTCGGCGAGCGCCGCGGCATCGCCCCGACAAATGACGACCACGACGCCGAGAAATCCGACCGCGAAACCCACGCCTTGGGCCGGCGTCACCCGCTCGCCGAGCCAGATCCACGCCGCGGCGATCGAGAACGCCGGGATGGTCGAGCCGATCAGCGACAGGTTGATCGCCGGGGTCGTCTGCGACGCGACATAGAAGGTGATGGTGTAGGCAGTGACGCTCGATAAACCGAGCAGGATGATGAGCCCGGCATTGCCGACGATTTCGGGCCAGTCCTTGCGCAAATACGTCCACGTGAACGGCAGCAACACGGCGACCGCGAGCAGCCAGCGCCAGAACGTGATCGAGAACGGATCGATGTCGTGGATCACGGCCCGCGCCACCACGGTGTTGGCGCCCCAAAAGACGCTGGCGTAGACGAGCATCAGACCGGGCGAGACCAGCGCGCGCAGCGGGCCGCCGACGGCGGGAGCGCCCGCGCTCACGGCGTCTTCGTGTTTTTGAGCTCGTCAAAGACTTTGCGCCCGAGCCGGAACGCCTCGACCCCGGCCGGGGCGCCGCAGTAGACTGCGATCTGCAGGCAGGTATCGCGCAGCTCTTCGAGCGAGCAGCCGTTCCGAATCGCGCCGCGAAAGTGAAGCTCGAACTCGTGCGGCCGGTTGAGCGCCGCCAGCATACAGATATTGTTCAAGCTGATTTGCTTGCGCGACAGCACGCTCCTCGCCCATACCCGCCCCCACGCGACTTCGGTGACGTAGGTCTGGAGCGCGGCGGTGAATTCGTCGGCGGTCGCGAGCGACCGCTCGACATGGTCGGCGCCCAGCACTTCGCGGCGAACCTTGAGCCCGCGTTCGAATTCTTCCGAAGCCATTCTTTCCTCCCTCAGCCGCCGGCCGCGGCGGCGTCATCCTATCGGCGCGCGCGCGACCCCGATAGCGGCGCTCACGTCCGGGTCGTCGCCTCGGCGGCCCAATAGACCCCGGCCAGCACGAACACCATTCCGGCCAGGTGATAAAGCTCGAACGCTTCGTCCAGGAACAGCACCGAAAGCGCGCTGCCGAAGATCGGGATCAGGTTGTTGAACTGGCCGGCGGCGCTCGAGCCGATCGCCAGGATGCCGCGGATGAACAGGAGGTTGGCGAACACCGAGATTACGGCGCCGGCGTAAATAATGAGTGCGAGATTCGAGGGCGTGATCGCGATGAAACGGCCGCGGCTCATCTCCCAGGCATACAGTGGCGCGAACGCGGCGACGCCGATCACCATCAGCACGGCGACCAGCGCGAGCGACGACAGGCCGGGCGGGCGGTACTTGAGGAGCACGGTGTAGGTCCCCCAGCTCACCACCGCGAGCAGGATGAGGATGTCGCCTTCGCGCACGGTGAGGGTCGCGAGCACGGCCGGATCGCCGCGGGCGATGATGACGAGGACGCCGACAAAGGCCGCCGCCATGCCGAACGCCGTCTGCCATGCGACGGTTTCGCGGGTGATGAGGTACGCGGCGAGTACGGTCGCGGCCGGCGCGGTGCCGTTCGCGATCGCGGAATTGATGGCGGTCGTCGTCTGCAGGCCGACATAGACGAGGGCGTTGAAGATGACCGGGCCCAGAATGGCGAGCGTCACCAGCATGCGCCAATACGCCCTCAGCGTCGGCCACGCATGCACGATCTCGCGCCAGGTGAACGGCAGCAGCACCACGACCACCGTGACCCAGCGCCAGAAGCTGACCCCGATCGGCGGCATGTCGATGACCGAGAGGCGCGCGGCGACGACGTTGCTGCCCCACAGGAACATGGCGCCCGTCAAGCTGAGATAGGCAAGCACGGTTGTACGGCTGAGCGACGGCGACATCGGCATGGCCTCGCGGCGCGATCAAACGCCGGCGGCGGTGAGCCAGTCGCCGATCGTCCGAACGGCGCGCCGGTTGAGCGCGGCACCCCAGCGCGCGGCGCCGCGCCTCAGTCCGGCAACGCTCGCGCCCGGCGTGGTCGCGATCTCGAGGGTATGCCCGATCAACCACGGTTCGAGTCCGGCCGGCGTCACCTCGATGTGGAACTGGAGCGCGAGCGCCGCCCGGCCGAACGCGAACGCCTGGTTGGCGTAAGAACAGGTAGAGGCCAATCGCTCGGCGCCGGCCGGCATATCGAAGGTGTCGCCGTGCCAGTGCAGGACCGGGTGACGCCCGAGCGCGACGAGGGCTGACGCGCGGCCGGCGGCGGTCAGGCGAACCGGTGCGAAACCAAGTTCCTTGACCGGTCCGGCGAAGACGCGGGCACCCAGCGCCTGCGCCATCAACTGGCTGCCGAAGCAGATACCGAGGGTCGATTGGCCGCGGGCGAGGCGGCGTTCGAGCAGGCGGAGCTCGTCGCGGATGAAGGGATAGGCTTCGGCCTGATAGACCCCGATCGGACCGCCCAACACGACCACGAGGTCGGCGGCCGCGAGGTCGCGCGTATTCAGGCTGTCGACCGCGGCATCGCGGTAAGCGAGGTCGTAGCCGCGCCGGCGCAGCAGCGGCGCGATGACACCGAGGTCCTCGAACGGAACGTGGCGGATGGCGACCGCGCGTCGGCTTCGCGAACGGCGGCTCATCTCGCCTCGTCGGCGTCGTGCGCCGCCTTCAACCGGTACAGGAGTTCGAGCGCCTGACGCGGCGTCAGGTCGTCGACCCGGAGCTCGGCCAGGAGCGCTGCCACCGCCGATGGCTTGACCGGCGCCGGTTTGGGCGCGGCGGCGAACAGCGGCAGGTCGTCGGCCAAGTCGGCGATCGCGCCGCGCTCACGCCCGGCTTCGAGCGTCGCCAGCACCGTTTCGGCGCGCGCCAGCACCGCCGGCGGCAGGCCGGCCAGGCGCGCCACCTGAATGCCGTAGCTGCGGTCGGCGGCGCCGGGCGCGACCTCGTGCAGAAACACGACATCGCCCCGCCACTCCTTGATCCGCATCGTGCGGCAAGCGAGCGATTTGAGCCGCGCCGCCAGTGCCGTCAGCTCGTGGTAGTGGGTCGCGAACAGGGCCCGGCAGCGGTTGACGTCGTGGAGATGTTCGATCGCCGCCCACGCGATCGAGAGTCCGTCGAAGGTCGCGGTCCCGCGCCCGATCTCGTCCAGAATGACGAGCGAGCGAGCGCTCGCCTGGTTGAGAATCGCGGCGGTTTCGATCATTTCGACCATGAAGGTCGACCGGCCGCGTGCCAGATCGTCGGCGGCGCCGACACGGCTGAACAGGCGATCGACGACTCCGATCCGGGCCGCGGCCGCCGGTACGAACGAGCCGATCTGCGCCAGGATCGCGATCAGGGCGTTCTGGCGGAGGAACGTGCTCTTGCCCGCCATGTTGGGACCGGTTACCAGCCACAGGCGCTGCGCCTCGCCGAGATCGCAGTCGTTGGCGATGAACGCGGCCGCGTGCGATTGGGCGAGCATCGCCTCGACCACCGGGTGGCGCCCGCCGCGAATCTCAAAGGCGAGGCTGCGATCGACCGTCGGCCGGGTGTAACCCCGCTCGACCGCGAGCTCGGCCAGCCCTGCCGTCACGTCGAGCGCCGCCAAGGCATCCGCTGCGCTCGCGAGCGCCGCGTGCTGCGAAAGGATCGCCGCGACCAAACCGTCGAACAGCTCGAGCTCGCGCGCGAGCACTTCGTCGGCGGCGCGCCCGACCTTGCCGGCGAGCTCGGAGAGTTCGGCGGTCGAATAACGAACGGCCGACGCCAGCGTCTGTCGATGGATGAACGTGCCGTGCCGGTGGCCGATCTTCTCGGCGTGGACCGCGGTCGCTTCGATGAAGTAACCGAGCACGTTGTTGTGGCGGATTTTGAGGCTGGCGATGCCGGTCTCGGCGGCGTAGCGCGCTTGCAGCTCGGCGATCGTTTTGCGGCTGTCGTCGCGGAGCCGGCGATGCCGGTCGAGCGGATCGTCGAACCCGACCGCAACAAAGCCGCCATCGCGCGCCAAGAGTGGCAGCTCGGGCGCGAGCGCCGCCGCGAGCCGCGCCTGCAGGACGGCATGGTCGCCCAAGTCCTCGACCAGTGTGCGCAACGCCGTCACCGGCGCCAGCGTGCGGCCGATCGCCGCAGCGGCGCCCAACGCGTCGCGGACGGCGGCGAGGTCGCGCGGGCCGCCGCGCCCGAGCGCGAGCCGCTGCAGCGCCCGTTCGAGATCGGGCGCGCGGTCGAGCGCGGCGCGCAGGCTTTGACGCCGGTCGCGCTCGGCGACCAGCGCTTCGACCCGGTCGAGCCGCGCCGCGATCGCCGCGATGTCGGTGAGCGGGGCTGCGAGCTCGGCCGCCAGACGGCGCGCGCCGGCGTTGGTGCGCGTGCGGTCGATCGCGGCGAGCAGGCTGCCGGCGCGCTCGCCGACAAGGGTACGCGTCAGTTCGAGGTTGCGCCGGGTCGCGGCGTCGATCGCGAGGATCGCGCCGTCGTCGACGAGCTGCGGCGGCTTGAGCGCCGGCAGCTTGCCGCGCTGGGTATGCTCGACATAGTCGATCAGGCCGCCGAGCGCCGCGAGATGATGACGACCGAACGCGGCGAAACCGTCGAGCGCGGCGACGCCGTAAACGGCTTTCAAGCGGCGCCCGCCGGCGTCGCTCGCGAACCGGCCCGCGGCGAGCGGCGTCAGCGTCGCCGCGCGCTCGGCGAGCCCCGCCGCCAGCGCCGGATCGACGGCCAACGTCTCCGGGATCAGGATTTCGCCGGGCTCGAGCCGGGCGAGCTCGGTCGCGATCGCGCTCGGCGCGATGCCGGCGACGGCGACATCGCCGGTCGATATATCGATCCACGCCAGCGCATAGACGCCCTCGGCCCGCGCCACCGCTGCCAGGTAGTTGTGGGCGCGGGCATCGAGCAG
Source organism: Alphaproteobacteria bacterium (assembly GCA_016869275.1). Classification (GTDB taxonomy): domain Bacteria; phylum Pseudomonadota; class Alphaproteobacteria; order SHVV01; family SHVV01; genus SHVV01. The sequence goes on along the minus strand of VGEO01000049.1, from coordinate 14,305 downwards.
CGTGTCCTCGGTGAGCGTGCCCGGCGTGATGATGCGAATGACGGCGCGCTCGACGATCGCTTTGGCGCCGCGTTTTTTCGCCGCGGCCGGATCTTCGACCTGCTCGCAGATCGCAACCTTGAAGCCCTTGCGGATCAGGCGCGCGAAGTAGGCGTCGGCGGCGTGCGCCGGGATACCGCACATCGGGATGTCGTCGCCGCCGGCGCGACCGCGACGGGTGAGCGTGATGTCGAGCGCCTTGGCGGCGACTGCCGCATCCTCGAAAAAGCATTCATAGAAGTCGCCGAGCCGGAACAACAACAGCCCGTCGGGGTGCGCGCGCTTGATGCGGCGGTATTGCTCGACCATCGGCGTGGCGGCGCCGTCGAGAGCGGCGTCGTCGACGTTCGGGCGGTCGGGATTCGCTTCGAGCGACGTCATGGCGGACAACGTTAACATAACGGTTCGTGCAACGACGCGGCGCCGACGCGCGGCACGATTCGTGAAGCCGTTTGCGGCTCAACCGGAGAACCAGTAGTCTTTTCGGCCAACGCGCCCACACGAGCGCAGCCGCCTGCCGCGCGGCCCAATACGATACGCAGGGGAATCCCATGACAACCAAGGCGAAGACAAGCGATCAGGACGCGCTCGATTTCCACTTGCAGGGATCGCCGGGAAAGATCGCGATCCTGCCGACCAAGCCGCTCAAGACTCAGCGCGATCTCTCGCTCGCCTATTCGCCCGGCGTCGCCGTACCCTGCCTCAAGATCGCCGAGAACCCCGACGCCGCTTACGACTACACCTCGCGCGGCAACATGGTGGCGGTGATTTCGAACGGCACCTCGGTGCTCGGCATCGGCAACATCGGCGCCTTGGCCTCGAAACCGGTGATGGAAGGCAAGGCGGTGCTGTTCAAGCGCTTCGCCGATATCGACGCCATCGACCTCGAGGTCGACACCGCCGACATCGACGAGTTCGTCAATTGCGTCCGTTTCCTCGGCCCGACCTTCGCCGGCGTCAACCTCGAGGACATCGGCGCGCCCGAGTGCTTTTCGATCGAGAAGCGGCTCAAGGAGGCGATGTCGATCCCGGTGTTCCACGACGATCAGCACGGCACCGCGATCATTTGCGGCGCCGGCGTGGTCAACGCGCTCCACATCTCCGGCAAGGACATCAAGAACTCCAAGCTGGTGATCAACGGCGCCGGCGCGGCCGGCACCGCGTGCCTCAACCTGCTCAAGGCGCTCGGGCTGCCCAAGGACAACGTGCTGGTGTGCGACTCGAAAGGCGTGGTCCATACCGGCCGCAACGACCTGAACGAGTTCAAGGCGGCGTTCGCGACCAAGACCGACGCGCGCACGCTCGCCGACGCGATGAAGGGCGCCGATGTCTTCATCGGCGTCTCAAAGAAAGACGCAGTCAAGCCCGACATGGTCAAAAGCATGGCCAAGAACGCGATCCTGTTCGCGATGGCCAATCCGGACCCCGAGATCCGGCCTGAGGTCGTCGCCGACGTACGCAAGGACGTGATCGTCGGTACCGGGCGCTCGGACTACCCGAACCAGGTCAACAACGTGCTGTGCTTCCCGTTCATCTTCCGCGGCGCGATCGACTGCGCCGCCAGGCAGATCACCGACAAGATGAAGATCGCGGTCTCGCACGCCTTGGCTGAGCTCGCGCGCAAGCCGGTGCCGGCCGAAGTCGAGAAGATCTACGGCCGCAAGCTCGAGTTCGGCACCCAGTACATCATTCCGACGCCATTCGATCCGCGCCTCATCACCGAGATTCCGCCGGCGGTCGCCAAGACGGCGATGGACGAGGGCATCGCGCGGCGTCCGATCAAGGACATGGCCGCGTACAAGAAGCAGCTCGAAGCGCGCCGCCCGCGCTAGACTGGCGCCGGGCACCCGGCCCAAAAAAACGGCCTCGCGCGAGCGGGGCCGTTTCATTTCCTCCAGCGGCGTCAGCGTCCGCGCCGTCAGCTCGCGGCGATGATCTCGTTGCGTTCGAAGTGGGCGGTGTACTTGGGTGCGACGCGCTCGATCGGCAGCACGATGAAGACGTCGGTGGTGACGAACTGCTCGTCGATCACCGCGCCGTCGCCGATGAAGGCACCCAGGCGCAGGTACGCTTTGATCAGCGGCGGCAGCAGCTTGCGCGCCTTGGCCTTGTCGATGGCGTCGGGCGGCAGGATCCGCATGTCGACGCGCCGCCCCGGCAGCGCCTGCACCCGCAGATGCTCCGGCGCCAGGTGCTCGTAGTAGAGGTGCGACAGCGGTAGCGCGTGCTTGGCGACATCGGTGCCGGCGAAGCTCGCGCAGCCGAACAGATACTTGACCTGATGCGCGGCGATGTAGCCGGCGATGCCGCGCCACAGGAGCTGGATCACCCAGTTGGTGCGGTAGTCCTTGTGGACGCAGCTGCGTCCGACCTCGACCATGCCGCCCAAACTCGAGAGATTGGAAACGAGCGGCATGATGTCGTACTCGCCGGCCGAGTAGAAACCGCCGTGCTTGAGCGCGACCTCGTGCCGGAGCAGGCGATAGGTGCCGACCACCGCCTCGGCGCGCGGCCGGCTGTGGTCGATCACCAGCAGATGGTCGCAATAAGCGTCGAACTTGTCGAAGTCGCGGCCGCTCCGGGCGGTGGCCGCATCGGCCTTGGCGCCGAGTTCCTCGTAGAAGACGCGGTAGCGGAGCGCTTGCGCCGCGGCGATGTCGGCGCGGTCGCGGGTGATGCGGACCTCGAGCCGGCCTTCGGCCGCGAACAGCGAATAGGGCAGCTTGAGCCGGCGTCCGGGCATCCGAAACTTGAGCAGCAGCCGCGGTTTCTTCAGCCAGTTCGGCCGGTGCCAGCGGAGCTTGCGCCCCGCCCGGCGGGCCAACAAAGCGCGGCGCTTCAGCCTTCGACGCAGTGTCGACATGCTACGACCGTCGCTAGCGATACGTTACGCGCCCCTCATCCGGAGCGTCGCCGATCTTATCGTCGGGCCGCCGTCTAACCTTCGTTGTTGATCGGCGGCAGCGGTTCTTGCGGCGTCGTCATCACCACCACGGGAGGCGTGGTTTCGGCCGTGTGGACGCCGGAGCACATGCCGCCCGCGAGCGCGGCGGTCGAAAACGCCAGCATCGTGATTACGGCGAGCGCCCATCCGAGTTTGCCCATGACGTGTTCTCCCAGTTTATTTGTCGAAAAAGTGTAGGGGCGACCCCGGGGAGGGTCAAATCCGATTATCGGTTGACTTTACGACAGGCTTAAGACCCCCCCCGGGGGGGCGGTCGAGGGCGGCGGCGAACGCTTGGAGCGCCGCCGCGCCGAAACAGGCGAAGATCACGCGTTCGAGCCGGGTGGTGCGTTCGGCGAGGAAAGCGCGCACCGCCCCGACCGCGACCGCGGCGGCAGGGCCTAGCGGATAGCCTTAGATGCCGGTCGAGATCGCCGGAAACGCGATCGAGCGGGCGTCGACCTCGGCCGCGAGGCCGAGCGCGGCGCGGTAGCAGGCGCCGAGCAGCGCCGCTTCGCCGGCGCCGCCGCCCTGCCAGACCGGACCGACCGCGTGCACGATGTGGCGGGCCTTGAGGTTGAATCCGGGGGTGAGGCAGGCCGCGCCGGTCGGACAGCCGCCGATCGCATCGAGCGCCTCTTGCAGCGCCGGCCCGGCGGCGCGGTGGATCGCGCCGTCGACCCCACCGCCGCGCTTCAGTCGTGCGTTGCCCGCGTTGACGATCACATCGACATCGAGTTGGGTGATGTCGGCCTCGCGTGCGATAACCTCGGCCGTGGTCGCCATGAACCCAGTCTAGCGCGATGACCGCCTGCCAGGTATGCGGCGGCGAGGACCGCCGCCTGTTCATCCGCCACGGCGGCTACGACCTCTACGAGTGCGGCGGCTGCCGCTTGGTCTATTGCGATCCGATGCCCACGGCGGCCGAGATCGAACGTCTCTATACCGACGCCTACGCCGGCGCGAGCCAGGGCTACTTCGCCAAGGTCGACGCCAAGCTCCATCGGATGCGTTTGCGCCTGCGCTGGATCCTGGCGGCGAGCGGCCTCGACCCGGCGACAACGGCGAGCGGGCTCGACCCGGCGACGGCAGCGCGCCGCTTTCTCGATGTCGGCGCGAGCGGCGGCTTCATGGTCGAAACCGCCCGCCGCGCCGGGCTCCAGGCGACCGGGCTCGAGCTCGATCCGGTCTCGGTCGCGTACGCCAGAAGCCACTATCCGGGCAGCGACTTCGTCCACGGCCGGATCGAAACCTTGGCCGCGACCGCGCCGCCGGCGTTCGACCTCGTCCATTGCTCGGAAGTGATCGAGCACGTGACCGACGTCAACGCCTTCGTCGCCGGAATCGTCCGCGTCATGAAGCCGGGCGGATTTCTCTACCTCACGACCCCGGACCTCGGTCACTGGCGCCGGCCGCGCGACCTCACGCGCTGGGACGCGTTCGCGCCGCCGGGACACTGTCTCTACTTCCGCACCGCGAATCTGACGCGGCTGCTCGAGCGCCACGGCCTCGCGATCGTCAAGCGACGCCGGTCGTGGAAGCCGGGGTTGCGGTTATTGGCGCGGCGTCGCTGAAGCCCCACCGACGGCGCATCAACAGCCAGAGCAGCGCGAGGCCGGGGACCGCAGCCGCCGTCGTCAGCAGGAAAAACGCCGGCCATCCGAGCACGGTCGCGAACCAGCCGGCCGAAGCCGACAGCACGGTGCGCCCGACCGCCGCCAAAGCCGACAAGAGCGCGTATTGGGTCGCGGTATAGGCGCGGTCGCGGCAGAGCCCGGCCAAGTACGCGACGAACACGGCCGAGCCGAAGCCGCCGGCCGCGTTCTCGACCCCGATGGTCGCGACCAGGAAGCCGTAGTCGCGGCCGACGTAGACCTGGGCGATGAACATGAGGTTGGACGCCGCCTGGACGAGCGCGCCGGCCCACAGGCTGGTGCGCGTGCCGAGCGCCGCGACCGTGACACCGCCGATGAGCGTCCCGCCCAAGGTCGCCGCCAAGCCGAACACTTTGACGATGCGGCCGTAGTCGGTCTTGTCGAAGCCGAGATCGAGCACGAACGGCGCGGTCATGATGCCGGCGAAGGCATCGCCGAACTTGAACAGCATGACGAAGAGGAGGATCGCGACCCAGCCGTCGCGGCTCATGAATTCGGCGAACGGCTCGCGCACGGCGCGGACGAGCCGCGCTTGCCAGCCGAGGCGCAGGCCCGGCGCGGGCGCCGCCGGCGGCTCAGGCAGGACGAGCGCGGCGGCGACCCCGACCAGGACCATCGCCGCCATCGCCGCGTAGCCGACCGACCAGCCGGCGGCGCCGGCCAGGCCTTGGCCCTGCAGCACCGCCACCAGTTCGAACACGCCGGCGGTCGAGACCAGCATCGCGACCCGGTAGCCGGCCGAATAGGTGGCAAGCCCGGCCGCCTGCTGGTCGGGCGCGAGGGTCTCGATCCGGAAGGCGTCGATCACGATGTCTTGGGACGCGGACGCGAACGCGACCAAAAGCGCCAAGAGGACGGTCGCCCACGGCGATGCCACCGGATCGACCTGGCCCAAGCCGACGACGGCCAAGATCAGGAGCCCTTGCGTCGCGACCAGCCAGCCGCGGCGCCGGCCCAGGGCCCGGCCCAGGATCGGCACGGCGAACGCATCGATCCCCGGCGCCCACAGGAACTTCAAGACATAGGGAATGCCGACCAGGGCGAAGAGGCCGATCGCGGTCAGCGAGACGCCGGCCTCCTTCATCCAGACCGCGAGCGTCTGCCCGGTGAGGGCCAACGGGATGCCGGCCGAGAAACCCAAGAACACGATCGCCAGCACGCGGCGATCGCCGTAGACCGCGAGGCCGCGCCGCCAGCGTTCGAGCGAGGGAGATACCGCCAACGGCTACCGTCTCGCCTTGCCGGCGCCGAGCATGCCGCCGGGATCGGGGTAGCGGTAGAGCGCGCCGGCGAAATTCCGGACCACCAGATCCTCGCCCTCGCGCCCGACGATCGCATCGGGCACCAGCGCGACCTTGCCGCCGCCGCCCGGCGCATCGAGCGCGAAATGGGGAACCGCGTAGCCCGAGGTGTGGCCGCGCAAGCCCTCGATCAGTTCGAGGCCGGTCGTGACCGGGGTCCGGAAGTGGCCCGAGCCCCGGATCGGGTCGCACTGGAAGAGGTAGTAGGGCCTGACCCGGCGCTTGATGAGCCCGTGCATCAGCGCGCGCATGACGGCGAGGTCGTCGTTGACCCCTTTCAGGAGCACGGTCTGGCCGCCCAACGGGATCCCGGCATCGGCCAGGCGGTCGAGCGCGAGGGTCGCCTCGGGCGTCAACTCGTCGGGATGGGTCGCATGGAGGCTGAGCCACGGGCGGTGGCGCCCGAGGACCCGCGCTAGCGCGGGCGTGACCCGCATCGGCAGCGCGAGCGGTACTTTGGTGCCAATTCTGATCAGTTCGACATGGCCGATGCGCCGGAGTCGCCCGAGCAGCCAGTCCAACTTGTCATCGGCGATCGTCAAGGGATCGCCGCCCGAGATCAGGACATCGCGCACTTCCGCGTGCGCTTCGATATAGCCGAGCGCCGCCTCCCACTGGGCGACCGAAAACGTGTGTTCGCCCTTCGAGCCCACCAGCCGCGAGCGCATGCAGTAGCGGCAATAGGTGGCGCAGAAATTGGTGACGAGGAAGAGGACGCGGTCGGGATAGCGGTGGACGAGGCCCGGCGCCACCATGTCGGGCTCTTCGCCCAGGGGGTCGTCGTCCTCGCCCGGGAGCGTCACTAACTCGGCGCCGACCGGGATGTGGGTGCGCCGCAGCGGCTCGGCCGGATCCTCGCGCCCCATCAGGCTCGCGTAGTAGGGCGTGATCCCGACCGGAAGCCCGCTCGTGCGGCGCATGACGGCGGCGCGTTCGTCGTCCGAGAGCTGAAAGACGCGCTCGAGCTCGGCGAGCGTGCGGATGCGGTTCCGCGTCTGCCAGCGCCAGTCCGACCACTCGGGCGCGCTCGCATCGGGGAAGAAGCGGCGGCGGAACGCGTGACGCGCGGGCGCGATCGCGAAGCGGGCGCGGCGGCGCGCAGCAGGCGCGGGTGCGGGCGGCGCGGTCTCCGCAGCGAGCGGCGACCGCATGGAACGGCTTGTGCGGGTGGTCTCGGTCATGGCGCGAGAATGGTTATAGCAGCGCCCGAAACGCTTCAGGAGTCAGTCGCGCGCCATGAAGAATAGCGCGCATCGTCCCCGGCTTTAGGTCTCGTCGGCCGTGAACCGGCGCGACCACCATGCGCGAATCGATCGTCGCGGTGCAGCAGCGCTTCTTGCCACGACCTGACCGTCGTTATCGCCGGTTCCCAACCATACCATAGCTCCTTAGCGTTGACCGATGACCGCTGCCCGCCGATAGCCGAGCGCCTCGGCGATGTGGACGCGGCGGACGGCGTCGGCCCCCTCCAAATCGGCGATGGTGCGGGCGACGCGGAGCACGCGGTGGTAACCGCGGGCCGAGAGCCCGAGCCGCTCGGCGGCTTGGGCCAAGAGCGTCCGGCCGTCGGTATCGGGGGCGGCGATCCGGGCGAGCAGCTCGCCATCGGCCTGCGCATTGGTGCGGATGCGGGGCGGGGCGCCTTCGTGGTGGGCGCGCTCGGCCTGGCGCGCACGGGCTTCCGCGACGCGCGCGGCGACCACGGCGCTCGCCTCGCCGGCGGGCGCCAGGGCCAAGTCGGCGGCCGGGACCGGCGGCACCTCGATATGCAGGTCGATCCGGTCGAGCATCGGGCCCGAGAGCCGCGCCTGGTAGTCGGCGGCGCAGGCAGGCGCGCGCGAGCAACTCCGCGCCGGGTCGCCCAAGTGCCCACAGCGACACGGGTTCATCGCCGCGATCAATTGCACTTGGGCCGGGTAAGTCACGTGCGCGTTGGCGCGGGCGACGGTGACGGTCCCGGTTTCGAGCGGCTGGCGGAGCGAGTCGAGCACGGAGCGCTGGAATTCCGGGAGCTCGTCGAGGAAGAGGACGCCGCGATGGGCGAGCGTGATCTCGCCGGGCTTGGCGCGGGCGCCGCCGCCCACCAGCGCCGGGAGCGAGGCCGAGTGGTGCGGGTCGCGGTAGGGCCGGGTCCGCGCCAGGGTCCCGTCCTTCAGGACGCCGGCGACCGACTGGATCATCGAGACTTCGAGCGTCTCGGCGGCATCGAGCGGCGGCAGGATGCCGGGGAGCCGCTGCGCCAGCATCGACTTGCCGGCACCGGGCGGCCCGCACATCAGGAGGTGGTGCCCGCCGGCGGCGGCGATTTCGAGGGCACGCTTGGCGGTCTCCTGGCCGCGGATATCGCGAAGGTCGGGCCAGGCCGGCGGCGAGGGCGCCAGCCGCCGCGCCGGCGCCGGCAGCACCTGGGTCCCCTTGAAATGGTTGATGATCGACAAGAGATGCGGCGCCGCGACCACATCGATCGGCCCCGCCCATGGCGCCTCGGGTCCGTTCGCCGCCGGGCAGACGATGCCGCGCTCGGCCGCGGCGGCCGCGAGCGCCGCCGGCAGCACGCCCGGCACCGCCGCGATCGAGCCGTCGAGCCCGAGCTCACCGAGCACGGTGTAGGAAGCGATCTCGTCTTCCGGGATGACGCCGAGCGCGACCAGAAGCCCGACCGCGATCGGAAGGTCGAAGTGGCTCCCTTCCTTGGCGAGGCTGGCCGGGGCGAGGTTCACGGTGATCCGTTTGGGCGGCAGCGCGAGCGCCATGGCGGCCAAGGCCGCCCGCACCCGCTCGCGCGACTCACCGACCGCCTTGTCGGGAAGGCCGACGATATTGAAGCGGGCGAGGCCGCCCGCCAGGCTCACCTGGACCTCGACCGGGACGACCTCGATCCCGGCGTAAGCGACGGTCTGGACGCGCGCGACCATGGCAACAGGCTCCTTCCCCCGCGAACGGCGAATCCCGGCTTCCGCCGCGAACGGCGAAATGCCGGCGGACAGCCTGCGGCGCGTGCGGACGTGCGCCGCGTGCCTCTACCTTCTCTTAAGGAACCTTTTGACGGGGTTTGCGGCTTACGGCCGCTCGGACCAGCAGGCTTACGGCCGCTCGGACCAGAACACAAACGAGCGGTGCGGGGCGACCAGATAATCGCCGGGGAAGCGCTTCTTCAGCATCTGGTCGAGCTCGGCGTCGAGTGCGGTAAGCGCCGCGGCCGAAACCGCGCCTGCGACCCGCGCCGCGACGTAGCGGCGGAACTCGGCGTGGGTATAGGCGTAGTCGTTGTCGTGGAAGAAGGTGCGGAACTCGCGGAACCCGGCGGCGTGGACGGCTGGCCACCACTGGCCGTAGAGCTTGTTGACTGCGCCCTTGGACCACCCCGGGGCGTGGCGGAGGATGACGTCCTCGGCCACCTCGACCACGTTCCGGGGGAGCGGTTGCCAGGCAAACCCGGCGATGGCGAGGAGGCCCTTGGGCTTCAGGACCCGCGCCGCTTCGCGCGCCGCCGCGGCGCCGTCGGCGGGCCAGCTCTGGGCCGCGAGAATGACGTCGAACGAGGCGTCCGGCTGCCCGGTCCGCTCGGGCGACCCCAGCGCGTAGTCGACCTTGACTCCCGCTGCCTGATCGCGGCGGCGCGCCTCGGCGAAGAGCCGTTCGCTCGCATCGAGCCCGACCGCGACCGCGCCAAAACGGGCGAGGCCGCGCGCGGCTTCACCGTCCAGCGTGCCGAGATCAAGCACTCGCGTACGCGAGCCCATGAGACCCAACGCGTTCACCAGCCGGTCCCAGAACGAGTCGGGGAAATTCTTGCGCTCGGGCGCGACCGCGTCGGCGAAGAGCGTGATGGTCATGGCGTCACCCCCAGTAGCGCGCGCCGGCCGCGATCGCGGCGGTACCGAGCCCGAGCACGAGATTGAGCCCGACGATCGTACGGATCTTGTCGAGCGCGGCGCCGGCCGCCGGCGTGTCGCCGGCCGCGAGCGCGGCCTTGAAGCGGCGATAGGGCGCGAAATAAAGGTGGAGGAAGATCAGGATCATGAGACCGCCGATCGCCTGCATGGCGTGGACCCCGAAGCCGGCCGCGCCGTAGCCGCCGAGCCCATGGACGATCATCCACGTGCCGGTGAGCGGGAGCAGGACGACCGCCGCCCACACCCAGCGGAAGAAGCGCTCGAAGGTACGCGCCCACAGTTGCTGCCGCTCGGGCGGCGCCAACGGTCCCGCCGCCGCCCGCAAGCAGACATAGGCGAAGAACATGCCGCCGACCCAGACGATCGCGGCGAGTACGTGAAGCATTTTGGCGACGATCATGGCGCGATCCTATCCGGCGATGGCACGGTCCTAAACCGGGCGGCGGGCGCGGTCGCTCGCGTGGAAGCGCCGCTCGATCGCGTCCCACACCTGGCCTTCGAGCTTGGCGTTGTCGAAGCGGTTGATCTCCTGGATCCCGGTCGGCGAGGTCACGTTGATCTCGGTCAAATAATCGCCGATCACGTCGATGCCGACGAACACCAGCCCTTGCGCCTTGAGCGCGGGCCCGATCGCCTCGCAGATTTCGCGATCGCGCCGGGTCATTTTCACCTTCTCGGGCCGGCCGCCGACATGCATGTTCGAGCGCGCCTCGCCCGGTGCCGGCACCCGGTTGATGGCGCCCGCCGCCTTGCCGTCGATCAGCACGATCCGCTTGTCGCCTTCGCGCACCGCCGGCACGTAGCGCTGGACCACGATTGGCTCGCGGTAGAACTGGCTGAACAGTTCGAGCAGGACGTTGAAGTTGTCGGAATCGGGCCGGACGTGAAAGACGCCGGCGCCGCCGTTGCCGAACAGCGGCTTGACGATGATGTCCTGATACTCGGCGCGAAAGGCGCGGATCTGGTCGAAGTCCGAGGTGATGAGCGTCGGCGGCATCAGGTCGACGAAATGGGTGACGTAGAGCTTCTCGGGCGCGTTCCGGACGGCGATCGGATCGTTGACGACCAAGGTCTGCGGATGGATTCGCTCGAGCAGGTGGGTCGCAGTGATGTAGGCCATGTCGAACGGCGGGTCCTGCCGCATCAGGACGACGTCGCAGGCGGCGAGGTCGATCTCTTGCGGGTCGCCGAGCGTGAAATGATGGCCTTTTTCGCGCCGCACCGTGAGCGCGCGGGCTCGCGCGACGACGCGGCCGGACTTCATCGACAAATGGCGCGGCAGGTAGTGGAACAGCCGGCAGCCGCGCGCCTGCGCCTCGAGCGCCAGCACGAAGGTCGAGTCGGCGTCGATGTTGATCGACTCGATCGGGTCCATCTGGATGGCGACGAGGAGGCTCATGGGCGGCGGTCCGAGCTTAGCAGCGCCGCTTACGCCCGCGCCAGCGGCGGGCGCTAGTTGAGATTGCGTTGCAGTTTTTGGATCAGGCGCGCGGCGTCGTTGCGCGTCACCGAGTCCTCGGCGCGGATGAAGTATTCTTCCGCCAGCTTGACCGCGCGTCCGACCTCGCCCAGGCGGAACGACGTCACGCTGGCGTCGCGCCACAACGGCACGTGGTCGGGGGCGAACAGCAGCATGCGGCGCACGATCTCGGCCGCGCGCGGGAAGTTCTCTTCGCGCAGCGCCCTCGATTTGATGTTGTTTTCAAGCCGGATCAAAAGGTCGCGGTCGGTGACCGGCTCGAAATAGGCGCGCTCGAGCTCGGCGTCCTTGCCGGCGACGCGCTTCAGGAGCGCGCGGAGCTCGTGGCTGCCAAGGACGGCGCCGTCGTGGAACGGGTCGATCACCGCGCGAACGCCGCCGGCCTCGACCCGGATCAGAAAGTGATAGGGGAAGGCGAGGCCGACCGCGTCCCAGCCCTGGCGGCGAGCGGCGTCGAGGTAGAGGATCGCGAGCGCGACCGGCAGTCCGCGGCGGCGGTCGATCACGCGAATAAGGTCGGCGTTCTGCATATCCTCGTAGGACTCGCGATCGCCGCTATAGCCGTGGTCGGCCGCGAGCGCGCGCGCCAGCGCCACGGCCGGGGCGCCGCCGTCAGCCGTCGCGGTTCCGGTGGCGCGGGCGAGCCCCGCCAGGTGGTCGCGGTAGGGGTCGAGCGCGATTCCGTCGTGATCGAACGCGGCGAGCGCGAGCGCCGCGCCGGCCACGTCCCAGGGGCCGTCGCCGTCCGCGGCCAGCGCCTTCAGAAATCCTTCGTGCGCGGCGGCGCCGCTCATGTCAGACGCTGGGCTTCCGCCGCGGGTCGTCGCGCGCGATCACGTGGCTGATGACGCGCGAAACGCCCGAGATCGCGCGGGCATGGTTCAGGACTTTTTGGTGCTCGGCCTCGGTACGCGAGATGCCGATCACGTAAACGATGCCATTGACCGTGGTCGTCACGTAGTTGATCGAATAGATTTCGCGGTCGCTCAGCAGCTTGAAGCGGAGCTGCGCGCTGATCGAGGCGTCCTTGACGAAGTCGACCGCTTCGAAGCGGGGTGAAACCTGAATCTCGTTCAACACTTCGCGCACGCCCTTGACCTCCCAGGTCAGGCGGCCGGCGGTGTCGCGGTCGTTCTGGCTCGGGATCACGCCGGTCAGGAGGACGCGCCCCTCGACCACGTCGATCGAGGTCCGCGTGAAGATGAAGTCGCTCTCGCGCAGCAGCCGCTCGTTGACCAGGATCTTGACGGTCGCGTCGTCGATCGCGGCACCGACGCTGCGCTCTTGGGCGACCGCGATCCCGGCGGTCGCACCGGCGCCGACCGCGGCGCCGACGCAACCGGACAGACCGGCGGCGGACAAAATCAGCAACAAAACAACGACCAGCGGTTCGAACCGCGCGGGGAAAGACGTCATTACCAAACCTCGGTTGCCATTGACTCCAATACTCGTCCCCCTCGCCGACGCGCGCTTTTTCTCGGGCCGCGTCATCACGGACTCCACGCGTCTTCGAGGTGGCGCGGCCAGCGCCATGGTACCACGAGCACGGCATCGAAGCGGAGAGCCTGATTGGCGAACGCCGGGTGACGGGCGAGGAAATGCTCGAGCGCGCGGACGATCCGCTGCTGCTGTGGGGGCGTCACCGCCTCGGCCGCGGCGGCCGCCGACCCGCGGCGCTTGACCTCGACCGCGGCGAGGACGGTGCCGCGCGCGACGATCACGTCGATCTCGCCGACCGGCGCGCGGTAGCGCCGCGCGAGAATGCGATAGCCCTTGAATCGCAGCCACCACACCGCCGCCGTCTCGGCGAGGATACCGGTACGGTAGGCGCGCTGGCGGCCCGCTGCGGCCGCGCCGGGGCCGGCGGCTTTCACGAATCGGGCGGCGACGCTTTGAGCGCAATGGCGCGGCGATAGAGGGCCCGGCGCTCGCGCCCGGTCGTCGCCGCGAGCGCCGCCGCGGCCCGGCTCGCGCTCATGGTGGCGAGCGCGGCCCGCAGCTGCTCATCGACCGCCGCGTCGTCGAGCGCCATCGCCGCCGGCGCCGCCGGCGGCGCGACCACGATCGTGACCTCGCCCTTGGGTGCGCCGCTCGTGCGGTAGCGCGCCGCCAGCGCATCGAGCGGGGCGCGTATGACTTCTTCGTAGATCTTGGTGACTTCGCGGACGATCGCGGCCTCGCGCGGACCGAGCTCGGCGGCGAGATCGACGAGCGTGTCGGGCAGCCGGCGCGCCGACTCGAAAAAAATCAGCGATGCCATGACCTCGGCCAGCTCGGCGAGCGCGCGCCGGCGCGCCGACGTCTTGGGCGGCAGGAACCCCGCGAACAGGAACCGGTCGGTCGGCAGCCCCGCCACCACCAGCGCCGCGAGCGCCGCCGAGGGGCCCGGCACGACCGTCACCCGCTGTCCGGCGTCGTGCACGGCGCGTACGAGCTTGTAGCCGGGGTCGGAGACGAGCGGTGTACCGGCATCCGACACCAAGGCGATCGTGGCGCCGCCGGCGATCATCGCCAGGAGCTTCGGCCGCATCGCCGCGGCGTTGTGCTCGTGATAGGGCAAGAGCGGCGCGGCGATGCCGTAGCGCTGTAGCAGGCGTACGGTCACGCGGCTGTCCTCGCACGCGATGGCGTCGACCGCTTTCAGCGTTTCGAGGGCGCGGAGCGTCACGTCGCCGAGGTTGCCAATCGGCGTCGCTACGACATAGAGGCCGGGCGCCGGTTTACTTCGCGAAACCGGATCGCTAACCTCTTGCGCCGCCGTGCCGGCCTCGTCGACGAGGCGCGGCCGTGCCCGAGGGTCGCGTGCGACACCGTTTTCCCGACTGGATGAAGTTCGATCGGTTCGCGCCATGGCGTGCGTTCGCGCTGGCCGCGATCGTAGCGACCGCCGGCTGCGAGACCCCGACGTTAGGCTTGAACCTGCCGCCCTGGCTAGGGGGAAGCTCGCCACTGGCCGCAAACCCGCCGGTGCAGATGGCGCAGCCGCCGCC
>VGEO01000048.1 GCA_016869275.1 Alphaproteobacteria bacterium | reverse complement strand
CCGATCCTCCAGCAACTCAGCCGCGCCGGGGTCTTGATCGGCACCCGGGGACCGCAGGGCGGCTATCGGTTGGCACGCGAGCGGCGCCGGATCACGCTCGGCGACCTCGTGCGCGCCATGGGCGCGCGCGAGACATCGGCGGTCGTGCCGATCGCGGGTAAAACGGTCGGACGGCGGATCGTCGAGGGCGTACTCGGCGATATCGAAACGATGGTCATGCAGCGGCTCGACTCGGTAACGGTCGAGGAATTGTGCTGGCGCGCCCGCGCCGAAGGCGGGGCCCGCCCCGCCTTCGCCGAAGTCGACTTCGCGATCTAGCGGCACCGCCATCATGTCGCAGCCGCCCGCCGACGCCGCGATCCGGTCGCACCGCCGCATCTTCGAGAGCGTGATCGAGACCGTCGGCGCCACGCCGATGATCCGCCTGCGCAAACTCGGTAACGCCCACGGCTGCCGCGCCGATATCGTCGGCAAGTGCGAGTTCTTCAACCCGATGTCGTCGGTCAAGGACCGGATCGGCATCGCCATGATCGAGGCGGCGGAACGTTCGGGCCGCATCCAAGCCGGCACCACGATCGTCGAGCCGACCTCGGGCAATACCGGGATCGCCCTCGCGTTCGTGTGCGCCGCCAAGGGCTACCGCCTGATCCTGACCATGCCGGAAAGCATGTCGGCCGAACGGCTCAAGCTCCTTCGGCTGCTAGGCGCCGAGATCGAGCTGACGCCCGCCGGGAACGGCATGAGCGGCGCGATCGAGCGGGCCCGCGTCCTGGTCGCCGAGATCGGCAACGCATACATGCCGCAGCAGTTCGAGAACCCGGCCAACCCCGCGATCCACCGCCGCACCACCGCCGAAGAAATCTGGCTGGACAGCGCCGGCGCGGTCGATGTGTTCGTGAGCGCGGTCGGCACCGGCGGCACGCTGACCGGGGTCGGTGCACTCCTCAAGGAACGCCGTCCGGCGCTCAAGGTGATCGCGGTCGAGCCCGAGGACAGCGCCGTCCTCTCTGGCGGCGCCGCCGGCCCGCACATGATCCAAGGCATCGGCGCAGGTTTCGTGCCGGTGACGCTCGATCGCACCGTGATCGACGAGGTGATCCGGATCGGCAACGAAACCGCGTTCGCCGTCGCGCGCGAGACTGCCCGCCTCGAGGGCCTGCCGGTCGGCATTTCGGCCGGCGCGGCCTTGGGTGCAGCGCTCGAAGTGGGCGCGCGGCCGGAGCTCGCCGGCAAGTGCATCGTCGTCATTCTCCCTTCTTTCGCCGAGCGCTACTTGAGCTCGTCGTTGTTCGACGGGGTCTGAGCGCGGCACCGGGGCGCGGCTTGCGGAAGTCTGCGCCCGGGGCTCTACTACACGTCATCGCGAGGAGGCCGGTTCTGACGCTGTTCCGCTCCGCCGTCATGGCGCTCGCCCTCGGGCTCGTTCATGCTTTGGCGCCGGTGCCGGTAGAGGCCGGCGAAGCCGTCGATCTAGAGCTTGCGCTCGGGATCGATGTGTCGGGCAGCGTCGATCCCGAAGAAGCACGACTGCAGCGCGAGGGCTACACCGCCGCCCTGGTCCACCCCGAGGTTCTCGCCGCGATCCGACAGGGCTACAACGGCCGCATCGCCGTCATGTATTACGAATGGTCGAACGGCGATCACCAGCGGATCGTCGCCGACTGGACCTTGATATCCGATCTCGCTACGGCCAAGGCCTTCATCGCCAAGCTCGACACCAATCCGCCAGTGATCGGCCGGCGCACCTCGATCAGCGGCGCCATCGAGTTCGCCATTCCGCTATTCGATAAGAACGACTACGACGGTACCCGCCGAGTCATCGACATTTCGGGCGATGGCGAGAACAACGCGGGCGGAATCGTCACCCACGCACGCGACGCGGCGATCGCCAAGGGCATCACCATCAACGGGCTGCCGATCGTCAACAATCGCCCCAATCCGTGGGGTTTTGCCCAGATGCCCGATCTCGACAAGTACTATCTCGCCTGCGTGATCGGCGGCGCCGGCGCGTTCATGATCGTGGCGCTCGACTTCGACGACTTCGCGCGCGCCGTTCGCCGCAAGCTCATTCTCGAGATCGCGGACCGCACTCCGACCGGCGCGGCCGCCGGCGAACGGGCCGCGCTCAAACCCGTCCACCCGCGGCGGATCGCGCGGACCGGTGAGAGCGCCTTTCGCTTGGTTCAGGCCAAGCGCGAGGAAGAGATTTTCCCACCCGGCTGCCTGGTCGGCGAGCGCCGGGTCCAGCAGTTCATGCAGCAACGCGGTTTCAACCCGTAACGCAACGCTATTCGATCGTGACGTCGCGGACCGTCGAAACGACCACCGCTTGCCGCCCGGGCGGGCCGCGACGAAGTTCGAACTCGCCGCGATAACGGCCGGGCAGCCATTCGACGTGTTGGCGGCGCTTGCCGACGAACTCGATGCGTTGCGCCTGATGGCGCGCGACAACGCGCCGATGCTCGGTGAAGATTCGCCCCTCCGGGTCGAACACGCGGAACTGTAAGACGTCATCGGCACGGACGCCGTACGTCGAGGCCCAGAAGTAGATCGCCGGCGCGGTCCGCGCGAGCGTCGTCGCGACGTGGTTGCCTTTCTCGATCGCCTCGGCTTCCGGCTCGTGGTCGCTGAACCCTCTCTTCAGCAACCCGGTCGCGATATAGCCGAGCGCGGCTGCGAGCGCTTTCTCCCACAAGGCGGTCGGCGGGAGCGCCGCATGGGAGCGGGCCGGGTCGCACGCCACCCATTCGCTTTCGCCCGTGAACGGGTCAATGTTGACCCGATCGCGCCGGACGGTGAGGTGAAGGTGCGGAAACTCGGTCAGCCCCGAGAGTCCGACAAAACCGAGAAGGCGGCCGCGTTCGACGCGGTCGCCCTTCTTGACGGCGACACTGCCGCGGCGGAGGTGCGCGTAGCGGGTTTCGTACCCGTCGCCATGGGCGATAGCGACGACATTGCCCGAGGAGCGGTCGGCGACGCTATCGTGCCCCGTGAGTCGGGCGTTGACGTCCTCCATGCCGTCGCGGACGCCAACCACGACGCCGGGTGCCGCCGCCACCACGGCGACGCCGCGACGCATGGCGACGTAGTCGGCGATGCGAAAATCGGTCCCGGTGTGGCCGTTGTAGGTGAGCGAGCCGCAGGCAAAGTCGGCCGCGCCCGGGGTCGGGTCGCGGTCGAGGTAGTTTTGGATGGTGCAGTCGACGCCGAGCGTGCAGGCGAGCGGCCAGGTCAGCACCGGCGGCTCGGCGCGCGCCGCGACCGACGCGAGCCCAACGATGGCCGCAACGGCAGCGCCGATCCTACGCAAATCGAACACCGATATCGCAACGCCCCGGCCTCGCCATGGCGGCAAGATACCGCAAACAAGCCCGAGATTCCGCTAAGATGCGCGGCCGCCAGGAGGGTACACGATCGTGAAAACCATCGCGTTGATCGGGTTGGGTGCGATCGGGCGCCTGGTCTTGCGCGAGCTCGCCGGTGATAGCGACATCGCCGTTGTCGGGGTGCTGGTGCGGCCGAAACGGCTCGCCGAGGCGCGCGCGCTGCTGCCGCCCGCGGTCCCGGCGGTCACCACCGTCGCCGAGTTGCTTCGACTCAAGCCCGACCTCGTCGCCGAGTGCGCGGGACAGGGGGCGGTCGCCGAGTTCGCCGAGGCGGTCCTGGCGCACGGCACCGACCTACTCGTGATCGCGACCGGCGCCTTCGCCGACCAGCCGCTGTACCGGCGGTTGATCGCGACCGCCAAGGGCGCCGGCGCGCGCCTGCTGCTCCCGGCCGGCGCCATCGCCGGGCTCGATGGACTGACGGCGCTTCGGATCGGCGGGCTCGATCGCGTGACCTACACCTCGGTCAAACCGCCGCACGCCTGGGCCGGGACCCCGGCCGAGCGGACGTTCCCGCTCGATCGTCTGACCGAGCGGACCGTCCTTTTCCGCGGCTCGCCGCTCGAGGCAGCGCGGTCCTACCCGAAGAACGCCAACCTCGCGATGACGGTGGCGCTCGCCGGGATCGGCGTCGAGCGGACTGAGATCGAACTCGTCGCCGATCCCGCCGCCGCCGACAACGTCGGCCGGATCGAGGCCGAAGGCCGCTACGGGCGCCTCACCCTCGAGTTCGCCGGCATGCCCGCCCCCGACAACCCGAAAACCTCGGCCGTTACCGCCCTTTCGATCGTCCACGCCATTCGCAACCTCACCGCAACCGTCATCATGCCCTAGGGCCGCGTTGTCGGCGGAACGCCCGGCCTGTATGTTCCGGCGCGGGTCATTGGGGGAGGAACGTCAATGTCGGACGCCGATATCGCCTTTATGCCGGTGGCGGAACTGGTCAAGAAATTCCGCGCCAAGAAGATATCGCCGGTCGAAGCGACCAAGATCGCCCTCGCCCGCATTAGGCGCCACAACGGCAAGATCAACGCCTTCTGCTATGTCGACGAGGATGGCGCCCTCAAGGCCGCCAAGGCGTCCGAAAAGCGCTGGATGAACCGCAAACCGTTGGGCCCGATCGACGGCGTGCCGCTTGGCGTCAAGGACACCCAGTTCGCCAAAGGCATGCCGACCCGCTTCGGTTCGAAGACGACCGGCACCGAACCGGCCGATGTCGATACGACCGTCGCGCTTCATTGCCGCAACAGCGGCGCCGTGCTGCTCGGCAAGACCACCAATCCGGAGTTCGCGATCGGGCCGACCACCAACAGCCCGTTGACCGGCAAGACCACCAATCCGTGGGACCCGAGCAAGCATGCCGGCGGCTCGACCGGCGGCGGCGCCGCCGCCGTGGCGGCCGGACTGGGCAACACCGGACTCGCGACGGACGCCGGCGGTTCGACCCGGATTCCGGCTGCGCTCTGCGGCATCGTCGGCTTCAAGGCCACCAACTTTCGGGTCGCGACTTTTCCACCGGCCGGCATGCCGGGCCTTTCGTGCCCGGGCGCGGTAACCCACACGGTCACCGACACCGCACTGATGATGAACGTGTTGGCGCAACCCGATCCTCGCGATTGGACCGCGTCCAAGTTCGACGACGTCGACTATCTCGACAAGCTGAACAGCGGCATCAAGGGTCTCAAGGTCGCCTTCAGCCCCAACTTGAACGGCCAGGCCAAGTATGTGGACCCCGAGATCGCCGCCGCGGTCGCCGCCGCCGCCAAAGCGTTCAAGAAGCTGGGGTGCAAAGTGGTCGTCGCCGATCCCAAGATCGAGAATCCGGTTCCGATCCTCTCGGCTTATCTGACATCGCGCATGGCCTATCGCGTCGGCAAGATGACGCCCGAGCAGCGCGCAGTGATCGGCCCGAGCCTGAACGCAATCGTCCAACGCGGGCTGAAGCTCACGGTCGCGGAGCTGGTCGAAGCCGACGAGAAACGCCAAACGCTCTCCAAGGTCTTGAACGACTTCATGTTGGAGTACGACCTCCTGCTCACGCCGACGCTCACGGTGCCGGCGTTCGACGCCGACCGGATCGTGCCCAAGGAGTTCGAGCAGTACCCGGACCCGCGCATGTGGGTGCCGTTCTGCAGCCCGTTCAACCTCTCGATGCAACCGGCGATTACGATCCCGTGCGGCTTCTCCAAAGCCGGTCTCCCGATCGCGCTCCAGATCGTCGGGCCCCGGCACGAGGACGCGCGGGTCCTGCGCGCCGCGCGCGCTTACGAGCGGCTGAACCCGCTCTACGACCGCCGGCCGGCCCGCTTCGAATAACGTGCGCGTGCGCGACGCGTTTGCCGGGGGGCTTGCCGGTCTCGCCCGCTTTCGTTGGCTGCCTTACGTCCTGTTGACGACGTCGATGCTGATCTACGCGTCGAGCTATGTCGTCGGCCGCGCGGTGCGGGACGAAATTCCGCCGGTCACGTTGGCGTTCTGGCGGGCGGCGCTCGCATGCACGATCCTGCTGCCGTTCGTGTGGACCGACCTCGAGCGCTACGCCAGCGTTTTGAGGCAGCACTGGCGTCTGGTGGTCCTGTTGGGCGTGACCCAATCGATCGTCGGTCAAGCGCTGGTGTTCTGGGGGCTCCACACCACGACCGCTATCAACACCGCGTTGATCTCGTCGTTGCAGCCGGTCTTCATCATGGCGCTCGCGGTGCCGCTGATCGGCGAGCACATGACCAACTGGCAACGCCTCGGCATCGCCATCGCCTTCGTCGGCGGCCTGACCGCGATTACGCGCGGCGACCTCAGCGTGCTGCTCAACCTCGCTTTCGTCGAAGGCGATCTCATGATCTTGATCGCCACCGTCAGCTGGTCGATCTATACCGTCCTCGTCAAACGCGCGCCTGCCGACATCAACCCGTTCGTGGTCTTTTTCGCTCTGACCGCGGTCGGCGCGGCGATTCTTCTCCCGCTTCACTTGGCCGAAGCGGCGGTCCTCGGCGGCTACTTTACGCCGACCCTGGGCGCGATCGCCGCCGTGCTCCACATCGCGGTGTTCAACTCGATCGTCGCGCTGGTGTTCTTGAACATCGGGATCGTCCAGCTGGGACCGAGCCGCGTCGCCGTGTTCTATTATCTGATGCCGGTCTTCACGGCCTTCATCGCGATCGCCGCGCTCGACGAGGCGCTCAGCCTCTATCACTTCGCTTGTCTCGCACTGGTCGCGGCCGGTGTGTTTCTATCGAGCCGGGCGCGCCCGGCATGACCGCGACGCCCGCGCCCGACCTTCGCCTGCCGCTCGCTATGCTGCTGGTCGGCGGCATCGCCTGGGGCGGCATCTTCACCGTCAACAAGATGGCAGCGGCGGCCGGCATCCCGCCGGTCGCCTACGCGTTCTGGCCGGTTCTGTGCGCCGGGATCGGCGCCACCGCGGTCGCCCTGATCGTCGACCGCCGCCTGGGCCTGAGCCGCGACCATCTCGTTTTCTACTTTTTCTCCGGCATCGCCAACATCGGCTTCGGCATGATCATCCTGGCCTACGTCGCGGCGCGCCTTCCCGCCGGCGTCGTCACGCTGGTGATGCCGGTGTCGCCGACCATGACCTACGTGTTCGCGCTGTTTTTCGGGATCGACCGGATTCGCTGGAAAAGCGTGCTCGGGATCGCCTTCGGCGTGGTCGGCGTCCTCACCCTCACCGTCCCCGATTTGAGCCTGCCGGAGCCCGACATGGCGGCGTGGTTTTTCCTGGCGCTGCTCGCGCCGCTCGGATTCGCGACCGGCAACATCTACGTGGTGCTCAAACGGCCGCCCCAAGCCTCATCGGTCGGACTCGCGGCTGGGCTTGCGCTCGGTGCCGCGGTTTTCATGCTGCCGGCGTATCTCGTCGCCGGCGAGGGCTTTCACCCGTTCGCGGCCAGCGGCGAGGCGCTTCAGGCGCTTGGGCTCTCGGCTTGCGTCCACGGGATCGTGCTCGCCTTGTTCTTCGAAATCGTCCGCCGCGCCGGTCCGGTGTTCTTCTCGCAGCTCGGCTACATCGCGATCATCGCCGGCCTCGCCTGGGGCGTGATCGTGTTCAGCGAGACGTACAGCACGTGGGTGTGGAGTGCGGCCGTTCTGCTGTTGATCGGGCTCTACCTCGTCAACGCCGGCACGCGCGAGAGCTTGCGCGAACGCGCCTAGCGCCGGTTACTGCGCAAGGAAGCCGCCATCGACGGCGAGCGTGTGGCCGGTCACCATCGCCGAGGCGGCGCTCGCCAGATAGAGCGCGGCGCCGACGATGTCGGCGGGATCGGCGAGCCGCCCGAGCGGCGTCATCGCCTCGATTTTCGCGACCAGCGCCGGGTCCTTGAGCAGCGGTCCGATGAAACCGGTGCGAACGTATGTCGGCGCGATCGCGTTGACGCGAACTTTTTCCTTGGCCCATTCGATCGCGAGCGCGCGGGTCAAATTGACGACCGCGCCCTTGGTCGCCTGATACGAAGCGTTGGGATAGAGGCCGCCGCCCGAAAGCCCCATCATCGAGGCGATGTTGACGATGCGGCCGCCGCGCCCGCCCGCGATCATGTGCTTGGCAGCCTCGCGGCTGGCGAAAAAAAGCCCGGTCAGGTTGACGTCGACGACCGGCTGCCAGTCGGCCGGCGTCAGATCGACCGCCGGCTTGCGAATCGCGAGCCCGGCCGAATTGACCAGGATGTCGAGGCGTTTCTGGCGCTCGGCGATGGTCGCGAAGGTGCGCGCGGTGGCGGCCGCGTCCGTTATGTCGAGCGCATAGGCGGCGGCGACCCCGCCCCGGCGCCCGATCGCTTCGGCGGCCTGGACCGCGGTGTCGGCCTTGCGATCAACGATCGCAACCCGGGCGCCGACCGCCGCCATCGCTTCGGCGATGGCAAGGCCGATCCCGGCGCCGCCGCCGGTCACGATCGCGACTTCGCCGTCGAGGCCAAAGGCGCGAAGCGGATCGCGCGAGCCGGCGGCCCCGCTAGCCATCGCGCCGCTGCGGGAAGCGGCGGCCGACCAGGGCCGCGGCGATATTGGTCTTCTGGATGTCGATCGCGCCGCCGGCGATGCCCCAGCCGAAGCCGTCGCGCACGCGCTGCTCCATGCCGAACTCGCGGTGATAGCCATAGCCGCCCATCACCTGCATCGCGTCGGCGGTTACCTGGCGCACCATCTCGTTGGCGAAGCACTTGGCGATCGATGAGTCGAGCACCGACGGAAAGCCGTGGGCGGCATTGGCGATCGCGCGATAGATCAAGAGCCGGGCCGCCTCGACCCGCATCGCCATGTCGGCGAGCTTCAATTGCACCGCCTGGAACTCGACCACCGGACGTCCGAACTGGCGGCGTTCCTGGACGTAGGCGAGCGCGCGGTCGAGCGCGCCCTGCGCGATGCCGAGGCACATGGTCGCATTGCCGCAGCGCTCGAGGTCGAACGCTTCCATGAGGCTCTTGAAGCCGCCCGCCGGCACCACCACGTTGTCGTCGGGAACCGAGACATCGTCCAGGTGTATGTCGGCCGACGGAATGCCGCGAAAGCCCATCAGTTGCTCGCGCGGGCCGAAACTAAGGCCCGGCGTTGCCGCATCGACGTAGACCGCGCCGATGCCCTTGGCCCCGGGGGCATCGCTCAGACGGCAATAAACCAGATAGCCGTCGGCGTAGCCGCCGCCGCTGCACCATCGTTTGTGGCCGTTGAGCGTGACCGTGGCTTTGCTGCGGACCGCGCGGGTCTTGAGGTCGGTGAGCGCCGAGCCGGCGTCGGGCTCCGACATCGCGATCGCGATCACCACCCGCCCGCGGCAGACCTTGGGCGCGAGCTTGAGTTTCAACGCCTCGTCGGCGAACCGCTCGATCACCCGGATCGGACCGACGCAGGACTCGAACACCGGGAACGCCACCGCCGGCGACACTTTTGCGAACTCCTCGAGGATCAGCAGCGCTTCGAGGTTGCCGAGACCCAAGCCGCCATACTCGGGCGCGACGTTGACGCCGAGATAGCCGTGCTCGCCCATGCGCAGCACGACCTCGCGCGGCACCGGCTCGTTGTCGGCTTCCAAGCGCTTGGCAAGGCCGGCGAGTTCGCCGGTCGCGAAATCGCGCGCCGCCTCGCGCAGACGCGTCTGTTCCTCGGTCAGCGTGAAATCCACCGGGCCTCACACATAGCGAGCGGGCCCCTAGGGGCCCGCGGCGCGTAGAATGTCACGAACGCAGGCGCTCGTGTAGGCTCGCCTTAGCCATCGGAATTGGCAGATGAAACGCGGACCCCGGCCGCTCGACCTGACCCTGCGCCAGCGCGTGTCCTGTCTCGCCCACCTGTTCAAGGCATTGGCCCGTCAGCACCACGCCGGCATGCTCGATGTTCTGACGGCGTTGATCCCGGCCGATGGCGTTGTCCTCGACGTCGGCGCCCACACCGGCCAGTTCACCAAGTTGTTTGCGGGCTTGACGCCGCGTGGACGGGTCTACGCGTTCGAGCCTTCGAGCTACGCCCGCTCGATCCTGCGCCAGGTCGTACGCTGGCATCGGCTCGCGCAGGTCGAAGTGGTGGCCACAGCCTTGGCCGACACGGCCGGCGCCGCCGACCTCATCACGCCGATCAAGGCTTCAGGCGCCGTGGGCTTCGGCCTCGCGCTTTTGGGCGCCGCCGCCGGCGATGCCCGCCGCGACCGGGTCGACGTCGCGACCCTCGACGGGTTCGCGGCAGCGCGCGAACTGGCACGGATCGACTTCATCAAAGCCGATATCCAAGGGTCGGAGATCCGTCTGCTGCGCGGCGGGGCCGAAACGCTCGCCCGGTTTCGTCCCGCAGTCCTGCTCGAACTTACCGCCGACGATCTCGGCCGCGCCGGCGCGGACGCAACCGAAGCGTGGCAGCGGTTCGGCGTTCTCGGCTTTGCGGCGTTTCGCTGGGAGCCCACGGCGGATCGGCCACTGTGACCGGCCCCCGCCCCGGCCGGCGACGGCGATTACTTGTTCGCCGACGCCCAGGTCTTACCGCTGCTCGCGCCGTTCATCGCCGACCTGATCGCGCGTCCGCCGGACCGGTGAGGCCTATTCGGCAGCTTTGGCGGTGCGCCGCTTGCGCTCGTCGGCCATCAGCTTCTTGGTCCGCGCTTGCGCTTCCTTCGACTGCTGCTCGAGCGGCGGATAGAGGCGGTCGGTGCCGGGCCCGATCGATCCGGCCGGTTCCTCGGCGATCGGGAAATTGAGCTCGACGATGACGCCGTTGGGGTCGAGGACGAACAGCTGCCACAAGCCCGGCCCCGGCAGCGTCATTTGCCGCCAGTCGAGCCCCATCGCGACCGCCTTCTTCTTGTAGGCATCGAACCCATGCGCCTTGAGCGCGATGTGGTCGACCGAACTCTTGACCTCGGCGCGCCGGTACCAGGGGTCGAGCGTCTTGTCGTCTTCCTTCTCGATCAGGTGGAACATGGTCTTGTCCATGTTGAGCCACGCGCCGGGAAAGCCGAGGTTGGGCCGATCGGCGTAAGTCATGCCCATCAGCTTGGTGTAGAACTTTTCCGTCTCCTTGAGCTTGCCCTTCTTGCACTTGAGCGCGACGTGATGAATATCGATCTTCGGCATCGGTCCCTCCTGAATCGTGACGTTTCGTTATTCTACACCGCGCCGGGCCCGGGCTTAACCGTTCCGACGCCTATCCACAAACGCGTTAGGGATCATTCGGCGGCGCGTCCGCGGCGGCTCAAGTCGGCCGCCGAGCGGCTCATATAGCGGCCCCAGGTATCGTAATAGGCGCGCAGCATCTCATCGTCCTGGGCGCGCAGGTCCTCGTGGCGCGCGATCAGGGCGTGACGCGCGGCGCCGTGGCGATTGGCCGGCTCGACCAGCCCCGCCGCGACCAAGAGGTAAAGGCTGTGGCGCTGGTCGTGGCTCCGCTCGGCGACGACGTCGCGCAAGCCGGCCACGCTGCGGCGCTCGTAATGCTCGGCCAAGCCCTGTATCTCGGCGGCGATCGTCTCGTCGCTTTGGCGCGCGAGCGCCTCGGTCGTCGCCCAATGATAGAAGCCGCCGAGTGCCGCGACCGAAGCGACGAACAGGACGAGATAGATGAGCGCCAGCCGAAAGGTGGCGGTGCGTACGAGCAGGCGCAGCGTTCTCATGCGTCGCGGTCGTCGCCGGCGGGGTCGAGCGTGTACCCGGCGCCACGAACGGTCCGGATCGGCGAGCGGCCGAGGCCAAGGTCGAGCTTGGCGCGCAGCCGGCTCACCTGGACGTCGATGACGTTGGTCTGGGGGTCGAAATGATAGTCCCACACGTTTTCGAGCAGCATGGTGCGGGTGACAACCTGCCCGGCGTGCCGCATCAGGTACTCGAGCAGCCGGAACTCGCGCGGCTGAAGGTCGATTTTTTTCCCGGCCCGGGTGACGCGGCGGCTCAAGCGGTCAATGACGAGATCGCCGACCGCGAGCACGGTCGTACCCTGTTCGGGCGCCGCGCGCCGGGCCAGCGCCTCGATCCGCGCCAACAGTTCGGCGAAGGCGAACGGCTTGACGAGGTAGTCGTCGCCGCCGGCACGCAGACCTTTGACGCGATCGTCGACCGCGCCCAAGGCCGAAAGCACCAGGATCGGGGTCTTGTCGCCGGCCGCACGCAGCGAAGCGATCAGCGCGAGCCCGTCGCGCTTAGGCAGCATGCGGTCGACGATCAGCACGTCGTAGCCGGCCGCGTGTGCCTGCGCCTCGCCGGCGATGCCGTCATGCACCGTGTCGACGACGTGGCCCGCTTCGGCGAGCCCGCGCGCGACATAGCTCGCGGCATCGCGATCGTCTTCGATCATCAGGATGCGCATGGCCTTCGCTCCGGCCAGAAATATCGTAAGCGACCGCGCCGCGTCCAGCCCAGGCCGGCGCCGTCCCCTAGGCGGCCGCGAAGCCCGCGAATGCGACCGGGATGCGCTGGATGTCCTCGATCAGGCCGGGCGGCAGATCGGGCACGATCCCCGACGCGGTGCTGGCGAATATCGCATCCGACACACCCCCGAACCGGCGTTCGATCTCGGCCGCGATCTGGTCGTGGCGGCCAACCGCGGCGAACAGGCGGACGACGTCGTCCGAGATCGCGCGCGTCATCTTGTCCCATTCGCCCTTGAGCGAGAGTTGGAACAACTCTTGACCCAGGTCCTCGAGACCGTGCACTTCCCAGACAGGGAAATAGGCCTTGGTCGAACCGTAGAAACCGACTCGCTTGCGGATCCATTCGACCATCGCCGCGACCGTGGCGTCGTCGGGGCCGGTGGCGAGAAAGCCGCCGCCGGTGATCTCGAAGCGAGCCCGGGCGCGGCCGCTCTTTTGCCACCCGGCCGCGAGTTGCGGCACCACGACCTCGTCCATGTATTTTCGCGTGCAGAACGGGTGCAGCCGTACGCCGTCGCAGACCGACCCGGCGACTTTCACCATCGCCGGCCCGACCGCGGCGATGGTGACCGGCGGGAGCGCGTAGTCGGGGTGCTCGGGCACGAAGTTCGGCGTCATCAGGGTGAACGCGTAGTGCTCGCCCTTGTAGTCGAGCTTTTCGCCATAGCGCCAGCAGCGCCAGATCGCACGCAACGCCTCGACATACTCTTTCAGACGCGGCGCCGGCGCGCTCCACGGCACCGAGAAGCGCCGCTCGTTGTGGCCCTTGACCTGGCTGCCGAGCCCCATGACGAAGCGGCCCTTGGACGCGACCTGGAGATCCCAACCGATGTTGGCCGCCGACATCGGGCTCCGCGCGAAGGCGATGGCGATCCCGGTGAGGAGATCGATCCGCGTCGTGACGGTTGCCGCGATGCCGAGCGGCAGGAACGGATCGTGCTGGTTTTCCATCGACACGATGCCGTCGTAGCCGGCGGCCTCGGCGGCGCGCGCCGCTTGCGGGACGAGGGCGAGATCGTCCTGCGGGATGGTGGTGAAGACGCGCATCGTCTCAATCGGCTCGGAAATTCCCGCGCGTGACGCCGCGGACTTCCGGTGGCTCGACCGGGAAGTTCTCGCCAAGCCAGCGGATGATCGGTCGCGTGAGGCGCGCCCACGGCGTGTCGGCCGAGGGATCGTTCTGGCCCTTGAACATGCCGTAATGCCCCTGCGAGTCGCCGGCCGGAATGATCCAGAGCGCCTTGGGCTCGCCGCACTTCTCGTAAAGCGAGAGCGTCTCGGCCGGCGGCACGGTCGCGTCCGCTTCGGCATGGACGAACAGGATCGGCCGGCCCGACATGTAGTGGATCACCGATTCGGCCGAAAACGCGGCGATCGCCTGCGCGCTTTCGAGCAGAATCTCGCCGCCGATATGGCCGAGCTTTTCGTCGTCGGCATTCTCGGCGACGTAGTCGGCGCGGCGTTTGCGTGCAATCTCGTAGGCGCCGATCGTGCGCGGCGGGGCGTTGTCGCGCACGCGCACGCGGCGATCCTCTTCGACCGCCTTCATCAGATCCTGCCAATCGGGGCCGGGAATCAAGTGGCGGAGCCAGCGATAGCCATCGGCAACCGCGGCGTAGGAGACGACCGCACCGACGCGCTCGTCGACCGCGCCGGTATAGGACGCGATGCCCGCCCCTAGGCTCCGGCCCCAGAGCGCGATCCGCTTGGGGTCGACCTCGGGCCGCGACTGCAGATAGGTGATCGCGTTCTGGGTGTCCTTGACCTGCATCATCGGGTTGACGATACGGTGGCGGCCCTCGCTACGGCCGAAGCCGCGGTAGTCGAAGCCCAAGGTGACGTAGCCTTCGCGCGCCAGGCGGTCGCCCAAGTCGGCGGACGACCCTTTGTAGTCGTAGGTGCCGGTGAATCCGACCAGATTGACGACCGCCGGGCGGCGCTCGCCCGGTTGGTAGCCCTCGGGACGGCACAACCGGCCCCAGAGCTTCACCCCTTCGCTATAGAAAGCGATGTCCTCGCATTCGATCGGCATGGCGCGTCGAACCGTAGCGGCTGAGGGCGCCCTGTCAATGGCGGACGGCACGAACCTCAGGCCGTCGCCGGTAGCTTGGCAGCCGCCGAAACCCGCGCGAGCGCTTTCAGCACGATGCCCTTGACGTCGGCCGGAACCGTATCGAGCGCAAGCCGCCGGAACACGTCCTCGAAGGCACTTGCCAACGCGTGCGGCGAACTGCCGGCCGGGACCAGATCGCGGATCGTTTTCATCCCGTTCGCCTGTGCGTTGAGGAGCCGGGTCGCCGTCGCCTTGCATTTGGCGCCGGTCTCGGTCGCGCTCAAATCGAGCAGGAACCCGATCTTCTCGGCCCGGCTCTTCAGGTTGTCGAGCGTCGTTGCGACCGCTTCGTCGACCGCCAAGTCGCGCCCTGGGCTTCCCATCACGACACGGATGCGACGGATGACGGCTTCGGCCATCGGCCCGCCGCCGCAGAGCCCGCCCGGCGCGCGCGCGGCGGCGACGATCGTAAAGAACGCTTTATGGTCCTCGGCGCCGCCGATCTTGGTGATCGGCTTGGTGCCGCGAAGCGCCGCCAATACAGCGCCAGCAGCGCCCCCTCGGTGAGCGGCAGTGGAAATTTGCCGAGCACGGTATTGAGCGCCGCGATCGCTTCGCCCTTGTCCTGATCGGGCCGGACCTTGTAGCCGCCGCGCGCGAGTTCGGCCAGAGCCACCATGGCGCCGCCGGCATCGCTTTGCATGCCGAGCAGAAACCCTATATTGGCGACCGCCTCGACCAACTCGGCCAGGACCGCGTCGACGAGGGCGCGCGTCTCGGTGGCGGCGTCGCGCTCGAGCAGGGCGGTGAGCCGGGCGAGCTTGGTCTCCCAATCCGGCGCGTCGGCCAAGTGCGCGGTGAGCGCCGTACCGAGCGCGTTGGGCGCGGTCTTGCCCGCCGCTTCCAGCAGAGCCCGCGCCGCCGCAAGACCCTCGGCCGCGATGGCCGCGATCGCCGCTTTGACGTCGCCGACCGCGTCGGCGGCCTTGGCGAGCTCGGCCGCGTACTTCGTGAGCTCGGCGGCACGGGCCTTGGGATCGCCCTTGGCCGCGCGCGCTTGCAACGCCGCGACCCGCTGGGTTGCCTTGGCGAACAGATCCTTCTCGGATTCGAGGTCCTTGATATGGTCGCTGCGATGAACGAGCTCGAACGCGGTCAGGTTCCGACTGGCGAGAAAGTCGTGCAGCAGCACCACCATCGTCCGGCGCGCCGGTGCATCCCACAGCGCGGTCGCCGCGGTACAAGGCGGCGCGTCGGCGATCTCGCCGATCTTGAGGGTGAGCTTGGTCCGGGTCTTTTCGTGAAAGAAGACCTGCTTCGCATCGTCGCCCCCCCTTTTTGAGGACGCGGACGGCGTCGTGCTTGTCGGTCTTGATCAAGTCCTGCGCGGCCGTACGGGCGGCGGTCTTGTCGTTGTGGGACGAGACTTTCTCCCAGTTCGTCCCGGCGCGGAACTGGAGCTCGTAATAGGAACCCATGGGGGGCGGTTCTAGTCTTGGGCACGTCGTATCGCAATGCACGACTTGGCCCGCAGGGATAGCCCGGGTTTAGGGCCAGATGTCCCTGAAGCGGGGGCGCCGTTACCCCCGCACGATCGGTTACCGTGCTGCCGCTGCGAGCGAGCGCTCGAACACGCGCCGCGAGGTGTCGCGGAGGAGTTTCTTGTCGGCCTCCGGCGAATTAGGAGGCGGGAGCCGGACCATGGTCTCGCGCGAATAGGTCGGGATCGGCCCGCTCGCCCCGCGATTAACGTTCTTGGGGTCATCGCCGCGGCGGACCGCCTCGATCCCGTCCCGTACCATGCGCCGAAACATGGCGAGGCCGCGGTCGGTATGGCCGAGATGCTCGCGGGCATGGATCGCGATCGGCCCCTGCCCGACCTGGGCCTCGAAGTCGCCCGGGAACCGCTGCATGTCCTCGTAGGTGCGGTCGTTGTAGAGCGCCTTGGCGGCCGGGGTCGGGCGCGTGAAATAGTCGGCCGGTTCGCCGTGGAAATAGAAAATGATCGAGTAGTTGGCGGTGTGGGTGTCGTCGAGCGGAACCTTCCAGCGGATCAGGAACGGCGGGTATTCGACCTCGGTCGCGCCGCCTGGGTAGGCTGGTGGAAATACCGGCGGACGGCACACTTGGACGCAGTTCGGAAAAAAGAGCTCCATCGACCGCACCCAGATGTCGGGACCGACCCGGCGCGCCTCGTGGCACGCAAGTCCGGTCGGCGTCTCCCACCAGTCGAGTTCGCCGATGATCGCGAGCTCGGTGATCGGCCGCCGGTTCTGGTCCAGGAACTGCGGACCCGAGTGCATGCAGTGCAGGAATGCCTCGTGCGCCTGGTCGGGCGTGTTGTCCATCATCTGCAGCCAATTGGTCGGCTGGATGTTGATCTTGTTGCCGTCGGGCTCGCCGAGCCCGAAATGAAAATCTTTACGCGCGAACGAATCGTAGAACGGGAACGGCGGCACCCGGTCGGGCGGACCGAGATAGGCGAACACCAATCCGGCGAATTCCTTGGTCGGATAAGCGCCCTGGCAGAGCTTGCCGGTATAGGGATTTTGGGCGGCCTCGGTCGGCGCCTCGAGCAACCGGCCGTCGGGTGCGAAGTGCCAGGCGTGATAGCAGCAGAGAATGCCGCGCTCGGTAATCTTGCCGAACTCGAGCGAGGCGCCGCGGTGCGCGCAGTGGCGCTCGAGCAGGCCGACCGCGCCCGCGGTGGTGCGGAACGCGACCAGATCTTCGCCCAAGATCCGGACCGG
The DNA here is from genome assembly GCA_016869275.1 of Alphaproteobacteria bacterium. GTDB lineage: Bacteria > Pseudomonadota > Alphaproteobacteria > SHVV01 > SHVV01 > SHVV01. The sequence goes on along the minus strand of VGEO01000048.1, from coordinate 6,831 downwards.
CACCGGCAGGTCCTTGAGGTCGGCCGAATGCAGGATCGGCTGCCAATAGCGGCGCAGCAGCTCGCCGGCCGGCGTGCCGCGGCCGACGCGGGTCAATTCCTCGTCGATCGGCGGCTGTTTGGCGATGCGGTAGCCGCCGAACTTCTCGGTCAGAAAGCGCGTTGTCGCCATGGGCTTCACCGCCAGGTCCGCGGCCGCGTCGCCAGCGACTTTTGGTAAAGCGCGTGCGAGACGCTGCGCACGACCTCGCGATCGGCTTCAGGCGTCGGGCCGCGCGCCGCACGCTTGACGGTCTCGGCGGCATAGACCGGCGCAACCGCGCCGTTCCGGAACAAGCCCTTGGGGTCCTCGCCGCGCGCGACCGCTTCGATCCCCTCGCGCACCATCCGGCGCATCAGCGCGACGCCGCGGTCGGTACGGCCCAGGTGCTCGCGGCCGTGGCGCGCAATCGGGCCTTGCGACACTTGCGCGTCGTAGTCGCCGGGTGCGCGCTGCGCTTCTTCGTAGGTACGACCGCCGCGGTTGGTGGAAAGCGCGACGGACGGTGCGCTCACGTACGAGCGGTCGTCCTCGGCGCCATAGTAGACGAGCGCGAACTCGACCGTGTTTTCGTCGTCGACCGGCACCCGCCAGCGCGTCAAGAGCTGCGGCATCTCGATTTCGTCGGCGTCGTTCGTGAACGGCGGCGGCAGCAGCGGCATCTTGCAGATCTGGATGATGTTGGGGATCACGTACTCCATCGAGCGGACCCAGACCGCGTCCTTGACCCGGCGCGCGACGTGACAGAGAACGCCGACCTCGGTCTCCCAATAGTCGTCCTCGCCCTTGTCGGCCAACTCTTCGACCGGGCGGCCGTTGACATCGGTGAACTGGATACCCGAGATCGACGCGTGCAGGAACGCTTCGTGGACCGGGTCGGCGACGTTGTCCATCACCTGCAGCCAGTTGCAGGGTTTGAGGTTGCCGCCGACCGGTTCGCCCAAGCCGAACTCGAGGCCCGGTTTCTCGAAAACGTCGAACTTGCGGAAGGGCGGCTTTTTTTCCGGCGGCCCCATGTAGGCGAATACCAGACCCTTGTATTCGACGGTCGGATAAGCGCCCTGGTAGAGCTTGCCCTTATAGGGGTTGCCCTCGGGCTCGGCCGGGGTATCGAGGATGGCGCCGTCGATGTCGAACTGCCAGCCGTGATAACAACAGCGAATGCCGCGATCCTCGATCTTGCCGAATTCGAGCGAGGTGCCGCGGTGGCTACAGTGGGCTTCGAGCAGGCCGACGCGGCCCGACTTGTCGCGGAAGATGACGAGATCTTCACCCATGATCCGAATCGCAACCGGTAGGCCTTTGAGCATCGCCGACTGCGCGACCGGATGCCAAAAACGGCGCAGATACTCGCCGCCCAGCGTTCCCGGTCCGACCCGGACCAGCCTGTCCTCGGGGGGCGGCGGTTCCGCTTGACGATAGCCGCCGAAGGTCTCGGTTAGAAATCGCGCTTGCCGTGCCATTGCGCCTCCCCGCGCCAACGCCGGCTCAGATATTGCGGTGCGGCTGCCGGCCGATCAAGTCTCGGCAGCCCGTGGACGCCGGCCCTCACCTAGGTTAAGGAAGGCCGCCGTTTCGCCCACCGCCCGCCCGTTTAACCAAGGGAGCCCGTCATGGCCCGCGTCCCGCTCACGATCGTCTGCGACAATTACGACCGCATCCAGGCGCTCCGCGACGGCGACGTCAAGGTCGAGGGCTGCGACGTCACCTTCGTTCACCTGCCGCCGTCCTCGTCGTTCCCGCGGCTCATGAACAACCACGAGTTCCAGGTCTCGGAGATGTCGCTCTCGACCTACATGCTGGCGCGTTCGCGCCGCGATCTCCCCTACCGCGCGATTCCGGTCGCGGTCTCGCGCGTGTTCGCGCACTGCTCGATCTGGATCAATGCCGACGGCCGCATCAAGAAGCCACAGGACCTGAAGGGCGCGACCGTCGGTATGCCCAACTACCACTTCACCCGCGGGCTCTCGGTCAAAGGCGTGCTAAAGGACGAGTACGGCATCGGTCATGCCGACATGAAGTACTGCTTCGGCGGCGTCGATACCGCCTACGACCACGCCTACATGGAGTTCCCGCTGCCAGCTGGCGTCGAAGCCAAGATGGCCGAACGCGGCAAGTCGCTGACCGAGCTCCTGATCGAAGGTAAGATCGATGCGATCGTCGCCGCCCGCGACCCGGACGCGTTCCTGGCCGGCCACCCCAAGGTCAAGCGCCTGTTCCCCGATTTCCGCGCGGTCGAGCGCGCCTCGTTCGAGCGCACCAAGGTATGGCCGGTCATGCACCTGATCGGCATCCGCGCCGACATGATCGAGAAGTTTCCGTGGCTGCCGGTCAATCTCATGAACGCGTTCGAGCTCGCCAAGCAGTGGGCGATGCCGCGGCTGTTCGAGCTCGACGCGCTGACCACCAGCCTGCCGTGGCTGGTGGCCGAAGCCGAGGATACGGTCAAGTTGATGGGGAAGAATTTCTGGCCTTACGGCGTCGAGCCGCTCAAGCCGACGCTCGAGGCGCAGACGCGCTGGTCGTACGAACAGGGCATCTCGGCCCACAAATTCGCGCCCGAGGACCTGTTCATCGAATCGACCCGCAAGTGGCGCCCGGTCGACGCCGGGCGGCGGTAGCCGTAAACCGCGTTGTAAGGCTGGCTCGGAAGCGCGGCTCGAGGCCGCGCTTGACGACTAGCTTGTTGGGCCGCTCAGACGTCGATCGTGCAATTGCCGCGCGGCCTGGCGACGCACGCCAGGATGTAGCCGGCGTCCTTGTCGCCCGGCCCGAGGCCGTGCTCGGTCTTCATGTCGACACTGCCAGCGAGCAGTTTGACCTTGCATTCGCCGCAGCTGCCCACCCGGCAGGCGTACGGGATCTCGACGTCGTTGTCTTCGGCGACGTCGAGCAGCGCGCGGCGGCCGTCGGTCATCGCGGTGGTGCCCGCGGTCGCGAACTCGATGGCGATCGATCCGGCCGCCGAAACGGTCGTCTCGCCGGCATCGGTTCCGACCGGCGGCGCCTTGTCGGCGACCGAGGTGCGCACGCCGCCGAAACTCTCCATGTGGAAATGGGCCGGGTCGAACTTGAGCTCGGCAGCGATCCCCTGAACGGCGTTCATGAACCCTTCCGGCCCGCACATATAGATGTGGCGCTCATGGAGGTCGGGCGCGAGCATTTCGAGCATCGGCCGGTTAATGCGCCCGGTGAGGCCCGGCCATTCGCCGGTGTGGCCGCTGGTTTCGGCCAGCATGACCGAACCGAACATCTTGTAGCGCGCCGCCATGTACTCGATTTCCTTGCGGAAGATGATGTCGTTCGGCGTGCGCACCGAGTTGAAGAAGCGGATGTCGACGTCGGCCGATACGTCGCACAGCCAGCGCGCCATCGACATCACCGGGGTGACGCCCGAGCCGGCGCCGAGGAACAGGAGCTTCTTCGGAATCTTGCCCGGGACCAGCGAGAAGCTCCCTTTCGGCCCGGCGATCTCGACGCGGTCGCCGACTTTGATGTTGTCGGCGAGCCAGTTCGAGACCAGTCCGCCCGGCACGCGTTTGATCGTGACCTCGAGCACATAGGGCCGGGTCGGGGTCGACGAGATCGTGTACGACCGCACCACCTTCTTGCCGTCGATGTTGAGGACCAGCGTGCAGAACTGGCCCGGCCAGTACACGAACCGGCACAGCGGATCGCCCTGGAAACGGTAGGTCTTGACGTCGGGCGTTTCGTCGATGATTTCGGTGACGTAAAGCGGCGTGCTTTGCCCCGCCCACACCGGCAGGTCCATGCGCGGATCGATGATCGTGGTGTCGAGACGGATGCCGGGGCGGCGGGCGGAGGCGACCGGGGCCGCAGCCGGAACCGCTTCAGTCACCGCCGGCGCGATCCGTTCCAGGACAATGAGGTTGGCCTTGACCGAGGTCTGCGAGCAATAAGGGCACCGCTCCTCGGCCGAGGTTACGTCATTGATGTAGCGGCCGTGCTCGATCTGCCCGCGCGACTTATGAAAACTCACGTACACGGTATCGCCTTTGACGCGGTCGGTAACGACGACCGGGAGTTCGATCGCGGCCCCGGTAGTGCGGCCGGTGATCTTGACCTTGTCACCTTCCTTGAGACCCAGGCGCGCCGCTAACCGCGGCGACACGTGGCAGGGATTTTCATCCGGCATGCCGACGATCGGCGTCGCTTTACCCGAATTGAAGGTGCTGGTCGCGAACTGGATGCGCTTGCGGTCGGCCGAAAGCGAGGAACGGCCTGAGTTCAGGATGATGCCGTGCGGGATGTAGAGGTCCTTCTCGGTCGGTACGAAGAACTTGAAGCGGGCCGGCTTGCGGAAGATGTCGGCGAACGGCGCGTGGTCCGGTTTGGCGTAGTCGAGCACGTAGCGGTTGACGCCAACGCCGCCGTAGACGATCGATCCGCGCGCGACCAGTTCCGACCACGCGATCGGCCGACCATCGGTATGTTCGGGCCGGCAGTAGAGCGGGCCGCTGCCGCCGGCCATGTACGCCTGGATGCGGTCCCACAGTTGGGCGCGATCGACTTCGCCGCCGCGGCGGCGCAGGCCGCGACCGTCGACATCGGCGAAGCGTTCCTGCAGGTAGCCGGATTCGAGGTGGCGGGCGAGGTCGGGATGTGCCGTGAGCAGGCTGCGATCGGCGGCGAGCCGGTCGGCGATCGCCACCATGACGTCGTAGACGATGGTGGCGTCGCTCCGCGTCTCCGGCGCCGCGGCTTTGACCGGCACCGAGAGCGAGAGCTTCCATTCGCCGTTCTGGTAGAGCTTGGTCGTCGCCGGATGGGGCGGCGCCGGAATGATCAGGTCGGCATGGGCCAAGGTGAACGGGTCGGGGATCGGATCGACCACCACCATCCGGCAGCGCGGGTCCTTGAGCTTCGCGATCCAGCGTTGCCGGTCCATCATGTTGGCTTCGAACTGCGTGCCGAAGAACGCGAACAGCTCCGGCGTATCCCCGGCCGGTTTCGCGTAGTCGAGCGCGGCGATCGGTTCGTCGTCCTCGACGGCGCGATAGGCATCGTCGGGCAAGCCCATGCGCCGCGCCGCCTCGGCCGCCCGGTCGATCGGAATGCGGCCCATGAAGTACTTGCGCGACAGGCCCTGGACCTCGCTCTCGGCATTGATCTGACCGGGAACCCGCAGCGTGCCGCCGGCGGGCGTGCCGTCGGGCTTGAGCCCGTATTTGCCGAGCAGCGCGAGCGCCGATCCCCACAGACAGTGCGCGACGACGCCGCTCGTCTGCGACAGGCCGACCGAGGGCAAATTGATCGGGACCGAATCGCGGGCCGCGAACTTGTACGCGATCATGCGAATGCCGCGCTCGATCCGCTCGGCATACTCGGGCTCGGGCGCGATCCGCTGCGCGACATGACGCGCCTCGAAGCGGGGCGACTGCGCGAACGCCATGAAGCGCTCGACCAAGTCGGGATCGGCGAACCGCTCGATGAAGCGCTCGTCGACGGCGCGGCGATGATAGGCGAGCAGCTCGTGCACGACCGCGAGCGCGAGATGCGGATCGGATCGCGGGCGGATGAGAAGGATGCGCTCGGGTCCGAGCCGTTTGGCGAGTTCCATCGCCGTCTCGGTGACGGCGACCTCGATCAGGTAGGCGTCGAGGTCCTCGCGCTTGGCGATCGCGCGGTAGACCGGGGGATGGGTAACGTAGCCGTTCCAGCCGTTGAAAAGGAATACCCGGCCAGGCCCGTTGACGCTGGCGTCGATGGTGAGGAACGGACCCTCCTGGCCGGTCAGTATCTCGTTGTGCACGGCGCCCGCGTTCAGGCAGTGCTCGGCGTTCCCGGTCAGGTTGCGCACGCCGAGCAGGCGGAACACTTCTTGGATCGCGAAAATCGCGAAATAGTCGAGCTGGCCCGAAGCATAAAGCAGCGTCTTGCCGCGGCCGCGGCGATGCTCGAGAAGCAGATCGGCGAAGCGGGCGATCGCCTCGCCATAGCCGATCGGCCGCCGCTGGCCGGTGGCGCGGTCGAGGACGCTCGGCGCCACGTGGATCGGAAACGCCGGGCGCTGCGGCACTTGCGAGAGTTTGAGTTTGACGCAACCGGCCGTCGGGGCCGTCGTCTTGACGCTGCGCTCGCTAACCGCCACGGCGCCGGCATAGGGCGCGAATACCTGGCCGACGAGCGCGCCATTCGCGGTCTTGCGCTCGACTTCGCGCGCTGTGATCGCCTGCGCCGCGCCGGCGACGACCAGTTCGGCGGCGACCACGCCGCCGGCCGGTGCGAGTTCATCGGCGGCCGCGACTTCGATCTTGCCGTCGGGCCGAACGACCGCCGGGTACTCGCGCGTGGCGCCGTCACGGACGAGCCGGAGCGTCCCCGGGCCAGCCGGCAAGGCGTCGCTGGCGCTCGCAGTCGCCGCCGGCGCGTCGACGAAACCGCTGTCACCGACGCCGCAAAAGCTGCACGAATAAGGCGCCGCGCCGCCGACCGGGGTGCCGACCGCGACGTGGGACGGAATCCCGCCGACGTCGTCGAGTTGGCCGGCGTGCTCGATCGTGGCCAGCGGGGCGGGTTGATCGTTCATGGCGTAGCCGTTGCCACGGCGGGCGCGGCCGCGGCGCTTCCTGGCGCAGGATCGGGGAGTGCGCGCGGGAACTCGACGATCACGGCGGTGCCCTCACCGACCTTCGATTCGATGTCGACCCGACCCTTCAGCGACGTCGTCGCCAGGTTGCGGACGATGGCGAGCCCGAGGCCGGACCCGCCCTGGCCGCGTCCCGTCGTGAAAAACGGCTCCCACACTTTCTTGAGGTCGGCCGCGGGTAT
>VGEO01000047.1 GCA_016869275.1 Alphaproteobacteria bacterium | reverse complement strand
TGCCAAGGGCGGCGCGGCAAAGCCCGCCGCCGGAAAAGGCGAAGCGGCACCGGCCAAGGGCGCGGCGGCGCCGGCCAAAGGTGCGGCGGCGGCACCGGCCAAGGGCGCGGCGGCACCGGCCAAAGGTGGCAAGGCCGACGGCGGCAAGGGCGGCAAGAAGTAACGCGTCCGATCCATGCTGCTTCTGGTCGGCTTGGGCAATCCCGGGCCGGAGCACGCACGCAATCGCCACAATGTCGGCTTCCTCGCCGTCGATGCGATCGCCGCGCGCTACGGCTTCACCGCCTTTCGCAAGAACTTCCACGGCCTGATCGCCGACGGCACGTTGGGCGGCGTTCGCACCTATCTGTTCAAGCCCCAGACTTACATGAACCGGTCGGGGATCGCGGTCCAGGCTGCGAGCCAGTTCTACAAGATCGGCGGCGGCGATCTCGTCGTCATCCATGACGAGATCGACCTGGCGGCAGCCAAGATCAAGGTCAAACGCGGCGGCGGCAACGCCGGCCACAATGGACTCCGCAGCCTCGACGCCCACATCGGTCCCGACTATCGGCGCGTCCGCGTCGGCGTCGGCCGGCCCGAAGGTCGCGCCGCGGTGATCGGCCATGTGCTCGACGACTTCGATGCCGCCGACCAAGCGTGGCTCGACCCGCTGCTCGACGCGATCGTCGAAGCGGCGCCGCTGTTGGCGCTCGGCGACGATCCCGGCTTCATGAACCGGGTCGCGCTCGCGATCAAGCCACGGCGCGCGGCCGACAAACAACCCTCGGCCGCCTAGCGCCGCCCGCGAACGAATTACCGTCCGTTTCTGCCATGGGTTTTCGCTGCGGTATCGTCGGCCTGCCGAACGTCGGCAAGTCGACGCTCTTCAACGCGCTCACCTCGACCAGCGCCGCCTTGGTCGCGAACTATCCGTTCGCCACCATCGAGCCCAACCTGGGCCGCGTGCCGGTGCCCGATCCGCGCCTCGATACCCTCGCCGCGCTCGCCAAGTCGGCCAAGATCACGCCGACCCAGCTCGACTTCGTCGACATCGCCGGGCTGGTCAAAGGCGCCAGCCAAGGCGAAGGCCTCGGCAACAAGTTCTTGGCGCATATCCGAGAGGTCGACGCCATCGTCCACGTGCTGCGATGCTTCGCGGGCGATCAGGTCACCCACGTCTCCGGCGCCCCCGACCCCGAAGCCGACGCCGCGACCGTCGACACCGAGTTGATGCTGGCCGACCTCGAGAGCCTCGAGCGCCGGATCGACGCCATGGTCAAACTGGCGCGCGGCGGCGATCGCGGCGCCAAGGCGCGGGTGGCGCTTGCCGAGCGGGTGCTGGCCGCGCTCCGCGCCGGCCAGCCGGCGCGCGCGGTCGCGGTGGCCGAAGCCGAGCGCGGCTTTTTCAAGGAACTGCAGCTCTTGACCGCGCGGCCGGTGCTCTATGTGCTGAACGTCGACGAGGCCGGGCTCGAGGGGAACGCGCTCACCGCCCGCGCCGAGGCATTGGCCCGGTCGCAGGGCGCGCAATCGGTCCGCATCTGCGCCGCCTTCGAGATGGAGCTCGCCGAGATCGCCGATCCGGATGAGCGCCAGGCGTTCCTGGCCGAGCTCGGGCTCGAGGAGCCCGGGCTCAACCGCCTGATCCGCGCCGGCTATGCGTTGCTCGACCTGATCACCTTCTTCACCGCTGGGCCGACCGAGTCGCGCGCCTGGACCGTCAAGCGCGGCACCCAGGCGGTCGACGCCGCCGGCACCATCCATACCGACTTTGCGCGCGGCTTCATCCGCGCCGAAACCGTGGCCTACGCCGACTACGTCGCTTGCGGCGGCGAGCAGGGCGCCAAGGACTTGGGCAAGTACCGGCTCGAGGGCAAGGACTACGTCGTCCAGGACGGCGACGTGATCTACTTCCGTTTCAATGTCTGAGGCGACCGGCGCCGCGCCAATCTACTTCGAGGATTTCGCCGTCGGCGAGACCCGGCGCTACGGCGGCCGCAGCCTGACCGCCGCCGACATCATCCGCTTCGCCCGCGAGTTCGATCCGCAGACCTATCACACCGACCCCGAAGCGGCGAAAGGCTCGATCTTCGGCGGCCTGGTCGCGAGCGGCCTCCACACCCAGGCGCTGGTGCTGCGGATGATCTTCGATCAGTACCTTAAGGGCGGCACCGCCTTGGCCTCGCCCGGGATCGACGAAGTGCGCTGGATCCGGCCGGTTCGCCCCGGCGATACGCTCACCGTCGCGACCACGGTCACCGCAACCGTCTCCTCGCGGAGCCGCCCCGACCGCGGCCTCGTCAAGATGAAGCACGTCGTCGCCAATCAGACCGGCGCGACGGTCATGACCATGCTCGGCATGGCGTTCTTCAAGCGCCGGCCGAAAAACGCGTCCGCTTAATGCTTGTTTCCATAAGGCGGAAGCATTTGCAACGCTCGTCATGGCCGGGACTCGGCCTACGACCGGCCCGACCACGACGTCGAAGAATAGCGGCTCCGTATTTAGGAAAGCGCCTCAGTTGATGAGGTCGAACGGGACCGAGCGGTGGCCGCGGCGCCTGCGGTAGGCGCGAAAGTCGCGGCGGTCGATCGTAAACACCTTTTGGACGCGGAGGTGGTTCGGCGGCCGCTACCAGCGAGGCACCCGCGAAGTCCATCCGCAAGAACCGGTGTCGTCGTGTAAAGCAGTTCATCGACGTCCTTGAGAACCTGGACGCAGCGCGCGTGCCACGCATCCGCCGGGTCGAACAGCGCGATCAATGGCCCGGTGTCGACCAAAATCACCGGCCGTGCTTCCGGCGGATGGCGTCCTTGACCGCGCGTTTGACGTCGCTCCCGGCGCCCTGGCCCACCCGCCGCGGCCGAGGTCGAGACGTTGGTAAATTGCGTAGGCGGAGGGCTCGCCGGCCCGCCGTTCGTTTTCGGCATACGCCGCCAGCCCGCGCTTCAAGACATCCGCGACCGAGAGACCGCTCTTGGTGCGAAGCCGCGCAGCGTTTTCGCAGCGCCCGCATCGAGCCGTACCGTGCGTGTTGCCAACAATGCGACGCCCGCTTTTCGCGCGCGCGGAGAATGTTATAGTCGAGACTTCTCGTTCGGCGCGGTCGCACCGGCGGACCCAAAGAAAATCTGGAGGAAGACCCATGGGTAAGATGATTTCGCTCAAAGCGAGCGACGGATTTCAGTTGAACGCCTACGAGGCGCCGGCGGTCGGCCAGACCAAGGGCAATCTCGTCCTCATCCAGGAGATTTTCGGCGTCAACCGCCACATCAAGGCAATCTCGGATAAATGGGCGGGACGCGGCTACCGCGTGGTCGCGCCGGCGCTATTCGATCGCGTCGAGAAGAACGTCGATCTGGGTTATGGCCAGGATGATTTCACCAAGGGGCGCGATATCCGCGGCAAGCTCAACCTCGATAACGTCATGGCCGACGTCAAGGCTGCGGCCGACTATCTCGGCAAGCCGGCTGGCATCCTCGGCTACTGCTTCGGTGGCTTCGTGACGTTCGTGTCGTCGTGCCGGCTCAACTTCGCCGCCGCCGCCGGCTATTACGGCGGCAATATCGTCGCCCATTCGGGCGAGAAGCCGAAGTGCCCGACCATTCTCCACTTCGGCGCGCTCGACAAGGCGATCCCCTTGACCGACGTCGACAAGATCAGGGCGGCGCGGCCCGACGTCCCGGTTTACGTCTACGACAAGGGCGATCACGGCTTCTGCTGCGACGAGCGGCCGACCTTCCACGCCGATTCATGCAAGACCGCGGACGAACGCTCGCTCGCGCTGTTCGCGAAGCACCTGAAGCCCTAGACGGAAATCCCCTCGCCGTCCTCCCCCTCTTCGAGGGGAGGACGAAGATGTAGGAACACGATAGCCTGCTGCGCAGCTATCGACTCTCGCATTCCGCGTCGGCCCCCCCTGTTTGCAGGGTAAGAGTGAAGACTATCGCAACGCCGCCGCGATATTGCCGCCATCGACGGTGACGACGGCAGCGGTGGTCTTGTGGGCGAGCGCCAGCGCGACGAACGCGTCGGCGACGTCGGCGGCCTTGACTTCGCGCCGCAGTAAGTTGCCGTCCCGCATGTACTCATCGACCGTGATACCGCGCTTGGCCGCACGCTCCTTGGCGAATTCGGGCGTCAGCATCCCGGTCAGCACGCGATCGGCGTTGACCGCGTTCGAGCGGATGCCGACGGCGCCGTAATCGAGCGCGTACTGGCGCGAGAGAAAGAGCGTCGCCGCCTTGGGCAGCCCGTAGGGCCCGAAATCGGGACCGGGATTGACCGCCTGCTTCGACACGTTGAAGAGCAAGCAACCCCCGGTCCCTTGCGCCTGCATGACGCGGACCGCGTTCTTGGCGACGGTTTGGTGGCTGAAGAAATTGAGATCGAAGCTCCGGCGCAGGATCTCGTCCGACACCTCGCCGATCTTTCCCTGCCACGCAGCGCCGGCGTTCGAGATCAAGATATCGACGCCGCCGAAGGCGATGCAGACCTGGTCGAACGCGGCTCGCACGGAAGCCGGGTCGGTGACATCGCAAGCGAGCGCGAGACCGCCGACCTTCTTGGCGACGGCCTGGGCCGCTGCGAGGTCCTTGTCCAGCACCGCGACCGCGGCGCCCTTTTTGGCGAACGCCGCGGCGGTGGCGGCACCGATACCGGAGCCGCCGCCGGTCACGACCGCGACGTGGCGAGCGAGCGCGGCGTCGGCCGTCTTGCCGAGCTTCGCCTGCTCGAGCGACCAGTATTCGACGTCGAACATGTCGGCTTCCGCGACCGGCTGGTAGCGCCCGATCGCCTCGGCATCGGTAATGACGGCGATCGTGTTCGCGGCGATGTCGGCGGCGATTTGCGCATCTTTCTTGGTTTTGCCGGCACCGAACAAGCCGAGCCCCGGTACCAGCACGACCCGCGGCAGCGGATCGAGCGCGGTCTTCTTGGGCTCGGCGCGCGCGTTGTTGCGCGCGAAGTAGTCGTGATAGCGAGCGACGAAGGCGACGACCGCTGCTTTGACGCCGTCGGCGAAACGGCCGAGCTCACCCGCGGCCGGGGCCGGCGCCACCAGCGGCCAGTTCTTGGTCCGGATGGTGTGATCGGGGGTGACGACGCCGACCTGGCTGTAGCGGGCGACCTCGGCGCCGTTGACGTAAGCGAGGACCGCCGGGGTGGCGCGGAAATCGAGGATCTGCCGCCGCCAGACGCCGTCGGCGCGATCGACCGCTTCGGCGATGGCGCCGCGAACGATCGGCGCGATCTCGTGGATCGGCGCGAGCGCGGCCGGCAGCGCCGCCTGGACCAGCGTCCGGCGGCGGCCTGTTTCCAGGCGTACCTCGGCCAGACTCACGAGCGAGATCATGCGCTCGTAGGCTTCGCGGGCATCGGCGCCATAGGTGAAGATGCCGTGCTTCAAGAGGATGAAGCCCTCGCTCTTGGGATGGCGGTCGAACACCTCGGCGGCGATTTTGGCCATGGCGAAGCCCGGCATCACGTAGGGCACGATCGGAGCGCGATCGCCGTAGACCTCGGCGCAAATCTTTTCGCCGTCGGGCTGGTCGGTGATCCCGAGCACCGCGGTCGAATGGGTGTGGTCGACGAACTTGTGCGGCAGGAAGGCGTGGAGCAGCGTCTCGACCGAGGGGTTGGGCGCGTTGGGGTCGAGCAGTTGGCCGCGCTGGAACGTCACCATGTCTTCATCGCTCAAGCGCTCGCGCGGGCGAAGCTGGCGGAGCGGCGCCAGATGGAGCGCCGGCAACCCCGCCGGCTCGATCGTCGCCAGGTCCCAACCGCTGCCCTTGACGCACAACACCTCGCGGGTCGCGCCGAGAAAATCGGGCAGCGCGGTCTTGACCGAGGTGTTGCCGCCGCCGTGGAGCACGAGCCGGGGGTCGCCGCCCAGAAGCCGCGAGGTATAGACACGGAGCGCCAGGTCGCGGGCGACGCCCGTGGGGGCGTAGCGCTCGACCGTCCGCTCGGCTTCATCGTCGCGCCACAGGCTTTGCATCGGTCGGATCCTGGTTGCTGTCAGCCGGCGGCGCGCGCGGGCGGGCGCCGTTCGGGATAAAGACCGAGCAGCCCGTCGCGCGAGGCCGCGCACACGCCGCGCTCGGTGATGAGCGCGGTGACGTAGCGGGCCGGCGTCACATCGAAGGCGAAGTTCGCGACCGCGCTCCCGGGCGGGGTGATCGTCACCGTCGTCACGCGCCCGTCGGCGGCGCGGCCCAGGATCTCGGTCACTTCGGTCGCGGCGCGCTCCTCGATCGGGATCTCCCTGACGCCGTCGCCGATCGCCCAGTCGATGGTCGAATGCGGCAGCGCCACGTAGAAGGGCACGCCGTTGTCGTGCGCGGCGAGCGCCTTCAAATAGGTGCCGATCTTGTTGCAGACATCGCCTTCGGCCGTGGTGCGGTCGGTGCCGACGATGCAGAGATCGACCCGGCCGTGCTGCATCAGATGGCCGCCGGCATTGTCGGCGATCACGGTGTGGCGGACGCCGTGCTTGCCGAGCTCCCACGCGGTCAGGCTCGCACCCTGATTGCGCGGCCGGGTCTCGTCGACCCAGACGTGGATCGGGATCCCAGCATCGTGCGCCATGTAGATCGGCGCCAGCGCCGTGCCCCAGTCGACGGTCGCGAGCCAGCCGGCATTGCAGTGGGTCAAGACGTTGACCGGCCGGTCCGCGGGCCGACGCTTGGCGGCGGCCTCGATCAGGCCGAGGCCGTGCCGGCCGATGGCGCGGCAGGTCGCGACATCGTCCTCGGCAATCGCCGCGGCTTCGGCGTAGGCCGCGGCGGCGCGCGCCTGCGTTCCGAGGCCGGCAAGCGCCGCCATGACGCGATCGAGCGCCCACATCAGATTGACCGCGGTCGGCCGCGTCGCCAGGAGCTCGTCGTAAGCGCGCTTCAAGGCCGCATCGGAGGCATCGGCTCGCGCCTGCAAGCCAAGCCCGTAGGCCGCGACGGCGCCGATCAGCGGCGCACCGCGCACCTGCATGGCGCGAATCGCGTGGGCGGCGTCGGCCGCCGTCGTCAGCGCGAGCATCGCGAACGCGTGCGGCAGCTTGGTCTGGTCGATGATCCCGACCGACCAGCCGTCGTCTCGGACCCAGACGCTGCGGTACGCGACCCCGTCGATCTTCATCCCGATCTAGTGTCCCTCGAACTCGCAGAGCGTCAACACTTTGACGCCGGTCGCCTCGATCTTCTTGCGGCCGCCGAGTTCGGGGAGGTCGATCACGAACGAGCAACCGACCACCTCGCCGGCGGCCAGGCGGATCAATCGGATCGCCGCCTCGGCGGTGCCGCCGGTCGCGACCAGGTCGTCTACGATCAGGACGCGGTCGCCCTTCTTCACCGCGTCGGCGTGAATTTCGACCTGATCGAACCCGTACTCGAGTTCATACTTGGCGCTGATCGTCTCCCACGGCAGTTTGCCCTTCTTGCGCACCGGCACGAAGCCGACCGAGAGCTGGTGGGCGACGGCGCCGCCGAGGATGAAGCCGCGCGCTTCGATCCCGGCAACCTTGGTGATCGGCTGCCCGGCGTAGGGCTGCACCAACTCGTCGACGACCTTGCGAAAGCCGTAGGGGTCGTTCAAGAGCGTCGTGATGTCGCGAAACATGATCCCCGGCTTGGGGAAGTTCGGGATCGTGCGGATGCGATCCTTGATGTGGTTCATGACCCGGCTTGTTCCTTGAGGACTCGGCCGACGACCGAATCGAGCTTCTTTAAGAGCGCGGGGTCGCGCGCTTGCGGTGCCGTGATGAGCGCGTTGTCGAGCGCGCGGTGGCAGGCGATGGTCGGGCACGGGTTCTTGCGGGACTTGAGCCGCGGCGCCAGCGCCTTGACAAGGCTCCGCGCCCGCTCGGCGTTGGCGAGCAGCACCTTGATCACGTCGGCGACGTTGACGTGGTCGTGGTCGGGGTGCCAGCAGTCGAAGTCGGTCACCATCGCGATCGTGGCGTAGCGGAGCTCGGCTTCGCGCGCGAGCTTGGCCTCGGGCATGTTGGTCATACCGATGACGTCGCACTGCCACGACCGGTAGAGGTTTGATTCGGCAAGCGAAGAGAATTGCGGCCCCTCCATCGCCAAATACGTCCCACCCTTCACCATCTTGATCCCGGCGTCGGCGGCAGCCGCCGCGACCGCCTCGCCCAGGCAGGCGCAGGTCGGGTGTGCCATCGACACGTGGGCGACCATGCCGGCGCCGAAAAAGCTCTTCTCGCGCGCAAAGGTGCGATCGATGAACTGGTCGACCAACACGAACGTCCCCGGCGGCAGGTCGGCGCGGAACGACCCGCACGCCGAGACCGAGACCACGTCGGTGACGCCGGCCCGCTTCAGCGCGTCGATGTTGGCGCGGTAGTTGATGTCGGTCGGCGAGAGCTTGTGCCCGCGGCCGTGACGCGGCAGGAACACGACCGCCTGGCCGGCGATCTCGCCGAATAGGAGTTCGTCCGAGGGCTCGCCCCACGGGCTTTGGATCTTGCGCCACTGCTTGTTGGCGAGGCCGTCGACGTCGTAGACGCCGCTTCCGCCCAGCACGCCCAGAACCGGCGCGTCCGCCCGATCACCAGCCATCGACCGTCATCCTTCCCGACATCCGCGGGGCGGGAGTTTCCCAAGTCTGCCCGCCGCGATCAACGCCGCCGTGGTTGGAAAAGCGAAGGCCGCCTCGGATCAGGCGGCCTTGGCCTAAGTCGTTCGTCGGGCGGTCGCTCAGTGCAGGTCGCGCCACACCCGCTGTTTGGCGGCGATGAAGAGCCCGGTCATGACCAGCAGGAAGATCATGACCTTGAAGCCCAGGCGTTTGCGCGCCTCGAGGCTCGGCTCGGCGGCCCAGGTCAGGAACGCGGTCACGTCCTCGGCCATCTGCTTGACGGTCGCCTGCGTGTTGTCGCCGTACTGGACGGCGCCATCGGCCAAGGGCGGCGCCATCGCGATCTGGTTACCGGAAAAATAGGGGTTGTAGTTCATCCCCTCGCCCAACTTTACGCCGGCCGGCGGCTGGCCGTAACCGATCATCAGCGAATAGAGGTAGTTGGGCCCGTCGTGCCGCGCCTTGGTGATGAGCGAGAGGTTGGGCGGAAGGGCACCGTTGTTGGCGGCGCGGGCTGCCTTCTCGTTGGCGAACGGCTTCGGCAGGGGGTCGGCCAGCCGACCCGGCCGCTTGAACATCTCACCTTCGTCGTTGGGGCCGTCGTCCACCTCGTAGGAGGCGGCGAGCGCCTTGGCCTGGCCGTCGGAAAAGCCGATCTCGGTCAGGTTGCGGAAGTTCACATATTGGAGCGCGTGGCAGGCGGCACACACTTCCTTGTAGACCTGATAGCCGCGCTGCAACTGAGAGCGGTCGAACTTGCCGAACACGCCGTCCCACGACCATGAACGTTGCTCGGGGTTCTTGACTTCGCCCGCGGCGAACGCGCCGGCGGCGAGCGACAGGCCGAGCGCGGCGATGGCGATGGCGAGGATCGCGCGTTTCATCGCTTGTTCTCCCCCGCCGCGGCGGCGCCGGCGGCAGCTCCTAGGACGGGTTGATGGATGCTGTCCGGAACCGGCAGTGGCCGTTCGAACCAACCGAGGAACGGCATGAAGATGATGAAGTGGAGGAAGTAGTAGAGGGTCGCCAACCGTCCGATCAGGATCCAGATGCCTTCGGGCGGCTTGGCGCCGACGATGCCGAGCAAGATCACGTCGATTACCAGGAAGACGAAGAACCACCGGTAGACCGGCCGGAACTTGGTCGAGCGCACCCGCGACGTGTCGAGCCACGGAATCAGGAACAGCACCAGGATCGAGGCCGCCATCGCGATCACGCCGCCCAACTTGCTCGGGATCGCGCGCAGGATCGCGTAGAACGGCAGGAAGTACCACTCCGGCACGATGTGCGCCGGCGTCTGCAGCGGGTTGGCCGGAATGTAGTTGTCCGGGTGGCCCATGTAGTTCGGGTGATAGAACACGAACCCGAACATCACCAGGAGGAACACCCCGAGCCCGACCAGATCCTTGTAGGTGTAATAGGGGTGGAACGGGATCGTGTCCTGCGGGCCTTTGATGTCGATGCCGAGCGGATTGTTCGATTTGTGCTGGTGCAGCGCCCACAGATGCAGGAACACCACGCCGACGATCACGAACGGCAACAGGTAGTGGAGACTGTAGAAGCGGGCGAGGGTCGGGTTGCCGACGGTGAAACCGCCCCACAGCCACTCGGTGATGCCGACCCCGATCCAGGGGATCGCCGAGAACAGGTTGGTGATCACGGTCGCCGCCCAGTAGCTCATCTGTCCCCACGGCAGCACGTAGCCCATGAACGCGGTCGCCATCATCAGCACGAAAATGACGAGGCCGAGCCACCACAGGAGCTCGCGCGGATACTTGTACGAGCCGTAGTAGAGGCCGCGGAAAATGTGGATGTAGACGACCAAGAAGAACAGCGACGCGCCGTTGGCGTGGAAATAACGCAGCAGCCAGCCGTAATTGACCTCGCGCATGATGCGTTCGACCGAGTCGAACGCCATGTCGGCGTGCGGCGTGTAGTGCATCGCCAGCACGATACCGGTCGCGATCTGCATCACCAGCGCGATGCCGGCCAGCGACCCGAAATTCCACCAATAGCTGAGATTCTTGGGCGCCGGATACTGACTGCCGACCGAGTGGTCGATGAAGCTGAAGATCGGGAGCCGGTACTCGATCCAGCGCAGCATCGGGTTCTTGAGTTGCATCTCGCTCATGGGGCCCCCGCTCAGCCGATGCGAACTTTGGTGTCGGTGAGGAATGTATATTTCGGCACCTCGAGATTCGCAGGCGCGGGTCCCTTACGGATGCGTCCGGACGTGTCGTAGTGCGAGCCGTGGCAGGGGCAGAACCAGCCGCCGAACTCACCCTTCGGCTCGGCGGTTTTCTGACCGAGCGGGATGCAGCCCAAGTGGGTGCAGACCCCGACCAGCACCAGCCATTTGGCGTTGGGGGCTCGCGCTTCGTCGCGCATCGGATCGGGCAGCGTCGCCGCGTCGATCGCGCGCGCCTCTTTGATCTCGTTGGCGGTGCGATGGCGGATGAAGACCGGCTTGCCGCGCCATTGCACGGTGATCGACTGGCCCTCGGCGATCGGCCCGAGGTCGACCTCGGTGGAGGCCAGGGCCAAAGTGTCCGAGGCGGGGTTCATCGAGTCGACCAGCGGCCACACCGCCGCCGCCGCCCCGACGACCGCTACGGTTCCTGTGGCTACGATAAGGAAATCACGTCGCGGCATTCCGCCGCCGTGTCCGTGCTCCGCCGCTGTCATGGAGAACTGACCTAGGTTGTTTCTTGTGGGCCCAATGTTTTTTAGTCGGTATTGACGGTCCGTGTCCATAGGTCTCGCAAGGGCGGCGCGAGCCGGTAGGACCCGCTAAACTCTGGAATCTAAAAGAATCTTGACCAATGCGTCTCGCTCTGTATCAACCCGACATTCCGCCCAATGCCGGCACGCTCTTGCGCCTCGGCGCATGTCTCGGCGTTCCCCTCGACATCATCATGCCGTGCGGTTTCCCGGTCGGCGATCGCGACTTGAAACGCGCGGCGATGGACTACGCCGCCAAGGTCGAGTGCCGCCGGCACGAGTCGTGGCCTGCGTTTGCGGCCGCCCGCCGCGGCCGGCTGGTGCTCCTGACCACGCGCGCGACCACCCCTTACACCGCGTTCCGCTTCGCCCCCGACGATACGCTCCTGGTCGGCCGCGAGTCGGATGGAGTGCCCGAAGAGTTGCATCGGGCGGCCGATGCCCGCATTCGCGTACCGATGGTGGCCGACGTCCGCTCGCTCAACGTCGCGGTCGCGGCCGCCATCGTGTTGGGCGAGGCACTCCGCCAGACCGGACTGCTCCCGACGACCGCACTACCGACCGAGGTCGTGGCATGAACGAACGCACCGGCCCCGGCCGGGCCTACCCCGGCGATACCGCCACCGTCGCGGCGCGCCAACGTGAGGCCAAGCTTTGGTTCGAACAGCTCCGGGACCGCCTGTGTCGAGCGTTCGAGCAGATCGAGGACGACTACCGAGGGCCTGGCGCCGACACGCTGGCGCCCGGGCGGTTCGAACGTCGGGCCTGGCAACGCCCGGCGGGCACCGGTACGAGCGCCGAGCCCGGCGGCGGCGGGGTCATGTCGATCATGCACGGCCGCGTGTTCGAGAAGGTCGGCGTCAACGTCTCGACGGTGTGGGGCGAATTCTCGCCCGAGTTCCGCAGCCGCATCCCCGGCGCCGCCGAGGATCCGCGCTTTTGGGCGACCGGCGTGTCGCTGGTCGCCCATATGCGCTCGCCCAAGGTGCCGGCGGCGCACATGAATACGCGCCATCTGGTGACCCGACAGGCGTGGTTCGGCGGCGGCGGCGATTTGACGCCGATGGTCGTGGACGCGGCCGATACCGAGAGCTTCCACGCCGCGTTCAGGCGCGCCTGCGATCGCCACGACCCCGGTTACTACCCACGTTTCAAGCAGTGGTGCGATGAGTATTTCTTTCTCGCCCACCGCAACGAGCCGCGCGGCGTCGGCGGCATCTTCTACGACAATCTGAACAGCGGCGATTTCGACGCCGACTTCGCCTTTACCCGCGACGTCGGTCTAGCGTTCCTCGAGGCCTATACGGCGATCGTTCGCCGCCACATGAACGAGGGCTGGACCGCGGCCGAGCGCGAGCATCAGTTGGTCCGCCGCGGCCGCTACGTCGAGTTCAACCTGATCTATGACCGCGGGACCCTGTTCGGCCTCAAGACCGGCGGCAACGTCGATGCGATCCTGATGTCGTTGCCGCCCGAAGTGAAATGGCCTTAGGCGCTGCGCCGCTGCCCCTGGGCAGCGGCCGCCGCAACCGATAGAATGCCGCCGGTCAAGGGAAAGTTAGGGAGGAGTCGATGTCGGACATGCGCGCGGTCGCGACGCTGCTCGGGCGATTGGGCGCCCTTGCCGTGATCATCATGGGACTCGGCGCCGGTTCGAGTTTCGCGCAGACGCCCGATATCCCGATCAACGCGTTCTTCGGAAGGTGGGCCGGGAGCGGCGTCTCGCAGACCGGGGAAAGCATCGCTTTCCAGTACACGCACCGCGACTTGAACGTCAACGTCAACCCGGTCGGGAACGGCTTCTCGGTGACGTGGACCACCGTCCAGCGCCAGACGGGCGATCCTACCAAGCCGCAAGAGTCGCGCAAGTTGACGACCCTGACCTTCGTAGCGATCGGTCGCCCCAACGTGTGGCGCGCCACCGGCTCGCTCGATCCGATGGGCATCAACGGCTATTCGTGGGCCAAGCTCCGCGGCCAAACGCTCACCATTAACACCTTCGCGGTCCAGCCCGGCGGCAGCTACGAGATTCTGACCTACGATCGCACGCTCTCGGGCCTCGGCATGCAGCTCGAGTTCTCGCGCCTGGTCGACGGCGACGTAAAGCGCACCGTGCGCGGTCAGCTCACCAAATTCACCGACTAGCCCGACCGCCCGACCCGACAATGGCCAAGACGACCGTGCGCGCCCGCGCGCGCCGCACCGACAACGCGACCCATGCGGCGAACGCCGAGGCGCTCAAGCGGATGTTCGCGTCGACCCCGTTCCTGGTCGACGTCAAGCCGGCCGGCGAGGCGATCGCCGGCCTGGGCGAGCGCGATCTGCTCCACGCCGGCCCGCCGCTCGCAGGTTGGCACGAGGTCCGGCGCGTCGGTGCCCTCCACGGCTCGATCCTGGGCGCCCTCGTCCACCTCGGCTGGGCCAAAGACGTCGCCGAAGCCGAGGCGATGGGCGCGGCCGGCGCGGTCACGCTCAAGGCCGCCAACGATCACAACGCCGGCGGCACCTATGCGGGGGTGATCGGGCGCAACACCCCGGTGCTGGTCATCGACAACCGCGCGCTCGGCACCCGCGCCGTCGCCGCCATCAATGAAGGCCGCGGCAAGGCACTCCGCTACGGCGCCAACGACCGGGCGACACTCGACCGCTTGAAATGGATCGAGGGCGAGTTCGCCACCGTCCTGGGCGCCGCTATTCGTCTCACCGGCGGCGTCGATCTCTACGATATCTTGAGCCAGGCGCTGCACATGGGCGATGACGGCCACAGTCGCCAGAAGGCGGCCTCGGCGCTGCTTCTGAACGCGCTCGCCACGGCAATGGTCGAGACCGGCTATCCGGCGGCGACGATCGCGGGCGCACTCCGCTTCATGGCGAAGAACGAGATCTTCTTCCTGCCGCTCACCATTGGCGCCGGCAAGTCGACCATGCTGGCGCTCGAAGGCATCGCGGGTGCGACCATCGTCACCTGCATGGCGGCGAACGGCGTCCGCTTCGGGATCAAGGTCGCCGGTGCGGGCCGCCGCTGGTTCACGGCGCCGGTCCCGGGCGTCAAGGGCAAGTATTTCGCGGGCTACACCGCCAAGGACGCCAACCCGGTGATCGGCGATTCAGAAATCTCCGAGACCACGGGCCTCGGCGCCTTCGCGATGGCGGCAGCGCCGGCGCTCGCCCGCTACGTCGGCGGCAGCGTCAAGGATCAGGCGCGGCTCGCGGTCGCGATGTACAAGCTGACGCTCGCCGAGCATCCGCGGTTCACGATTCCGACGCTCGAATTTCGCGGCACCCCGGCGGGCATCGACGTGCGGCGCGTGCTCGAGACCAGGCTGACGCCGCTCTTCAATACCGGGATCGCGCACAGGACCCCGGGCGTCGGCCAGATCGGCGCCGGCTTCGTGCGGACACCGCTCGCCTCTTTCAAGGCCGCGGCGGCGGCGCTGGCCGCCGACTAACCGCTCACCGCTCCGGCTGCACCAGCGCGTCGAGCCGACCCAAGAGCGCGTCACGGCCGGGCCCGAAGTCGTTCTCGATCCACCAGTCCTCGAGTACCGTCATCAGGCGCCCGATCTCGGGGCCGCGCGGCAGCCCGCGCGCGATGAGGTCGCCGCCTTTGATCGGAAAGCTGGGTCGCCGCCAGCGGCGGAGTGCGGCGAGTTGGGCCTTCAAACGCGACCCCGCCACGACCGGCCGCGCCGCGTGCGCGAGCAGCAGGCGATCGACCACGGCCTCCGCCCCGGCGCGATAGGCAAGTGCCTCGAGTCGGCCGATA
The DNA here is from genome assembly GCA_016869275.1 of Alphaproteobacteria bacterium. Lineage (GTDB taxonomy): Bacteria > Pseudomonadota > Alphaproteobacteria > SHVV01 > SHVV01 > SHVV01. Next base: position 9,334 of record VGEO01000047.1, on the reverse strand, counting down.
GACGCATTCTCGGCGACGCCCGGCGTCGTCAGCGCCGCGACCAGACGGTCGCGTTCGGCATTCGAGAGGCGGAGCCGGCCCGCGACCGCGACGCCGACCTCGGCGCGATCAGGAAGCAGCGCCGCCAGGCGACGAAGCGACCGTGTTGCGGCCGGCGTGGCGCGATCGATGCGGCAGAGGCGCTCGAGCCGATCAAAATCACAGGCCTCCGGCAGCACGACCGCGAGCACCCCCGCTTCGGCCATCTGCCGGACGACCGGCGCCGGTGCCGGCACCGCCAGAAGCTTGAGAAGCTCGCCCGCGATCCGCTCGGCGGCGAGGCGGTCCATGCGCGGCGCCAGTCGCCGGCAAGCGGCCAAATCGGCGGCCCGCGGCGGCGCTTTGCCGTACCAGGCGGTGAAGCGAAAGAAGCGCAAGATGCGGAGATAGTCCTCGGCGATCCGCGCAGCCGCGGTGCCGATGAAGCGGACGCGGCCGGCCTTCAAGTCGGCCAAACCTCCGGTCGGATCGTAGAGCGCGCCGTCGGGCGCGAGGTACAGCGCGTTCATCGTGAAATCGCGCCGCGCGGCGTCGGCCGCCCAATCGTCGGTGAAGGCGACCTTGGCGCGCCGGCCGTAGGTCTCGACGTCGCGCCGGAGCGTCGTGATCTCGAAGTGGCGCCCCCGGGTCACCGCCGTCACGGTGCCGTGGTCGATCCCCGTCGGTACCGTCTTGATCCCGGCCGCGACCAGGAGCGCGGTCACCCGATCGGGTGGATCGGGGGTCGCGATGTCGATGTCCTTGATCGCCTTGCCGAGCACGGCGTCGCGGACGCAGCCGCCGACGAACATAACGCGCCGGCCGCTGTCGGCGAGCGCCTCGATGACCGCCCGCGTCGCCGGATGGGTCATCCACGGTTGCGGCGCGATCCGCCCAGCTCGTTTCACGCCTGGCCCGCTACTTCACTTCCGCCGGCGCCACCTTGCCGTCGACCACGCGCGGCGGCACGTAGGCGCCCGTGCCCTTTTCGCCGGTCGCGACCCCGTACCCGATCACGGCGACGGTGAAGAGCACGACCGAGGTCACGATCAGCCAGGTCCACGGCGCGTCGCTCCACACTTTCCCGGCGGTCTTGGCTTCCTCGGCCTTGAGGTGGACCCACCAGGCGTAGACGCCATAGAGCACGAACGGCAGCGCCAGCGACGCGGCGATCAGCAACACCCGTGTCATGCCGGCGCCCCGCGCAGCCGATGGGCGAGATTGACCAGCATGCCCGCGGTCGCGCCCCAGATGTAGCGGCTTTCGTAGGGCAGCACGTAGAACTTCCGCTCGACGCCACGGAACTCTCGAGTGCCGCGCTGGTGGTTGGCGGGGTCGAGCACGAAGGCGAGCGGAACCTCGAACACCTCGGCGACCTCGAACGAGTCGGGTGCGATCACAAAACCCGGGCGCACCACGCCGACGACCGGTGTAATCGAGAACCCGGTCCCGGTCTCGTAGGTGTCGAGCCGCCCGGCGACATCGACGAAGTCGCGCGTCAATCCGATCTCTTCCTCGGTTTCGCGGAGCGCCGTTTCGACCGCATCGCGATCGACCGGCTCGACGCGGCCACCGGGGAAACTGATCTGGCCGGCGTGGTCGGCGAGATGCGCGGTCCGCTGCGTCAGGAGAACCGTGGCGCCGCTCGCGTGCTCGACGATCGGCACCAGCACCGCCGCCGGTTTGAAGCTCGGAAAGCGCTCGCGAAGCAGGCCGCGCACGTCGGGATTGAGATCCCAATCGCCCCGGGTCGAGCCGCGGATGACGCCGGCGGTTCCATTGACCGGCACCAGGCGTTCGATGATCGATTGTTTGAGGTTCATGGCGGCGGCGATTTCAAGATCGCTCCTCGGTCGGGCCGAGCGCGAAAAACGCGCCGCGGCTCCAGACCCCGAACACGCGTTTGTTATCGACGGTTGCTTCTACGCCCCGGTCAACCAATTCATAGTAGACCGGGCGCGCGATCAGCGCTTCGAGCCGGTCGCGTACATGGATGTAGGGTGCCGGTTCGCCGGTTTGCAGGTTGTGGGCGACGCGGATCGGATGATCGGGCCCAGCGCTCACGAGGTCATCGAGGTTGGTGCGAAAGGTAAGTTCTTGCTGAGGTCCGGCGTCGGTCGCGTTCACCTCCACCGCCACGAACGGGGCATCGTCGACCCGCACCAAGCAACGCTCGACCGGCGTCACCAGATAGTAGTTGCCGTCGCTTTCGCGGCGCAAAACCGAGGCAAACAGCCGGGCCAGCGGTTTGCGACCGATCGGCGAGCCGTGGTAAAACCACGTGCCGTCGCGTCCAATCCGCATATCGATATCGCCGCACAGGGCCGGCATGGTCTCGCCGCCGGGTTTCGTGGCGCCCAATCGTGTAGAATCGGTCGCCGAAGCGGTCATGCCCGGACGGTCGCGGGTCGCTGCGGCCATGACCAAAACGCCATCATCAGGGTCCGTGGAGGTTGCCAGTGAGTATATCCGAAGTATCGCCGACGACGCACCACGCCGCCAGCGACGCCACCGCCCTGTTGGCCGAGGTCGACCGGCTCGGCGCCCGGCTGGCGAGCGTGCGTGAGCGTATCGGCCGCGTCATCTTCGGCCAGCGCGACGTCGTCGACCAAACACTGATCACGCTGTTGGCCGGCGGCCACGCACTCCTAATCGGCGTCCCCGGCCTCGCCAAGACCCGGCTGGTCGAAACGCTCGGCGTTGTGCTCGGCCTGTCGGCCAAGCGCATTCAGTTCACCCCCGACCTGATGCCGGCCGACATCACCGGTTCGGAAGTGCTCGAGGAGAGCGAAAGCGGCAAGCGCACGTTCCGGTTCATTCCGGGCCCGGTGTTCTGCCAGCTGCTGATGGCCGACGAGATCAACCGGGCGAGCCCGCGCACCCAGTCCGCGCTGCTGCAGGCGATGCAGGAGAAGCAGGTCTCGGTCGCCGGCGAGCGCCATACCCTGCCGGCGCCGTTCCATGTGCTGGCGACCCAAAACCCACTCGAGCAGGAGGGCACCTATCCTCTGCCCGAGGCGCAGCTCGACCGTTTCTTGATCCAGATCGATGTCGGCTATCCCGACCTCGATGCCGAGCGGCGCATGCTGATCGCGACCACCGGCACCGACGAAGAGCCGCTCGGCGAAGTGATGTCGGCGGCCGACCTCATGATGGCGCAGCGCTTGATCCGGCGCATCCCGGTCGGCGAGGCGGTGGTCGAGGCGATCCTCCGGACCGTCCGCGCCGGCCGCCCCGAGAGCGGCGCGGACGAGGAGATCCGCAAGCACGTCGCCTGGGGGCCGGGCCCGCGCGCGAGCCAGGCGCTGATGCTGGGGATCCGGGCGCGCGCCCTGCTCGACGGTCGTCTGGCGCCCTCGGTCGAGGACGTGCTCGCGCTGGCGCAGCCAACGCTTCGCCACCGCATGGCGCTCACCTTCGGCGCCCGCGCCGACGGCGTGGCGATCGGCGACGTCATCGACCGGTTGTGCGAGCCGCTCCGCTGAACGGCGCCCCGGGATCGCGCGCATGACCGCCGCGACCGCACGCCAACGCGCCGAGCTGTTGGCGGCGTCGTTCCCGCCGCTGATGGTCGCGGCCGAGCGGGTGGCTTCGACCGTAGCCCAGGGCGTGCACGGCCGCCGCCGGGTCGGGAGCGGCTACGCTTTCTGGCAGTTTCGCCAGTATCAACCGGGCGACCCCTCGACCCGGATCGACTGGCGGCAGTCCGCCAAAACCCAACGCCTGTTCATCCGCGAAACCGAATGGGAAGCGGCCCAGAGCGTATGGCTGTGGTGCGATTCCTCGGCCTCGATGGATTACCGCTCGACCAATGCGCTGCCGACCAAGCACGAGCGCGCCACGATCCTGATGATGGCGCTCGCTTCGCTTCTGGTGCGGGGCGGCGAACACATCGCGCTGTTGGGCCGCGACCGCGTCCCCTACACCGGCCAGAATGCGATGCTGCGGCTGGCCGAAACGCTGGTCCGGATCGGCCGCGCCGATCTCAGCGTGCCGCAGCCAGTCCGGATTCCGCGCCACGCCCGCGTCGTTCTGTTCGGCGATTTTCTCGCGCCGCTCGCCGAGGTCGACGGGCTGGTGTGCGCCTACGGCGCCGACGACGTCGACGGCCACTTGGTCCAGGTCCTCGATCCGGTCGAAGAGGAATTTCCGTTCGCCGGCCGTACCGAGTTCCGCGGCTTCGAGGACGAGGGCCGCGTCCTGCTCGATCGCGTGCAAACCGTACGTGCCGACTACCTCGGGCGCCTGCGCGAGCACCGCCAGGGCCTATCCGATATCGCCCGCGCAGCCGGGTGGACGTTCCTGCCGCACCGCACCGACCGTTCGCCGCAAACCGCGCTGCTCGCGCTCTACCAGGGCATGTCAGATGACTGGATTTGAACGCGCGACCCGAACCGCGCTGACGCCATGCTGACGCTCGGCGCGCTCGCGTTTCTGAGCCCGTGGATTCTTGCGGCCTTGGCCGCAGTGCCGCTGATCTGGTGGCTGCTCAAGGTGACGCCGCCCTCGCCGCAGCGGATCGCGTTCCCGGCGGTTTGGCTGCTGTTCGGTCTCAGGACCCCGGAACAGACGCCGGCGCACATGCCGCTCTGGCTGCTGATCCTGCGCCTGGCGCTGGCGACGATTGCGATCATTGCCCTCGCCCACCCGCTGCTCAATCCCGCCGCCAAGCTGGCCGGCAGCGGCCCGCTCGTCATTGCCGTCGACGACGACTGGTCCGCAGCGGCGCGCTGGAAAACGCGCGAGGAAGCGCTCGCCGAATTGCTGGCCGATGCCGAGCGGCGCAACCGCCCGGTCAAATTGATCACCACCGCGCCGCCGGAGGACGGCGCCCGCCAGCGCACCGCCGGCCTTTTGAACGTCGCCGACGCGCGCCGGCAGGTGCAGGCGCTCAAGCCGAAGCCGTGGCCCGCCGACCGGCGTGCGGCCGCCGCTGGCATCGCCGGGCTCGAGGGCGAGGCCGAAGTGGTGTGGCTCACCAACGGTCTCGCCGGCGACGAAGACGCCTTCGGCGCAGCGTTGGCGCGGCTCGGGCCGGTGCGCGTCCTGGTCGACCCGCCGTTCGATCTGCCGCTCGTGCTCAACACACCCAAGACCGACGGCCCCCACCTCGGCATCCGCGCCCGGCGCGGCGACGATGTCGGCGAGCGCGACGTCTGGGTGCGGGCGAGCGGCGAGGACGGGCAATTGATCGCCCGCGAGCGGCTCAAGTTCGCACGCGGCGCCAGCGCGGCCGACATCGATCTCAACCTGCCGAGCGAAGCCCGCAACAAGATCGTCCGGCTCGATATCGAAGGCGAACGGTCGGCCGGCACGGTGGTGCTGCTCGACGAGCGCTGGCGACGCCGGCCGGTCGGGCTGGTCGCGGGCGATGCCACCGAAGCGTCGCAGCCCTTGCTCTCGAGCCTGTTCTACCTCGAGCGGGCGCTCGAACCGTTCGCCGAAGTCCGCTCTGGTTCGCTCAAGGACCTGATCGATCAGGAACTCGCGGTCCTGGTGGTGAGCGACGTCGGGCAGATCATCGGACCCGAGCGCGACAAGCTGGTGGCGTGGCTCGAAAAGGGCGGCGTGCTGATCCGCTTCGCCGGCCCCAAACTCGCGCTCAACGTCGACGACCTCGTCCCGATCAAGCTGCGCGGCGGCGGCCGTACCATCGGCGGCGCGATGGCGTGGGCGACGCCAGCCAAGCTCGCGGCGTTCCCGGAAACGAGCCCGTTTTTCGGCCTCGCTGCGCCCGACGACGTCGTCGTCAACCGTCAGATTCTGGCCGAGCCGGCGCTCGACCTCGCCGAAAGGACATGGGCGCGGCTGGCCGATGGCACGCCGCTCGTCACGCACACCGCACGCGGCCGCGGCCGTATCGTCCTCTTCCATATCACCGCCAATCCGGACTGGTCGAACCTGCCGCTCTCGGGCCTGTTCGTCGAGATGCTGAGGCGCGTGATCGCGCTCTCGCACGGGGTGACCGGCGCCCAGGGTAACGTCGCCCTGCCGCCGCTCGCGACGCTCGACGGCTACGGCAAGCTCGCGGCCCCGACCCCGGGCGCGCAAGCAGTCCAGCTCGCCGATCTCGCAACCGCCAAGGTCGGACCGCAGCACCCGCCCGGCTACTACGGACTGCCCGACTCGCGCCGCTCGATCAACCTCGGGCCGGCGGTCGCCGACTATCGGGCGATCGGCGCGCTGCCTTCGGGCGTGAGCCGCGCCGCCTACGGTCGCACGCCCGAGCTCGACTTGAAGCCGTGGCTGCTCGGGCTCGCCCTCGTGTTGGCGCTGGCCGACATCGTCGCGAGCCTGTGGTTGCGCGGCTTGTTGGTCCCGACGGCGGTGCGGGCGGCCGGTGCGATCGCGCTGCTCGTCGCCGCGGCCGGCACGCCGGCCGCGTTCGCGCAACCGGCCGGCGATAGGTTCGCGCTCGAGTCGTCGCGCGAAACCCACCTCGCTTACGTCAAGATCGGCGTCGCCGACCTCGATGCCATCACCCGCGCCGGCTTGGTCGGATTGGGCGACGTCCTCAACAAGCGCACCTCGGTCGAGCCCGGTCCGCCGGTCGGGGTCGACATCGAACGCGACGAGCTGGCGTTTTTCCCCCTGCTCTACTGGGTGGTCGACGAACGCCAGCCGGCGATGAGCAAGGCCGCCCAGGCCAAGGTCGACCGCTATTTGAAGACCGGCGGCATCGTGCTGTTCGATACCCGCGACCAGGGCACCTCGACTCCGACCCTCGGCGGCGGCGGCGGCGGCGGCTCGATGGCCAAGCTCCGACAGATCCTGCGTCTACTCGACCTGCCGCCGCTCGCGGTGGTGCCCGAAGACCACGTGCTCGCGCGATCGTTTTATTTGATGACCGAGTTTCCGGGCCGTTGGGCCAGCGGCAAAGTGTGGGTCGAGCGCCTGGGCGGCGGCGTCAACGACGGCGTCTCGTCGGTCGTGATCGGCTCGAACGACTGGGCCGCGGCATGGGCGATCAACGACGAAGGCCGGCCGATGGCGGCGGTGGTGCCGGGCGGCGAACGTCAGCGCGAGATGGCCTACCGGTTCGGCGTCAACCTCGTGATGTACGCGCTGACCGGCAATTACAAGGCCGACCAAGTTCACATCCCGGCGATCCTCGAACGGCTCGGGCAGTGAGCGCGCCATGACCAACGTCACCGACATCGTCTTCACGCCGTTCGTGCCGTGGCCGCTATGGCTCGCGCTCGCGCTCGTCGCGGCGCTCGCCCTTGCCTACGCCGGTTACCGGCGCGCGCCCGGTACCGGCTGGCGCGGACTCGCGATCGCCGCGCTCCTGCTCGGCCTCGCCGATCCGACCTTCGTCCGCGAAGAACGCGACCAGCTGCCCGACATCGTCACGGTCGTTCTCGACGAGAGCCCGAGCCAGGCGATCGGCGACCGGATGAAAACGGCCGAGCAGGCGGTCGCCGCGCTCGAAGCCAAGCTCGGTAAGCAGAAAGATCTTGAAGTCCGCGTCGTCCGGGCCGGCAAGGTCGATGCCAGCGCGCTGGTCGGCCGCGAAGGCCAGGGCACCCAGCTGTTCACCGCCTTGGCCGACGCGATCGCCGACGTTCCGCGCGAGCGCGTGGCCGGCTCGATCTTCGTCACCGACGGCCAGGTCCACGATATTCCGGGCGACGGCGCCTGGCGGCTGGGCGGCCCGCTGCACGTGCTCCTCACCGGCCATCCCGACGAGCGCGACCGCCGGCTAGTGGTCGAACAGGTCCCGACCTATGGCATCGTCGGCCGCAAGCTCGAGCTCCGGGTCCGGGTCGAGGACGACGCGGTGCCGGCCGGCAGCCGCGCTAACGCGCGCGTCATGCTCCGGCTCGACGGCGGTGACGCGGTCCCCTACTCGGTGCCGGTCGGAACCGCGCGCGTCATCCCGTTCGAACTCGATCACGGCGGCCAGACCGTGGTCGAGATCGAGGTCGATGGCGGCGCCCAGGAGCTCACGCTCGACAACAACCGCGCGATCGCCACCATCAACGGCGTGCGCGACCGCCTGCGCGTCCTGCTGGTCTCGGGCGAGCCGCATCCGGGCGAGCGGACCTGGCGCAACCTGCTCAAAGCCGACCCTTCGGTCGACCTCGTGCATTTCACGATCCTGCGTCCGCCAGAGAAGCAGGACGGCACGCCGGTCCGCGAGCTGTCGCTGATCGCCTTCCCGGTCCGCGAACTGTTCGAGCTCAAACTCAAAGAGTTCGACCTGATTGTGTTCGATCGCCACCACCGCCGCGGCATCATCCCGCTCGCCTACTACAGCAACATCGTCGATTACGTGCGCGGCGGCGGTGCGCTGCTCGAAGCCGCCGGCCCGCAGTTCGCGAGCCCGCTCTCGCTCTACCGCACGCCGATCTCGCAGGTGCTGCCGAGCGAGCCGACCGGCGCCGTGTTCGAGCGCGGCTTCAAGCCGATGCTGACGTCGGTGGGGCGCCGCCATCCGGTGACCACCGCGCTGCCGGGCGGCGATCCCGACCGGCCGGAATGGGGCCGCTGGTTCCGCATGGTCGAGGTCAACTCCGACCGCGGCAACACGCTCATGAACGGCATCAACGAGAAGCCGGTGCTGGTGCTCGATCGGGTCGGCAAGGGCCGGGTCGCCCAGCTTCTCTCCGATCACGCCTGGCTGTGGACGCGCGGCTACGAAGGCGGCGGACCGCAAGCCGAACTGTTGCGCCGGCTCGCCCACTGGCTGATGAAGGAACCCGATCTCGAGGAAGAGCAAATCCGGACGACCACGACCGGCAACCGAATCGAGATCGAACGCCGCAGCCTGTCGCCCGAGGAGCGCTCGGTCACGCTCACCAAGCCGAGCGGCGCCAAGGAAACGCTGGCGCTCGGCGCCGCCAAGGACGGCGCTGCCCGCACCACCATCGCCGTCGACGAGATCGGCCTGTATCGCCTGGACGACGGCAACAAGAGCGCGGTCGCTGCGGTCGGGTCGGCCAACGCGCTCGAGCTTTCGGACGTCCGCTCGACCGACAAGTTCCTGGCGCCGGCGGTCAAGGCGTCGGGCGGTTCGATCGTGCGGCTGGCGTCGCGCGCCGTCCCCGACGTTCGCCGCATCCGCCCCGGGCAGGACTCGGCCGGGCCCGGCTGGATCGGCCTCGTGCGGAGCGGGAGCTACGTCATCACCGGTGTGAGCCAGCTGCCGCTGATGCCGCCCTACCTCGTCCTCATCCTGGTCGTCGGCGCGCTGGCGCTCGGCTGGCGCCGCGAGGGGCGCTAACCGGCGCCGAGTTCGGCCGGCGGCCGTACCGCCGCCGCGGCCCGGGAAACCCGACCCAACGGCGGCGGCGGCAGCGCGACGCTGCTCCTG